>JBARRP010000174.1:0-89296 GCA_049644285.1 Candidatus Acidiferrales bacterium | reverse complement strand
GAGGCCACACCAGACCGCTCTGCGCGCAGGTCGGAGGCTTGTGAGCGCATTGTTGCAGAACCGCATTTTTAATGAGGTTCCACAACAAAGGGCAGAACAGCCTCCAAAGGCCCTGTTAACAAGGCTTCTGAAAGATCGCGTTTGGCTCATGAGTAGAGTCGAGGAGAGGCGCGGGTACTGACGGAAAACGCCGCCCCGGTTCCTCTCCCCGCTCATCGAACCGGACGTGCGGATTACCGCATCCGGCTCTCCGACTGGTTTCGTTTCAAGGCAGACGGAAGAGACCCCACATGGACGTGGCGTAGCCGGAGTACGCCCAGCTCACCAAAGACTATGTCGTCCGAAAAACACGTGGCGCCTCGCGATTTCACCTTGTGGCGTCTCCGCAGAAAATGTCTCGCACGCTCAAGCACATAATTATCGACCGCTCGATAGGCCATCAGCCGGGTACCGTAGCTGAAGTAAGCTGACCAGCCCCGCAAGATGCTGTTGAGCCGATCACGCACTTCCAGCCAGGTCCCCACGTTGCTGGGAATCAAGAGGTCTCTCACCTTTCGCCGGAGTCTGGCCACACTCTTCTTCGACGGGCTGGCTCCGAGATACCAGTGGCCATCCTTCCGAAAGCGATGCGGCCCAAACGTGTAACCGAGAAAGTCGAAGCGTTCCCTGCGCGCTCGCTTGATGCTGGTTTTCGCTTCGTTCAGAGTGAGTCCCAGCCGTGTCATGACCTTCCGCGTCCAATCCCGTGCCTCGACCGCATGTTCGCGGCTCAGGATCACGAAATCATCCGCATAGTTCACCACGTAGGCTTGAAAGCGCTCTCTCCGTCCGGTGATCCGCCAGTACTTCAGGAAACGGTTCATGTACAGGTTGGCGAGCATAGGGCTTGCAACTCCACCCTGCGGAGTCCCGCAGGTGCTCCCCCGACCCCCTGTCATTCTCCGATTTCCCTTCTCATCCCGCTCCTCGACCGGGGCCTTCAGCCACATCTTTACCAGACGCAGCACATCTCGATCGACGATTCGCCGGGCCACACACTGTAGAAGTTCCCGGTGCGGAATTTTATCGAAGTACTGGGAAAGATCCGCGTCTACAACATCGGTGTAGCCTTCGCAAAGTAGCTTGTGAACTTTCTTGATGGCGTCGTGCGCGCTTCGCTTCGGTCGGTAACCATAAGCCTCTGGTTCCAGGTCCGCCTCGAAGATCGGCTCCAACACCAGCTTGGCAGCGGTTTGAACCACTCGATCCCGGATCGTGGGAATTCCGAGCGGCCTCTCGCCACCTCCAGGCTTCGGTATCATCACCCGTCGCACTGGCTGTGGTTTATACGTCTTGGCGTGCAGTTCATCTCTGATGCCGATCAGCCACTTCTCCAAGCCCTGTGACTCGATCTCCTGGAAACTCCGCCCGTCTACTCCTGGCGCGCCCTGGTTGGACTTCGCCAGTTCGTAGGCAAAAGCAAGAATGTCCTCGCGGTAGATCTTGTCGTAGAGCAGATAGAAGCGATAGGTCGGCTCTTCCTTAGCCTTCAAATACAGCTTTCTCTGAAGCATCCGGATCTTTGATGGTGTTTCCAGGCTCATCGCCAATCACCACTCCTCTTCTTCTTCGAAAGCACACCAGAAGCGAGGGCCCTTTGCTCCGCCGGCATTACCCGGCCTCAACGCTCCTACGGCCCTCTCCGTCTCCCGGTCTGACCATCATCCTTGCAGACGATGTCGGAGGCGCGAACCTCCATCAGAACCGGGTCTCCCCCAATTACCCAGACCACCTTCCGGACATGCCGTGCTCATTGCCCCGGTGGATCGGAACAGGTGCACTTGTCGGTTCCTTCCCTGCCCCACGCGGCCTTCCCCATCCTGCGGGCGGGTCGGCATCCACGATTTCGCTTTCGAGGCCTGCTCGAGCTTCACTCGTGTTACGGCCTGCCAGGTTGCTCGCCCACCCAAATGTGGGCTTTGTCACGAGGCTTCGATCCGACCGGTTACCCAGTCAAATCGCTCGTCAGCTACCATGCCAACCGATAACTACATGGGTGGCTCCTTCCTCCACTGGTGATCTGCGCCATTGGGGCGCACCGCAGGATTCAGGTTAAGTAGATCAACCATGTCAGAAATCGGATCAATTCAACAGGAAGCGCAGTTCGCTGCATTCGTGGGCATCGATTGGGCGGATCAGAAACATGTGTGGTGCTTGCAAGTCGCCGGATCGGAGCAGCGCGAAAACGGAGAGCTGGAGCACACCCCGGAAGCGGTGGAGGTCTGGGTTGCCCACCTGTGTCAACGATTTGCTCAAGGTCCCATCGCGGTGGCGGTGGAGCAATCGCGGGGCGCTCTGGTGTTCATGCTCAGCAAGTATGAGCCGTTGCATCTGTTCCCGGTGCCTTCGCAGATGGCCGCCAACCTGCGGCAAGCGCTGTACCCTTCCGGCGCCAAGGATGATCCTCGGGATGCCGACCTGCTGCTGGATCTGTTGCTACAGCATCGCAACAAGTTGCGCTGTTTGTCGCCGGACAGTGAAGCCACCCGCCGGGTGCAAAATCTGGTGGAGGAGCGGCGCAAACTAGTGGATGAAAAGACGGCACAAATCAATCGATTGACCAACCACTTGAAAGTGTACTTCCCGCAGATGCTGGATTGGTTTGGACGGCTGGATACGGAGTTGGTCTGTGCACTGCTCAAGCGCTGGCCCAGCCTAGAGGAGTTACAAAACGCTCCACCCTCGAGCCGGCGCTCATTTTTCCGCAAACACCGCTGTCGGGACCAAGAACGGCTCGAGCGCCGAATCGAAGGGATCCGCCAAGCCATCCCGGCCATCCGGGATCGGGCGGTGATTGAGGCCAAGAGTGCGGTCGTGAAAGTGATTGCTCAACTCGTCCGTATCCTAGTCGATGGCATTGAGGATCTGGACCGTCAGATCGAGGAGGCGACGGCGGTGCATCCGGATTTTTTCATCTTTGACTCGTTGCCAGGCGCGGGACCAGTGATGGCACCACGTTTGTTGCCGGCCTTTGGCTCGCAGCGTGAGCGTTACCGCACCGCGCAGGAAGTCCAGTCCTTCACTGGGATCGCGCCCGTGACGGAGAGCAGCGGGGAAAAAAAGTGGGTTCATGTTCGCTGGGCCTGCCCGAAATTTCTGCGGCAGAGCTTTCACGAGTGGGCCGGTCATTCCATCGCCCAGTCGGAATGGGCGCGAGTTTACTACCAGCAACAGCGCCGCAAGGGCAATGGGCATCACGCGGCCGTGCGGGCGCTGGCCTTCAAATGGATTCGCATTGTATTCCGTTGCTGGAAAGATGGGGTTGCCTACGATGAGAGCAAGTATCTGGCTACGCTCGCCAAACACGGCTCGCCCCTAAGTGCCGTTTTAGCTCCGGGGAAAACCTTGTGAATTCCTTGTGGATACTCAGTGGATCAGTATTGCCAAGGCCGATAAAAAACTATTGACAGACTTACTCAGATGTCTCGGAAGCGAAACTGGCTCGCAGCGCTATTGCGCGAACGCAGTGTGCAGGTCGGCATTGCGATCTGGGTTGCGTTCGCATTGGCGATTCCCTTCCTCGCAAATGGCCCCATACCCTTCAACCGACCGGCGCTTGCGGCGATGCCCTACCCCGCCGAGGTGCTGACTGAAGTTCTTAATCCCATCATAGCGTTTATTTACATCGCGGTGGTCTGGGCGTTGACCCGCCGGCGGACCGTGGAGATTGCCGCGCGTGCGCTGAAACGCCGCCTCCGACCACGCCATCATGTTTGCAACCGATTCGGAACTCGGTGCCAAGACTCAACCGCCAGCGGGAATGGCATGCTGTTCGCAAAAGGATTGCTGGAGTTCCTCGACATCAACCGGTGTGCGCGCGGGCGTTCCTACCGGCGCGGCGCGCAAATACTGGGGCGGCCATGGGAATGCGAACCCGAGTTCGCCCACGATTCGAGCCGGCCAATACGGATCACGCAGCATTTGCCGCGCCAAGAGAACAATGTCCGCCTGCGATTCGCGAATAATCTTGTCCACTTGAGCTGGCGTAGTGATCAGGCCGACGGCGCCCGTCAGGATTCCGGTGTCGCGCCGGATTCGCTCGGCGAACCGTACCTGATAGCCTGGCTCCACAGGGATTTCCACGTCCGCGATGTTGCCGCCCGAAGAACAATCAATCAGATCGACGCCGAGCGGTTGCAGCCGGCTGGCGAGCTCCACGGATTGATCCAAATCCCAGCCGCCCTCTTTCCAATCGGTCGCCGAGATGCGCACGAACAGCGGCAGCCGCTCCGGCCAATTCCGTCGCACCTCTTCCGCAACTTCGCGAAGCAAACGCGTGCGATTCTCGAACGAGCCGCCGTATCCGTCGGTTCTTTGATTGCTGAAGGGTGAAAGGAACTCGTGGATCAGATAGCCGTGGGCAGCATGAATTTCGAGGACTTGGAAGCCCGCTTCGCAGGCGCGCCGTGCCGCTTGTCGAAACCCCCGGACGACTCTTCGAATCCCATCCTCGTTCAGAGCCTCGGGAAGAGGATAGTCGCTCGCAAAGCGCAATGCGCTGGGCGCCACTGGTTGCCAGCCGCCTTGGTCCATCGGGATCAAGCCGCGCCCTTCCCACGGGCGGCGAGTGCTCGCCTTGCGCCCCGCATGCGCCAACTGGATTCCTGCAATGCTCCCCTGCTCGTGGATAAAACGGGTGATGCGCGCGAGGGGCTCGATATGCTCGTCCTTCCAGATTCCCAAGTCCTGTGGGCTGATCCGGGCTTCGGGAAGTACCGCCGTCGCCTCGGTGAAAACGAGTGAGGCGCCGCCAACGGCGCGGCTGCCCAAGTGCACGAGGTGCCAGTCGTCCGCAAATCCATCTTTGCTCGAATACTGGCACATCGGCGAGACAACGATCCGATGCCTTAGCGTAATATCGCGAATTTCCAAGTTGTCAAACAGATGAGGCATGGCCAGTCTCCTGAAATGAGCGATTGAAATTCGTCGGGATGGTGAATCTCCCGGTCGGAGTAATCGAGCGAATCGTCAGCCTAATCGTCGCGACGGTGAGTCCCCAAGTGCGCGTGGTCGGCAACAGGGTCGACCAGTCGCAGGACATGTTCGCCTGCTTTCTCATCGAAGCGGTAGAGCAGGACCGCGTCGGCGGCCTGGTCTTCTCGGGCAAGCTCGAGTTCCGGATTGTCGATGATAAAGTCTCCGTTGTTCCTGATGCGCAGCTCGCTGCCGACTTGCAAGACAATCCTCGTTCCAATTGTTTGCTTCTCCATTGCTCCCTCCCTTCGAAATGGCCTTCATCCTACTCGCTCAGGCGCAATTTGGTTACGCCATTCTCTCGAATATAGATGATTCAGCCGCGCCTTTGGGTCCAACGCAGTTGCCTGTGCCGAGCGCGAGAACTTCTCGAAGCGTCTTCATGAGTTACTGACCTCAGTCCTAAGCTTCCAGAATTGCCTCTACAGCCTGAGCAAAGTTACACCAACAGTGCTTCCGGCGGAAACGCCGGGACCCGGCGCTTTCAACTCTTCGTGGGGAATGCTCTACTTGCGCTGAAGCGCGATTCGGCCGTTTCCGCGCAAGGGAATAGGGGCGGGTGCAAGATTCAAATCTTCCGCGAAGGCGTCGTCCGCAGGAGGAATAGGCTTTTCCTCGACGCCACGGGTTACGCCTTCGGTCGAAGCTGAGTGCATCCTGGACAGAAATACATTTCGCGAATCGCTTTCGAGAATGCGCAGGACCTTCGCCTGAAGCTGACTGAACACGATCTTCGCTTCAGCCGATGCATCCACCGTCTCAAACCTGTATTCCTCGCTGAGCCGGTCGAACTCCGCCAAAAGCGCCGCCTGGTAACCGCAAAAGCTGTCGTACATATCGTGGCCAGGGTAAAGGTCCATTCCCGATTCCCAGTAATCAAAGCCCCGCGAAAAGACGACCCTTCGAATGAGTTGGTCGATGCCGAGCCGTAGGTAAAAAATTGCGTCGGGTTTCAACGCGACGCTGAAGATGCTCCGAATCCACGAGGGATCCATGCCGCGAACCATCGCTCTCGCCGTCAGCGAATAAATGTATCGGTCGGTCAGCACGATGAACCCCGCGCGCAGCGCCGGGACGATTTCATTCTCGAGGCGGTCGACAAAATCGGTCGCGTAAAAAAGACTCTGCGTCACACGCCCCAGATTGTTTCCCTCTTTGGCTCGGCGAATCCCGTCGCCGAACAGCGGCGAGCGCGTCATGCCCGTATCCAGAACGGCATGACCCAGCTCCTCGAGCCATGACTTCAGCAGGTTGATCTGAGTCGTGCGCCCCGCTCCGTCGGTTCCCTCGATTGCGATCAGTTTGCCCGCCAGATCGGAAAGCCTCATTCCCGGCAAAAGTTTCCCGTAAGTCTGCCTCATGGCTGGACCCTCAATTCTTTAGCTTTCTCGAGATGTGTTCTCACGATTCGACGCACCTGTGCCTGCTGCACTTCGACCGGCAAGGTAGCATCCACCACCGTCAGCCCGAATTCCGGGATCATCTTGTCGTACTCGTTGATGATCCGCCCTTGGAAAATCCGGAAGCTCTCTTCGGGGTCATCGCTCAACGCCAAATCCATGCCAGCTTCGTAAAACCGGAAGCCATCGCGAGCGTCCATCAACCGTTCAATCGCCGTCTCCAGTGGAACCCGGAAATAAAAAGCCACCGTCGGCTTCACGGCAAACCCGTAGAGATCGCGCACCCATTCGCCATCCATCCCGCGGGCCACATCGCGCGCGAACGCGGTATAAATGTATCGATCGCACAGCACCACCGCGCCGGCTTTCAGAAGCGGAAGGATGCTCCGCTCGGTTCGATCGGCGAAGTCCGTCGAATGAATCAGCGAAAACGTTGCGGGAGTGAGCATCTTCTTTTTCTTCCCCAGCTTGGTCGTGTCCTTCACCAGCGGTGAAGAATTCCACTCGCTGAACACGACGCCATACCCTTTCGACTCCAGCCACTTGTGCAGCAGGCTGAGCTGCGTTGACTTTCCGGACCCGTCGATCCCCTCGACAACAAATAGTCTTCCCGGAAAGCTGTGCTCGCCGTAGTGCCGGACCGAGGAAACAGCCGGTTGCACCGGATAGAACACCTCAAACGGACCAATGCGAATAGTCGAGTTGATATCCATTGCACCCTTTCTAGGAGAGCCTGTCAGGAGGACGCAATTCCGCCGACCCTTCAAGGCTCAGCCGCAAGTCGTGCTCGGTGAGCCTCTGAGTTCCGGCTGCGGACCTCATAAAATGCACCAGATGAGATAAGCCTGCAGCAGAAATTCCGCACCGGTGTAGCGAAGTTGAGACTCCCGTGCGGCTCGAGACGGTTGGCGGGATTCCAACCTAGACAAGTAGGCTCGGGCTCCCTGAGCGTCCGGACGTCGATCCCGGTTGAAAGCTGCGGATGTTACACTCGGTGTAAGATTTGGGGACCGGGTGTTCGTACTGCTCACGGGAAAGGAGATCGCTGATGCGCCGTTTGCAAGTATGGGGACCGCGAGCCTTTGTTGTCATTGCATCCGTGGCCTTCGCACTGCTTTCGAGCGCGATGGCAGCTCGAGCCAAGGATCTTCCCTCCGACGTCTGCTCGCTGCTGCCGGGCAGCGAGTTGGAAAAGGTCCTGGGACAATCTTTCGGTTCACCCTCAAAGAACTCGTATCCGCCGCCATTCCCGAACAATCCCAGCGGGACGCGGTGCGAATTTCAATCCAAGACGGGGCTTACGCGCAGCGTCATCTTCATTATTTATGCCGATCCGTCGGAAGCTGTCGCTAAAGACACCGCGAACAAGTTGAAGCCGTTTTTCGGGCCGCCGACCGATGTGGCCGGCATTGGCGATAGCGCCTATCTCGACTCCAATCATGCCATCCACGTTCAAAAGGGCAAAGTGCGCTACTTCATCAGCATCGTCCCCATCGGCACCTATACCCCACAAAAAGAAAAGCAGCTAAAAGACCTCGCCATCTGGGTCGCAGCACAACTCTGAACATTCATTCGCAGGCGAGCGCTGCTGAAAAACTGTGCGGGTTTACAAAGAGGCTGCTTTCGTCTGGAGGTATGTCGAAGGTTCTCCGTCCACTATCTGGACGTGTGAGACGTCCAGCAGTTTCTCGAGTTGGCGCGCCAGAACCGGGGCAGCACGCTTCGAGCGCACGGTCATCTGCACATCCATGAAATCTCCGTCAGGCGAGGGATAAGCAAGTAATTGCACGACGTCGTACCGCCGTCGCCGAGTGAGCCCCAGGATTCGCACTAGCGCTCCTTCGCTGTGCTTCACTCGAAGCTGGTAGGTGAACGTGCTCACCCGACTTTTTCCTCCATCATCTCCGAATTCGATCTGCCCGGCCCCACGATTGGCCAAACGTTCGCCATCGGATGAATCAGGACGTGCGCCAGCACCGGCCCCGGCTCCGCGAGCAGCCGCTCGATTGCTGGCTCCACTTCGTCCTTATCTTCCACGCGGAAGGCCGGAATCCCCATCGATTTCGCCACCTCGCTGAAGTCGGGATTATCCGAGAGGTCCACCTCGCTGTAGCGCTGCTCGTGGAAAAGTTCCTGCCACTGGCGGACCATTCCCAGCGCCTGGTTGTCGAACAGCACAATCTTCACGGGCAGGTCGTAGCGCCGCAGCGTCGCTAGTTCCTGCAGGTTCATCATGATCGACCCGTCGCCGGTGACGTTGATTACGCGCGCATCTGGCCGCCCGAATTGCGCCCCGATCGCCGCCGGCAAGCCAAATCCCATCGTCCCCAGCCCCCCGCTGCTCAAGTGATTTTCGGGCTTCGAGAAACTCCAGTGCTGCGCCACCCACATCTGGTGCTGTCCCACGTCACACGTCACAATCGTGTTCTCGTCGGCCATGTCCGAGAGCCGCTTGAGAAACCACGGCGCATAGACATCTTGGGTCGAGCGCTCGTAGTTCCACGCGTGGGCGGCCTTGCTCGCGCGACATTCTTTTCGCCACTCCTCGATTTCCAGCGCAAACGACAGTGCCTCAAGGGCCGGACGCAAATCTCCCGCGATGCCCACATCAGCATGGCGCAGCTTCCCGATCTCGGAGGGATCCACATCGAGGTGAATGACCTTCGCCTCGGGCGCAAATGCCGCCAGCCTCCCGGTGGCGCGATCGTCGAATCGCGCCCCAATGCAAATCAATAGATCACACGATTGCACGGCGTCATTCGACGCTTTGTTGCCGTGCATGCCCATCATTCCCAAGAACAACTCATGCTCCGCAGGCAACAGCCCCAAGCCCTTGAGCGTCGAAACCACCGGAATCCCCGTCCGCGTGACAAACTTGCGGAATTCCTCGATCGCGCGTCCCATTCCGATTCCGCCACCCGCATAAATCACCGGACGGCGGCTCTGCCCGATCATCTCCGCGGCGCGGGCGATGACGTCTTTGGCTGGCGGCGGTGGCCAGCATTCGCCGTCCTTCGTCTCCGCGAACCGAAAATCGGCGACCGCGTTGCCGATATCCTTCGGCAAATCAATCAGCACTGGCCCGGGCCGGCCCGTTCCCGCGATTCGAAACGCCTCATGCACCACTTCGCCGAGTTCTTCGGCCTGCTCCACCAAAAAGCTGTGCTTCACCACCGGCAGCGTGATCCCGAAAATGTCCACTTCCTGAAATGCATCCGTGCCCATCAGATGCGTAGGCACCTGGCCCGTGATCGCTACCACCGGCACCGAATCCATGTAGGCATTCGCGATTCCGGTGACCAGGTTCGTCGCTCCCGGACCCGACGTCGCCATGCACACCCCGACCTTCCCCGTCGCGCGCGCGTATCCGTCCGCGGCCAACGCCGCTGCTTGCTCGTGTCGCACCAGGATGTGCCGGATCTTCGAATCCAGCAGCGCGTCATAAACGGGCATGATGGCCCCGCCGGGATAGCCGAAAATCAGCTCCACCCCTTCCCGTTCCAGAGCCTTTGTCAGGAATTCGGCGCCCTTCATCTTGCTCCTTTCACGGCCTCCGCCCTCTCTCGCAGCCACGACATTTTCGCGCGCAGATCTTCGCCCACTTTTTCGACCGGATGATTGAGGTCCGCCTCGAGCAGCGCCGTGTATTTCGGGCGTCCCGCCTGGTCTTCCGCAATCCACTCCCGGGCGAAAGCGCCCGATTGAATTTCCTCGAGAATCTTTTTCATGCTCTCGCGAACATGGGAATCAATCACTCTCGACCCGCGGGACAAATCACCATACTTCGCAGTTTCACTGACGTAACGATGCATTCCGGCCAATCCGCCTTCATAGATCAGGTCCACAATGAGTTTCAGCTCGTGCAGGCATTCAAAATAGGCAGCCTCGGGCTGATAGCCCGCTTCGACCAGCGTCTCCCAGCCCGCCGTCATCAACTCAGTCACCCCACCGCAAAGCACCGCTTGCTCCCCGAAGAGATCCGTCTCGGTCTCTTCCTTGAAAGTGGTCTCGATCACTCCGGGGCGGGTCCCGCCCAGCGCGTGCGCGTAGGCGAGCGTTTTCTCGAACGCCGAACCGCTGGAATCCTGGTGAATCGCGAGCAGGCAAGGCACTCCCCGTCCCTCTTCAAATTGCCGCCGCACCAGATTGCCCGGGCCTTTCGGCGCGACCATGGTCACATCCGCGGCGGCGGGTGGCCGAATTTGCCCATAGTGAATGTTGAAGCCGTGACCGAAGAGCAGCATCGCGCCGCTCTTCAGTTTTGGCGCCACCTCATCCCGATAAAGTTTTGGCTGCGCCATATCCGGCACTAACATCGCCACAACATCCGCCGATGCCACCGCTTCGTCGGGCCGCGCAGGTTTCCAGCCGTCTTTAATCGCAAGGGCCCAGCTCTTCCCTTCCGGGCGCAGTCCGACCGTGACATCGCAACCGCTGTCGCGCAAATTCAGTGCGTGCGCGCGTCCCTGGCTGCCGTAGCCCAGCACCGCGATGCGCTTCCCCTCGAGTGCCTCCGGATTCGCGTCCCCTTCCCAGTACATGATGGCCATCGCTGTCCCCTTTATTGAGAAATTGCCTTCCAGCCGTTCGTGACCGCGCCCGCGGAGGCGGACGAAACCAGTTGCGCGTATTTCGCCAGTGCCCCGCTCTTGTACCGCGGAGAAGGTGGCCGCCAGCCGTTCCGGCGCTGCTGCACATCGGCGTCCACATCCAGGCGCCGCCCCTCGACGTCCACGGTGATTCGATCGCCGTCGCGCACAAACGCGATTGGACCGCCGCAGGCAGCCTCGGGCGCAACATGACCCACCATCAGTCCATGAGTCGCGCCGCTGAACCGGCCATCGGTCACCAGCGCGACGGAATCTCCGAGCCCCTGCCCCACCAACGCCGCGGTTACCGCAAGCATCTCGCGCATGCCCGGCCCGCCCTTGGGCCCCTCGTATCGGATCACGACCACATCGCCGGGTTGAATCCGCCGGCTCTGCACTGCCTCAAACGCCGCTTCTTCCGAGTCGAAAACTCGCGCCCGGCCGGTTTGCTTGAGCTGTTCGTGCCCGACGAATTTGACCACGCTGCCCTCGGGTGCCAGCGAGCCGCGCAGAATCGCGAGTCCCCCGTGCGGCTTGATTGGATTCGAGAGCGAGCGCACCACCTGCTGCCCCGGAACCTCCCTGCCCTCGCGCGCTTCTTGAAAGATCGACCGGCCCGAGACCGTCTGTCCGTCACGCAGCAAGCCCGCTTCCAACAAACGCCGCGCGACCAGACGTTCGCCTCCCGCTCGTTCCAGGTCCGGCGCTACAAACCGCCCGAAGGGTTTCAGGTCTGCCAGGAGCGGCGTTGCCGCCGAGATGCGATCGAAATCTTCCAGTTCGATCGCAACGCCTGCCTCGTGCGCGATCGCCAGCAGATGCAGCACCGCATTCGTCGAGCCTCCCGTGGCGACTACGGACGCAAACGCATTCTCGATGGCCGCGCGCGTGACGATGCGCTCCGGGCGAACATCATCTCGCAGGAGCTGCATCACCAGCCTGCCGCACTCAAACGCCGCTTGGTCTTTGCGCGCGTCGGTAGCCGGAATTTCATTGGCGCCCATCGGCGACATCCCGAGCATTGCCGCCGCGATCGACATCGTGTTCGCTGTAAACTGCCCCCCGCAGGCCCCCGCTCCCGGGCACGCGTGATCCTCCAGGTCCGCGAGTTCGGCGGCTGACATGCTCCCCGCGGCGCACGCGCCGACGGCCTCGAAGACGTCCTGGATGGTCACGTCATGCCCCTGGAATCGCCCGGGCGAAATCGAACCGCCGTACAACATCAGCGACGGCACATTCAGACGCGCCAGTGCCATCAGCGTTCCCGGAATCGTCTTGTCACACCCCGAGAGCGCGACAACCGCGTCAAACAGGTGCCCTCGAACCACCAACTCGATCGAATCCGCAATCACTTCGCGCGAAATCAGCGACGCCTTCATTCCCTCCGTGCCCATCGAAATACCGTCGGACACCACGATGGTGTTGAACTCGATGGGCGTGCCACCCGCCGCGCGCACTCCCTCCTTCACCTTCTCGGCGAGCCGCCGGAGGTGATAGTTGCACGGAGTCACCTCCGTCCAGGTGTTCGCCACTGCGACGAACGGGCGCTCCAGGTCGCTATCGGTCAAGCCGGTAGCCTTCAGCATCGCCCGCGCCGGAGCCCGCGATGCGCCCTTTTTGATCGCGTCGCTGCGCATCTCTCCCGTTTGAGCATTTCAATTCATTTCCCCAGGCAAGTCCAATTTATAGTTCTTCAGGATTTCATAAGCAAAGCTTATACGAAGAGTGCTTGACAACCTCGCGACTGATCGCTTAAAGTGCCGTTTCGCATGAACTTATATATCCGGATCGGCGCGATGCAGAGGCGATTTAGCAGCTTCATCTTTACGTACCGCTTCTTCCCCGGAGGAAGCGGCCCAATGAAGCCTGCACGCGCGATAGCAGTGACCTGAGATTCGGTTACCAAAAAGGCTTCCAATAGGCCGCGGACCTCCAAAAGAGGACGCGGCCTTTTCGTTTATGGTGAAAACGGAGAAGCGAAATCAGGAGGACCTGTACCATGCCGGAAATTGAGACTCTCCGCAGACAGGTCGATGCGATCGACGGCGAACTGCTTCGACTATTGAGTCGCCGCGCCCAACTCGCCGTCGAGATCGGCATTCTCAAGAGGAAGTCGGGCCTGTCCGTGCACTCCTCCGCTCGCGAGCGCGCACTCCTCCTGCGCGCCCGCCGTGAAAACACCGGTCCCCTCGACGAGCCGGCGATTACAAGGTTGTTTCGCCTCATCATTCAGGAGTCTAAACGCGCCGCCGAAATTTCTTCCGAGCCCGTCCCGGTCAGCGAGGCTTCCGAATGAGCGCCGCGAACCCTTCAGCCCGCGTCGCCTTTCAAGGCGAGCGAGGCGCTTTCAGTGAAGAGGCGGCCGTCAAGCTTCTTGGCGACAAAATCGAACTGGTGCCTCGCCTCACGTTCGAAGCGCTCTTCTCCGCGGTCAGCGAGGGCGCCGCCGACTGTGCCCTTGCCCCGATCGAAAATAGCCTCGCCGGTTCCATCCACCGTTCGTTCGATTTACTTCTGGAGAGCCAGCTCCAAATCACCGCCGAAGTGATCATTCCCATCATCCACAATCTGATCGGCGCTCCCGGCGCGAGCTTGGACCAGATCGCGACCGTGGAATCACATCCCGTCGCGCTCGCCCAATGTGAGGACTTCTTTCGCGCGCATCCTCACATGAAACGAATTGCCACCGAGGATACGGCCGGAAGCGTCCGCCAGGTCGTCCGCCAGGGCGATCCCTCCCGCGCCGCCATCGCAGGAAAGCTCGCGGCAGAACTCTATGGCGGGAAAATACTGCGCGAACACCTCGAGGATCATCGGGAGAACTACACACGATTTATCCTTCTGGTGCGATCTCCGGAATTGAGCGACCGCGCTGACAAGCTTTCGCTGGTCATGCAGGTCGCGCATCTTCCCGGAGCGCTGCATCGCGCCCTCGGCGTCTTCGCCCGTCGCGGAACCAATCTCCTGAAGATCGAGAGCCGCCCAATCCCCGGCCGCCCCTGGCAGTACCGTTTCTACCTCGATCTTGAGGCTTCCCTGCGAGATCCCGGCACGCAAGCCGCGCTCCACGAACTGAAGGAATGCACGGATCGCGTCCGCATTCTGGGTTGCTATCCCGCGCACCACGACTCACCCGAAAATTCGCAGCGAAAGGAACAAACCATCCCATGATCATCAAAATGTCAGGCGAGGCCACCGAGGAGCAAATCCAGCACGTCGTCAGCCGCATTCAGGATTGCGGCTGCCAGGCGCAACTCATCCGGGGTGTCCAACACACCGTGATCGGCGTGGTGGGAAACAGCAACCAGCACCGCAATCAGCTCGAAGCCCTCCTCGCCGCTCCAGGTGTCGAGGAAATCATTCCGGTTGCCCATCCGTTCAAGCTCGTCAGCTTGCAATTCCGGGGCGAACGCAGCGTTGTCGATGTGCAAGGAGTGCGCATCGGTGGTGGAGAAGCGGTAGTGATCGCCGGCCCCTGCTCGGTCGAATCTCGCGATCAAATCCTGGCCACAGCCCGCGCCGTGAAAGCGGCGGGGGCCCACATGCTTCGCGGAGGCGCTTACAAACCACGCACCTCGCCCTATGATTTCCAGGGGTTAGGTCTCGAAGCCCTCGAGCTCCTGAAGGAAGCCAGCAAAGAAACCGGCCTGCCGGTGGTCACCGAGGTCATGGCTACCGAAGAAGTGGAACTGGTCAGTAAGCACGCCGATATGCTGCAAGTCGGCGCGCGCAACATGCAAAACTTCCCCTTGCTGCGCCGCCTGGCCACCGTTCCCCGCCCAATTCTTCTCAAGCGCGGCCCTTCCGCCACCGTAAAAGAATGGCTCCTCGCCGCCGAATACTTGGTGGCCGGTGGGAATCCAAATGTGGTGCTGTGCGAGCGGGGCATCAAGACCTTCGAGACCGAAACACGCAACACCCTCGATTTGGCCTCGGTCGCTCTTGCAAAGGAGCTGTCGCACCTCCCGGTGATTGTTGACCCTTCGCACGCAACCGGCCGCCGGAGTCTCGTGCCCGCCGCGTCCCGCGCCGCAATCGCAATCGGAGCGGACGGCCTCATCATCGAGGTGCATCCTTGTCCGGAACGGGCGCTCTCGGATGGCGCGCAATCACTCGACCTGGAGGGATTTGCCGGCTTGATGCAAAAATTGCGGGAGCCGCTGCTGCAGCTTGCCACGCCAATTGTTCAGTGATGCTCGGCTTTCTACTGTGGTGCGCTGTGATCCTGAGCGCGGCGAAGAGCCTGCCCTGACGTCGCCGTGGCCACCGAAGGAATCTCAGCCAATCTTCGCTCTCCGCACATTTCACACTCCCCCCGCTGCCACGCTTGCCAGTTTTTTCGCGTAAACGTTTTCGAACGAGGCCAACCGCGGCTCGATCACGTCTTCGAGCGGAAATTGCCCCGTGAGCGCATCCGTAGTCTTCAGCCCATTCCCGGTAATGCAAACGACCGTCGTCTCCTCGGCCGTGATGCGATCTTGCTCGATGAGCTTCTGCGTGACAGCAGCCGTCACCCCGCCGGCGGTCTCGGTAAACACCCCCTCCATTTCCGCCAGCAGTTTCATGCCCTCCACAATCTCCGCGTCGCTGGCATCCTCGGCCCATCCCTCGCTTCCCCGGATCGTTTTCAGGGCGTATGCCGCATCCGCGGGGCTGCCAATCGCGAGTGACCGCGCAATCGTCGCCGGCTTCTGTGGCTCGATCTCGGCCAAGCCGTCTTTCACCGCGCGCGAAATCGGCGAGCAGCCTGTCGCCTGCGCCCCAAAGAATTTCACGGGCCTCGCTTCCACCAGCCCCAGTTCAATCAGCTCGCGAAACGCTTTGGCAATCTTGGTAATCAGTGAGCCTCCCGCCATGGGCACAACCACATTCTCCGGAAGCTTCCATCCAAGCTGCTCCGCGATTTCGAAGCCCACCGTCTTCGAACCCTCGGCGTAGTACGGCCGCAAATTAATATTCACGAATCCCCAGTGATAACGGTCGGCAATCTGGGAGCATAGCCGGTTGACCTGATCGTAGTTTCCGGCGACGCGAATCAATCGCGCGCCGTACACCTGCGTGCCCACGATCTTCGCCGGCTCCAGATCGGCCGGGATGAAAATACACGCCTGCAAACCGTAGTGCGCCGCCTGCGCCGCCACCGCATTCGCCAGATTTCCGGTGGAAGAGCAGCTCACCACCTCAAAGCCGAACTCTTGCGCCTGCGCCAGCGCCACTGCGACCACCCGATCCTTGAACGAGAGCGTCGGGAAGCACACCGAATCATTCTTGATATAGAGTTGCTTCAATCCGAATCGTTTACCCAAGCGATCCGCCTTCAACAGCGGCGTGCCCCCGACCGGGAAGTTCCCATCGAAATTCTCCGGCAGAGGTAGCAGTTCGGCATAACGCCACAGGCTGGCTGTCCTTTGAGCGATGCCCTCGCGGCCAATCCCCTCTCGAATCACCTCGAAATCGTAGACCACTCCCAAGGGCCCCAGGCAATCTTCGCAAATCGAGCCAGGCCGGTTGCCCCAGTTCTTGTGACACTCCTGACACTGAAGCCAGTATCTTGCGCTCATCGGTGTTTTGTCCTTTCCCGCTCTTAGCCCCGGTTCAACTTCACCACAAAAACAAAAAAGCCTCTTCCGGGAGGGGGAAGAGGCTTTTGAAAAAGCCTTTTGCTCACCCAATCTCATGTCCCCCGCTTACCGGGCGGGACTTGGCACCGGACGACCGGGAAGCTACCCCGATCCGGTTGTCGTGGCTTCTACGGGCCCGAACCCTCAGCCACTCTGCATGAGACTGCGGCGTGCCAAACCTCGGCACGTAAAGACACATCCTAGGAAGAACGCGCGCACGTGTCAAGTATTCATTGAATCAACGGTCGCGGAGCGCAGGCGTCTTCTCCTTCAGGCGGCGCGCGTTCACCTCGGAATCCTGCACCACATACATCGTTTGGGTGGGGAGAGCCAGCGCGGTCCCGGCAGAATCCACAATTTCCAGAATCCGTAAAAGCAAATCCTCCTGAATGGCGAGAAACTCGGCGTAGCCCGCGGCAAAGATGTACGCGAACACTTCCACGTCGTGCGAAGAATTGCCCAGCCGGATCAACCGCACCCGCGCTGTCTCCGACTCGACGTTGGCATGCTTGTCCAGCATCTCGCGGGTTTTCTCGAGAACCATCTGCACCTGATCCACTGTCGTTTCATACCGGAGCGCGATCGTCGGATGGAACCAGAACTTGTCCCGCAGCGTGTAATTCTCCAGATTCATCGTGGCCAGTTGCCCATTCGGAATCGTCACGATGGTGCGATCGGGTGTGCGGATGCGCGTCGAGCGAAGTCCAATGTCTACCACCATCCCCGTCACATCGCCGATTCGACAGGCGTCGCCGATGCGCACCGGCCGGTCCCATATAATCATGATGCCGCCGAACAAATTCTCGAGCGTTTTCTGCGCGGCAAAGGCCACCGCCAGGCCGCCGATGCCCAGGCCGGTGAGTGCGGCGGTCAAGTTGACCCCGGCCAAGTACAGAATGATCAGAGCTCCTAAGGTAAAGACAACAATCTGAGACAAGCGCGCCAGCAGGCCGGCCAACGCAATCTTATCGGATGCCTGAAGCCGTTTTAGCCGCCCGATCGTCAAAGCACCCACCATGTTGATCAGGCGTGTCAACAGCCAGACAGCACCCACAACAATCAGAACTGTTCCCAGATTGCGCCAGAACTGGCGGCCCAGCAGCGTATAGGAATAGCCTGCCCCGATGGCGAACAGAATTCCGAAGAGTACAAGACGCAGGGGCGCTGAAAAACCCTGCAGTTGATCCGTTTCACTTCCCCCGATGAATCGCCGGGCCAATAGCCCAAGCAGCGGCCTCAGCAGACGGCCGAACAAAGATCCGAGGAGCAAAATTAAAGGAATCGAAATCAGCGCGACCCCCCATCTCCAAAGCGGCAGTGAAAGGAACGGTTTCGCCTTCAGCCAGTCAGGAAGGTGTCGCTCGATCGCCGGAGTGCCGATGTCTTGATAGGTTTCCGGCACCCGCTGGAGAGTCTCTTTGGAGAATAGCCATATCGGCGGATTGTCGCCGCGCTGAACGCGATCCAGGTAGATCCCCATGCTTCCGGTGGAGGTCTTCGTGACACCGACCAAATCCCGGTTGGGATTCTTGTTATTCATCGGGTCGCCTTCGGGCCGCGCGCTCAACTTGCCGAGGTCGATGGAAGTTTCTCGGTCGAGAATGATCTTCAACTGCTGCGCGAGTTCTCGGGCGAGGTCGCCGTGCTGTTTCGTATCCAGGTAGTTCACCGCTTGGTCGTAGTCTTCTCGCTCCACGGCTTTGATAAAGCCCAGGACGGTGCCGCGCGGCGTGCTGCGGCCCAGCGGATCGTCACTGGCCTCTTCGCGCGCCGGAGCGGCTGGCTGTGGCTGGAGGGGGATCTGCGCCTGAAGCCCGGGCGCGAGAATCATAACGAGTAACAGCAGCCGCCCAGGCCAACGCGTAAACATCAGAAATGCTCCTTATCCGACTCCGAAACCACCGGCTCGCGCAGAGACCGAGCCCCCGAGGCGCTCGCGGCCCTCAAAGCACTCTGCGTTGCGAGTGATTATAGCTCCGCTTGCTAACTTCAGTCTGCTGCTCCCAAGCAGCACGTGTCCCTGCAGGAAAGGGCCGGAGCCCCGCTCGGCGCCGCTTCCTGCTTATTGCGGATCGCCCTTCATTCTGCGCCCGCGAAAAACGATCCCCTTCGAACATTGAGTATAATTGACCTGCTACTCCTGATGAGGAAAGTCGCGCTCCAATTCTCCCCGGAGCGTTTGGCCGCTCAGAGAGGCGCCGGCGAGCATCGAACCCGCTGAACGTAACTGGCTAACAGTCTAAGGGGAAACGGCTAACGTCTGAGTTTCGCCTGCGTCCAATTCTCACGGATAGGTTCGCGCTTGGAGCCGGAGCTAGAATCACCTAAAATTGCTCGTTTCGCCCCTTGGAGCAAAAGGTCCTGATGGGTGCCGCTCGTTCTCTGGGTCGCCTGATCTCGTGGCTCGCCGCAGCAGCTGGGAAGGCTCTGTCTATTCTCGTCCTTTTCGTCTCTCTGCTGCTGGCTGTCTCGGTCACCGGATGTGGCCAGAAGGATCCCACTGCGAGTCAGGCGCCCCCGGCGACGCCGGTGAAAACGATGGTGTCGCAATCGGTGTTCATCCCGGATGCCACCGAATATCTCGCCACGCTCAAATCGCGCCACTCCACCGCCTTGAACCCCCAGGTGGAAGGCCAGGTCACTCGCATTTCTGTCAAATCCGGTGATCGCGTATCAGCCGGTGCGCCCCTTATGCAAATTGACCCTCTAAAGCAACAAGCAACTGTAGGGAGCCAGGATGCTGCGCGCGCCGCGCAGGTGGCCAATGTTCAATTCGCCCAGGTGCAGTGGGAACGCGCGAAAAAATTGTACGACGCCGGTGTAACCAGCAAGCAGGATTTCGATCAGGCGCAGACGGCCCTCGATACCGCTCGCGAGCAGCTCAAATCGCTTGAGGCCCAGCTTCAGGAGCAACAAGTGCAGTTGCACTATTACCTGGTCGTTGCGCCCACCGGCGGGATCATCGGCGATATTCCCGTTCGCGTGGGAGATCGCGTCACCACTTCCACTCTTCTCACCACGGTGGATGAACCCGGAAGCCTGGACCTTTATGTTTATGTTCCAGTCGAGCGCTCGAAGGACCTGAAGATGGGCCAGCCGGTCCAGATCCTCGATACCCCAGGAAAGGTGGTCGCGGAAAGCAAAGTCGATTTCATCTCGCCCCAAGTGGAAAACGACACCCAGTCGATTTTGGTCAAATCCACGGTGAAAAACAGTTCCGCCACTCTGCGCACTTCCGAATTCACCCGCGCAAGAATCGTGTGGAGCACTCACCAGGGCCCGGTGATTCCGGTCTTGGCGGTTTCACGAATCAGCGGACAATTCTTTGCCTTCGTTGTCGAGGGCAGCGGGAAGTCCCAGTTAGCCCACCAGAAAATGATCCGGGTGGGCGATATGGTCGGCAATAACTACGCCGTGCTCGACGGCATCAAAGCCGGGGACCGCGTCGTCATCGAAGGCGCCCAAAACCTTGTGGACGGCGCTTCGGTCACTGAAGCTCCCCCGCAAAGTTCGCCGGGAGCGCCTCAGCCCTGAGCTTGTGTATGGACACTCGTTCCCGACCCCAACCTCCGCATGCCGAAATGGGCAAGCGCATGTTCTTGCGTGTCTGTCATGCTGAGCGCAGTGCGTCTTTTGCACTCCGGATGCCTTTGCGAAGCATCTCTCGGTAAGAACGGGCCGCCGCGCCGTTGTTGGCCCGGTTGCGCGCCTGAAGCCCTATGTTGACTTTCTTCGGTAACACGAACCTAGGACGCAAAGGCTGATAGAGAAATGTTCGTCGACTTCTTCATCAAGCGGCCCATCTTCGCGACCGTCTGTGCGTTGCTGATTATTCTCGCCGGTGCGGTCACGATCCCGACGCTGCCGGTCGCTGAACTCCCCACGCTCGCCCCACCGCAGGTCAACGTTTCGAGCGTTTATAACGGTGCCAGCGCTCAAACCGTCGAGACGGCGGTCACCATTCCCCTCGAAACCGAAATCAACGGAGTCCCGGGGATGAAATACATGACTTCGGCCAGCGGCAATGATGGCTCCAGCGGCATCACTGTCACTTTCGACACCAACCGCGATGTCGACCTCGCTGCCGTCGATGTCCAGAACCGCGTCAACACCGTCCTCGGCAGGCTTCCCAACGAAGTGAAAACCACCGGGATCACCATTACCAAGTCCTTCAGCGGATTCGTTTTCGGTGCCGGCGTCTACTCCGAGCGTGGCGAATACGACAGCCTCTTCCTTAGCAACTACATGGATGTCTACGTTCGTAACGCCATCAAGCGCGTCCCCGGTGTCGCCGATGTCTTCATCTTCGGCGAGCGCAAATACTCGATGCGCTTATGGCTCGACCCTGTTCGCCTGGCCGGCCGCAGCCTTACGGCAACCGATGTCTTGAGCGCCCTGCAAGAACAAAACGTGCAAGTGGCCGCCGGCCAGGTAGGCCAGCCTCCGGCTGATGCCGGTCAGAGCTACCAAATCAGTGTTCGCGCTGTCGGCCGCCTCACCGAACCTTCCGAATTCGAGAACATCATTTTGAAAACAGGGCCCGACGGAACGCTGGTGCGCGTCAAAGACGTGGGTCGCGCCGAGTTGGGCGCCGAAGACTATAGCTCCAACCTCCGCTTCGACGGACACGATGCTGTCGGCTTGGCCGTCACCCAGCTTCCAGGTGCCAATGCCCTCGCCGTCGATCGCGCGGCAAAGGCGGAGCTCCAGCACCTCTCGAAATATTTCCCCCCGGGTTTGAAATTCGCCACCGCATTCGATACCACGACGGTGGTGAGTGAATCCATTAAGGACGTCCTTTTCACGCTGATCCAGGCCATCGCGCTCGTTATTCTGGTGATCTTCGTTTTTCTCCAAGATTGGCGCAGCACCTTCATCCCCGCGGTCACCATTCCCGTGTCGCTGATCGGCACGTTTGCGTTCGTCAAGCTGCTCGGCTTCTCCATCAATACCCTCACTCTGTTCGGGCTGACGCTGGCGACTGGCCTCGTCGTGGACGACGCCATCGTGGTCATCGAAAACGTGCAGCGGCACATCACCGAAGGGATCACCGAGCCGCACAATGCAGCGTCAATCGCAATGAAGGAAGTGGCCGGCGCCGTCGTTGCTACGTCGCTGGTTCTCGTTGCCGTCTTCGTTCCGGTGGCATTTTTCCCCGGCACCACCGGAATACTATTCCGCCAGTTTGCCCTCACCATTGCCTTCTCGGTCTCCATCTCCGCGTTCAACGCCCTGACGCTCACTCCTTCCCTCTCGGCAATTTTCCTGGGGCGCAAGCACGTGAAACCCGGCCGCCTTTTCGCCGGTTTCAACCGCGCGCTCATGGCATTCGGAAAGGGTTATCAAGCCACTGTCCGGCGCATCCTTCGACATGAAGCTTTAGCCGTGATCCTGTTCTTTGCTGGCCTGGGACTGACTTACTGGGTCTACCAAGCTGTGCCAAAGGGCTTCATCCCTCAAGAAGACGCAGGCTATCTCATCATCGCCGTGCAATGCCCCGAAGGGGCATCCCTGAATTACTCAACGAACATCTCTTCGCAGGTAGAAGCGGTGCTCAGCAAGGTGCCGGAAGTTGACGGAGCGTTCTCCATAAGCGGCGGTTTCGCCGGCGCTCCCAATCGGGCGGTCATCTTCGCCCCCTTGAAAGACTTCGCGGAGCGAAAAGGCGAAGAACACTCGACGGCGAACATTATCAATCGCATCCGCGAGCCGCTGAGCAATATCTTGGGTGCCTCGGTCGTGCCTTTTGCGCCACCCGCCGTCGAGGGTCTGGGAGAGTACGGCGGTTTTCAATTTGTCCTGGAAGATCTTGGAGGCCATCCCATTCAGACGCTTGGGGCCGCCGCTCGCAAGCTGATTCAGACGGGCAATACAACGCCCGGTTTAAGCGGCCTGTTCACGAACTTTAGCGCCAACGATCCACAATTTGTCCTCGGTTTTGACAGGGCAAAGGCCAAGGGACTTCAAGTTCCCCTCAGCCAGATTACCGACGCCCTCCAGGTTTACATGGGCTCGGTTTATGTCAACGATTTTGACTTCAACAATCGATCCTATCGTGTCTACGTTCAAGCCGATAAGCAGTATCGATCCCAGCCGAAAAACCTTCGCGAGTTTTACGTCCGTTCCGCCAAAGGCACGATGATTCCCCTCGAAAACCTGGTTTCGGTGAACCAGGTTGCGAGCCCCCAGGTCATCACTCACTACAATCTTTTCCGCTATGCCGAAATTGATGGCTCGCCCGCCCCTGGTCACAGCTCGGGCGATGCAATTGCCGCGATGGAGGCGCTGGCCCAGAATGTGTTGCCGCCCGGCTTCGGGTACGAATGGACCGGGCTTTCGCTCGAGGAAATTCGCTCCGGCAGCCAGGCCGCGATGCTTTTCGGATTGGGCTTGCTCGTCGTCTACCTCACCCTTGCGGCGCAATATGAGAGTTTCTCTTTGCCCTTCATTGTTCTACTTGCCGTCCCTATGGCGCTCCTCGGCGCCGTCGGCGCTCAGGCGCTTCGCGGCCAGGAAAATGACGTCTATTGCCAGATCGGCCTCGTTATGCTCATCGGCCTCTCCAGCAAGAACGCCATCCTGATCGTCGAATTCGCCGAACAGCTTCGCGACAAAGGCCTTTCGATCCTGGACGCAGCTATCGAAGCAGCTCGGATTCGTCTGCGCCCGATCCTGATGACTTCGCTCGCATTCATCCTCGGCGTGTTGCCCCTCGTGCTGGCGCAAGGCGCCGGACGCATCAGCCGCCGCTCCGTCGGCACCACCGTCTTCGGCGGCATGATCGCGTCCACATTTTTGAACTTGATCTTCATCCCCGTCCTCTACGTCCTCATCAAGACCCTCCAATCTCGCTGGACCAAAGGGCCCCGCGCCGCCTCCGCCTAGTTCCGCGTTACCGAAATAGATGACACATCCTTCCCGCACGCCTGTCACGCTCGTGCGCTGGTATCGACGCTTTCGCCTTTCTTGGGGCAAACTGCTAGAATCCACTCGCGATGACGGACTCATCCTCCCGAGCTGACCCCGCGGGTCCGAACTTGGGTCCTGCTCCAGCTCCAACGTTTCCCATTACCGCATCCTGGGAAAACTCGGTGGAGGAGGAATGGGTGTGGTCTACAGGGCCGAGGACCTCAATCTCGGCCGCCTTGCCGCGCTGAAATTTCTGCCGGACAACGTCGCGACGGATACCGCCGCCCTCGAGCGCTTCCGCCGCGAAGCCCGCGCCGCCTCCGCCCTCAACCATTCCAATATCTGCACGATTTACGAAATTGGCGAAGACGGCGGGCACCTCTTCATCGCCATGGAGTATCTCGAGGGTCAGACGCTCAAGCACCGCTTGGCGGGCAAGCCGATGCCCATGGAGGAAACGCTCGACCTTGCAATCCAGATTTCGGATGCGCTCGATGCCGCGCACGAAAAGGGAATCATCCATCGCGACATCAAGCCGGCGAATATTTTCGTGACGCGCCGGGGTCAGGCAAAAATCCTCGATTTCGGCCTTGCCAAGGCAAGCGCGCCGTCCGATGCCACCGCCCCAAAGGCGCACGACGATGCCTCGACCCTGGCCGACGAGCACCTCACGAGCCCTGGCACCACGCTCGGCACTGTCGCCTACATGTCGCCCGAGCAGGTGCGCGGCAAGCCGCTAGACGCACGCAGCGACCTCTTCAGTTTCGGCGTCGTGCTCTACGAAATGACCACCGGCGCGCTGCCCTTCCGCGGCGAAACCTCCGGCGTGATTTTCGAAAGCATTCTGAATCGCGCCCCGGTCGCGCCCGTGCGGCTGAACGCGGACGTGCCTGCGGAGCTCGAGCGGATCATCGACAAGAGCCTGGAGAAGGATCGGGACACGCGCTATCAGTCCGCCACCGAGATGCGCGCGGATTTGAAACGCCTGAAGCGCGACACGGATTCGGGGCGGGCGGCCGTGTCCGGGGCGTCATCTTCCGTGGCGCCGGCGCCTGGCATGAGCCCAGTCGAAGGGCCCTCACCGGCATCTTCCGCTCCCAAATCACAACCAGCCGGTGTCTCTTCTGCACGCGTCCAACCCTCGCAGAAGCGCGCAATCGGGGCCATCGGTGCCCTGGTGCTCGTCCTTGCTGCGTTGGGTGGATGGTTCTTCATGCATCGAGGGCCGAAGCTCACCGAGAAGGACACCATCATCGTCGCCGACTTCGCTAACACCACCGGCGACACCGTCTTCGATGGCTCGCTCAAACAAGCCCTCGCGGTGCAGCTCGCGCAGTCGCCCTTCCTCAACGTCCTGCCGGATGAAAAGGTTCAGGAGACTTTGCGCTTCATGGGCCAGCCCGCCACCGCGCGCGTCAATCAGGACGTGGCGCGGGAGATCTGCCAGCGAACGAGCAGCACCGCGGTGCTTGCCAGCTCGATCGCGCTGATCGGCAATCGCTACAATTTGATCCTCAACGCCGTCAATTGCCTGAACGGGTCTTCGCTGGCAAGCTCTGAAGCGGAAGCCGACAGCAAGGATCATGTCCTGGATGCGCTCGGGAAGGTCTCATCCGACATTCGCAGAAGGCTCGGTGAATCTCTGGCGTCGGTTCAGAAGTTCAACGCCCCGATCGACGAAGCCACCACAAGCTCTCTCGAAGCGTTGAAGGCGTACACTCTGGGGCGCCAGGCAGCCCACGAAAAAAGCGACGCCGCCTCCATTCCCTCCTTTAAACGAGCCATCGAGCTCGATCCCAACTTTGCCATGGCTTACAACAGGCTCGGCATCGCATACCTGAATATGGGCGAGGCGACGCTCGCAATTGAGAACATAAACAAGGCGTATGCATTGCGCGACCGCGTGAGTGAACGGGAGAAATTCCATATTCAATCTCTTTACTTTGACAATGTAATGGGAGATGCGGAACAAGCGATCCAGGAATATCAGCTCTGGGCGCAAACCTACCCGCGAGATGACATAGCGGTTGGCAACCTTGGGAACAGTTATCAGGTATTGGGGCGGTACGACAAGGCCCTCTCGAATAATCTCGAGTCGGCGCGTCTTAACCCGGACGATGCAGTCGTATATACAAATCTGGGTGTCATTTATTTAGCCTTGAATCGCCTCGACGAAGTCAAGCAAACGCTTGATCAGGCGCTTGCCCGGAACCTGGAAAGTCCTTTTATTCATCTCGACATGTATCAACTCTCGTTCCTTCGCGGCGACGCGCCCGGAATGCAGCAGCAATTCGAGTGGGCAATGGGAAAGCCGGGGGCTGAGGATTTCTTCCTTTCCGCGCAATCCGACACGGAAGCCTTCCACGGCCGTCTCGAAAAGGCTCGCGATTTGTCACGCCGGGCCGTTCAATCTGCCGTGAGCGCCGATGCAAAAGAAACCGGGGCTATCTGGAAAGTCAACGCTGCTTTGCGCGAAGCGGAATTCGGCAACGCGACGCTGGCCATGCAAGACGCCGAAGCAGCCATTGCTCTCGCTCCGGGCCGCGACATCCGCATGGCTGCTGCCCTGGCCTTCGCCCGAGCGGGAGACCTGGCACACGCGCAATCCCTTGCTGACCAACTAGCGAAACAATATCCATCGAATACCATTCTCAAGGCTTATTGGCTGCCGGCAATTCACGCCGTTATCGAAACGAACCGCAAGAATTCCGCAAAGGCGATTGCGATTTTGGAGCCATCCGTGGCTTATGAACTCGGCCAGCCTGCACCGTTCTTCCTTGGCACCTTGTACCCGGTCTACCAGCGGGGCGAAGCGTATCTGGCCGCGCATCAGGGCAAGGAAGCCGCCGCTGAGTTTCAGAAAATCCTGGATCATCGCGGCATCGTGCTGAATTGCCATACAGGCGTGCTGGCGCATCTGGGTCTGGCGCGAGCGTACGCCTTGCAAGGCGACACAGCGAAGGCGCGCACCGCGTATCAGGATTTCCTCGCGTTGTGGAAGGACGCCGACCCCGGCATTCCCCTCTTGCGCCAAGCCAAGTCCGAATACGCCAACCTGCACTAAGTGTGAGTTGCGCTGCGGCGGATGACCCGGCCCCTTACTGCGCTGCCCATCCTGAAGGCCGATCTTCCGGTCTGAACGATCTCAACCACAAATTCTTGCCGTGCACTGACAGGAACAGCTTCAACAGAGGTGGAACTGCGGGGTCACAACATGACCGCAAGAGGAGAACTTCCAGAGCAGACTGCTCTCAACTGCGAACTCGCTGCTTACTGAACTGCCTTGATAATTCTTCCGTTCGCGTCCTGCACAATGGCAAGTTTCGCCGTAGTTCTTTTCGCGTTGCGATATTCCTCGGCGACTTGCGCCACCGGCTTTGGCTTATTGTCGGGGGCCAGGGCTGCTTGCCCTCGCGCGACTGCCTGCTCGTACGGAACGAACGTGGATGGAACAAAATCACTGGCACTTCCGTGCACGCTGCTGTTTTGATAATGCGCTTCAACGCGGCTGGGGACACTAGGGAACACAACTTCAGCCATGCTGCTGTCGCCGTTGAGAGAACTCACGCCATTAATCGAGGTCATGCCGTAAGCGGAGCCCCCGATTTGCGCGCGAGCAGGCACAGAAACCAATAGGATCAAGAACCCAAGACCAAGCAGCCTTTTCATCGTCACTACCCTCGTCACAGATCGAAGTACCCCGCACACGAGTACTCCTATCACCGAGTCCAGCAATCCCCGTTCCACTCGACCTCGCTGAGAAACCAACTACTTCCGGTTCCCGTGCCGTCGTCCTAAGCCCCTGATTCCACTTATTATGCAAAAGTTTGCCAAAGCCGCGCTCCGCCCATCCCCCGGGCGCTTTGGACATGACTCCCCGAGGAAGCCCACAATGGCACCGGCTCGGCCCGAAAAGAAGATTCCGGCGCGAACCGGTCAACCCGAATGCATACAGAAACACAGAAACCAGGCGCGGCGAATTTCGCGCTGACCTTGTTTGGGTTTGCCTGACCCCGGCAGCCGACCCCGGCGCTCATCGATTACTTCTGTAGCGTGCCTTCACCCATTTTTCGGGGTCCCCATCGAAGGTATCCTTGTGGTTTCTGCTGCAGAAGTAATAGGTCTGGCCCTTGTACACGGAGCTCATCGCGACCTTCGGATCGACAGACATCCCGCAGACCAAACACGTCGGGCCATCGGTCACTTCCGCATAGGCTGCGTTGGCCGCGCCGCTCGCGTCCATCCAGCCTTTGCCCTGATATTCCAGATCGTAGGCCGTGCGCTCGGCCACTTCGCGGCCGTAGTACCGCTCCACTACCCGAAGCGCCAGATCAATTCCCGAAGTAAGTCCGCCCGCCGTGGCAATGTTGCCCTCTTCGACGAATCTGCATCCGCGCTTGACCTCGATGTCCGGAAACTCCTTGGCAAAGGCGCTGTAAGAGCCGTGATGAGTAGTGGCAGCTTTTCCCGAAAGAAGGCCCGTCCTGGCCAGCAGAAATGCGCCCGTGCAAACCGACATGGTCACATCCGTGTTTGCCGTCGACTTGCGGATCCATTCAAGCATTGCCTTGCTCCCGCCGCCTTGAGCGGGGATCACGATAACCTTCGGCGGCGGGGCAGTCTTGAGAGTGTAGTCAGGTATGATTTTCATCCCACCGGTGGCATGGATAAGGTTGGTGGTCTCCGCGACCGTGTAAAGCTGGAATGCATCCTCCGTGCCTCCCGGCACCATGACGTCCTGGAAGACCTCCCATGGTCCGGTAAAGTCGATGACCTGTGCGCCTTCGGAAACGAGAAACGCTACGGGAATGCTGCCGCTCGCGGGCGGTTTCAGTGCGTTCGAAACACCGGCCGGCTTAACAGAGCCCGCGGCGCTGGTCGACTGGACAGCGCCCCAAACAGCGGACCGACAGCCGGCCAATGCAAACGGAACGGCAGCCGCGCACCCAACCGCGCCAGATGACCGGAGCAATTCCCGTCGTGTCATACCTCTTTTCGTCATAACTTTTCTCCTTCATCGAGAATCAGGAAGCGAGACTCCAACTGATCTTTTTCGTCGGGGCGCAGAATCGTAAACTTGCGCTTGGTGCGGAACGGCCTTTCATTCACACCGCAGTGCCTCGATGGGATCGACCGCCGCTGCGCGCCGCGCCGGTAGATAGCTCGCGATCGCTGCTGCTGCGATCAGCACGAACGCGACGCCGCCAAATGTTAGGGGATCGCTGGGCGTCACCTCAAACAGCAGTGACTTCACCAGCCCCGTGAGCGCCAGCGCTCCCGCAAGTCCAATCCCCACGCCGAGGAGAGCCAGCAGCAAGCCCTGCCTAAGAACCATCCGCAACACATTCGAGGGTTGCGCGCCCAGCGCGATGCGGATTCCGATTTCGCGAACGCGTTGGCTGACCGTAAGCGCCATAATCCCCCCGATGCCTGCCGTTGCAATCACCAGCGCCAGCGCCGCAAAAATGCCCAGCAGGCTGGCGGTGAGGCGCGGACGCGCCAAAGATTCGTAGCGAGCCTCTTCGAGCGTGGTCACGTGCGAAATGGCCGTCTGCGAATCCACGTCATGCACCGCCCGAGTGATCGCTTGCGCCAGACTTCTCGGGTCCGCCACCGACCGCACCACCAGAGTGCCCGACTGCGGGGCTTGCGCGATCGGCGCATAAATCTCGCCCGGAGGCGGGTGGTCAAGGCCGAAATCCCGAACGTCTCCGACAACGCCCACGATCCTGGCCCACGTTGCCCCGTTGTCCCCCGACACGCGCTTGCCGATCGGATCTTCATTCGGCCAGAGTTGGCGTCTCAACGTCTCATTGATCACCGCAGCGATCGGGGCTTTTGCATCGTCGGTAGCTGCGAACGTGCGTCCCTCTTTCAGCGGGATTCCCAGGGTCCGGAAATAATCCGGAGAGACCGAATTGAAAGCCGCAATGGGCGGCGCTTCCCCCGGTCCGAGCGCGCGCCCTTCAATTTGAAAAGAGCCGGTGTTCGGGCCGCTCGTCAGGATTTCTCCTTGGAGAGGATACGAAGCAGAAAGAGCGGCGGAGAGAACACCCGGTTCCGCTTGCACGCGGTCAAGCACCTTCCTCGACATGTCCGCGAGTTGCTCATTCGTCGTGTATTTCGCGAAGTCGAAGGTGGTTGTCATCGCCAGAACTCGCTGCGGAACGAACCCGGGATTCACCTGTTGCATGTTGATCAAGCTTCGCAGCATTAACCCGGCGCCGATCAAAAGCATGAAGGAAAAGGCCATCTGGGAGACGATCAGAACCCCGCACACGCGATTCCGCTGCCGCCCGGCTCCCGCCCCGGTGCTGCCCTCCTTCAGTCCGGCGGCGAGATTTGCGCGCGAGAAAAGCGCGGAGATTGTGCCAAAGACGATGCTGGTGCCCAGCGCCGCGAACAATGTAAAGATCAGCACGCCCGAATCAATGTGGATTTCGCGGGCGCGTGGTGTCAGCCGCGCCGCAAAATTCGTGAGCAGGTCCAGGCTGCTGTATGCAACGAACAGGCCCAAAGCGCCCCCGACCAGCGCCAGCAAGAAACTCTCGGTCAGAAGCTGGCGCAGCAGCCTGCTTCGGCCGGCGCCGAGCGCGGTCCGGACGGCAAGCTCCCGCTCGCGCCGCGCCATGCGCGAAAGCATCAGATTGGCTACGTTGGCGCAAGCGATCAGCAAAACAAAGGCTGCCGCAGCCAGCAGCACCAGGAGCGTAGGCCGCGCTTCATGGGTCAACTCCTCCCGCAGCGTGTTCGCGGCAGCTATGTAACCCATGTTGTCGGGATAGGATTTTGGGTATTCCGCCTTCAGCCGGCCTACGATCGTCGAAAAGTCAGCCCGCGCCTCGTTCAACGAGACGCGCGGCTTCAGCCGCCCGAAGACTTCCATCATGCGCGAGTCGCGATTTTCGATGAATGCTTTCGACGCGCGAAACGGGCAAGCAGTGGTCGGCATGAACACATCCGTTTCGATCGGATACTGCGGCACTGGCGGAAGCACTCCCACAACCGTGTGAACCTTGTCGTTCATCTCAAATGTCTTGCCCAGAATTTCCGGATCGCCCCGGAATCGGTTCTTCCAGTATTCGTAGCTCAGGATGAGCACGGCCGGGGCCCCGGGTTGGTCGTCATCAGCCCGAAACGTGCGCCCGAGCAGCGGCTGGACGCCGAACAATTCGAAATAGTTGTAAGAAACAACCGAAGCGAGCACCCGGTCCGGATCGCCGTGGCCCAATAAGATGAAGGACATGGTGTGGTATTCCACCAGATTCGACAGCGTGCGGTTCTGCGAGCGATAATCCTCCACCTCGTGCGCCGAGAACTGTATGTCCTCGACCCCCATCTTTTGCGCCTGTTGGCGGATAAAGATGAGTTGCTGCCCCTGCGCATACGGCAGCGGACGAAGCAACACGCTGTGCACCACGCTGAAAATCGCCGTGTTCGCACCGATCCCGAGCGCCAGCGTCACCACCGCCACCGCGGTAAAGCCCGCGTTTTTCTGCATCATCCGGAATGCATAGACGCAATCATGCTTCAAGATTTCCCAGTGCTCCCGCGGCGCGGTGCGGAAAATTCCCGCCAGCGTTTCTCCCCACAACCTTAGAAAATCCATGGGCCCTCCTCGTCCTTCAATTTCGCGCCGCTGCTCGCTGAAAACCCCTTCCATTTCCGGGCCGTAGTTTGTCTGGAAATCGAAAGGAAACACGCGCACCAGCACTCGAAACAATTTTTGCGAAAAGGAAAGATTCTGTCTTCGCATGGAGCTGTTCCTCACTCTCTTAACTCCCTAGGCCCATCTCGGTTTCCGGAAAAGTTTCTTCGCATGCGCCTGCGCCAGGGCTTCTTGCATGCGCTCCGCCTCGGCCACAGCCACGTCGCGTCCCAGCTCCGTAAGGCGGTAATAGCGCCGCCGCTCATCGTCTAACCCGGCTTCGGGCCGTTGGTCCGATTCGACGATCAATCCGCCGCTCTCCAGGCGCGAGAGATTGCCGTACAGTGTGCCGGCGCTCAGCCGCACCTTGTCCTCCGTGCGCCGGGCCACCTCCTTCAGGATGGCATAACCGTGTTTTTCACCATCAGCCAGCGCCAGCAGCACGTGAAACATGGCCGGCGTCAGCGGCAGGAACGACTCAATTTCCTTCTTCTTTCCCATCTTCAAGCTCCGTCCGCATCCTCGAAGCGTTACAAACGACTCCGGGCGATACTCGGGCCGTTTGTACCCCGCCTCTTGAGAGGTGAGGTTTCCCGCTCCTTGCACGCCGGACCGCTTGTGAGCGGCCGTCTCTATCGCCTCGGATAAGACTATATCGTTTGACGTTATAGTGGCACGCAGGTGAGTTGCCAAGCAGCGAATCGCCCTAACTCATCTCTCTACAAGGTGTTGCTGCTGCACCCAGTCTGAAGTCCCGTATCCTGCTGTACGCTTGTGGGATTCCGTCATCCCGCCGCCGGACAGATTGCACATTCAAGGGTCGTGTTGGTCGGCACTCGTAAGGGCACGGCACGCCGTGCCCGCTTCCAGCCGGCTACTGAGTGCTGACAGTTGATCGTTGGCGACTGATCTCTCTTCTCATGTCGAGTGTCAATTCAGTGCAGCCCCCGCTAACCGAACAAAAATCGTTGCGTCTATGTCGCCAAAGAGCAGATTCGGGCCAAAGCCCAATCTTGCTCTGGAGGCAATCCATGCGCCGCGCCGTCTTGGCTGGTCTTCTTCTCGGAACAAACGTCGTCGCGCTCGCCCAAACGGATCGCCCGAAACCCGCCTATGATTTTTCCCTACCGCGCGAGGAGAGAATCAAACTGGCGGAGAGCGCAGCCCCGCCTGAGATTTCAGGCAAAGCCACCGTGTATCTCCTGGACCAGACCGGCTACGTCAAGGTCCGCGACGGCACCAACGGCTTCTCCTGCTTCGTGGACCGCCAAACTCCTCTCAACCTCGAACCCACCTGCTTTGACGCCGAGGGAAGCGCCAGCACGCTGCCGACCCGGCTTTACGCCGAAGAGCAGCGGGCCAAGGGCCAAAGCGAGCAGCAAATCAACACCGCAATTGAAGCGGGCTACAAGTCCGGAAAATACCGCGCGCCACGAAAGCCCGGCATCGTCTACATGATGTCCGGCTCCATCTACCTGTTCATTTCGGAGAACAACCAGATGGTTCATGTTCCTCCGCACCTCATGTTTTACGCCCCCTACGCGACGGAGAAAGACATCGGCTCGCCACCCCCATCTGCGAACATGCCCCATCTCATCCGACCCGGCCAGCCCGATGCCTACATCATCGTCATGCCCGGGCATGAAGCAGCCAATTAGCCGTTCCGGAACGGCCCGTGTTCGACCACGTATTTTTTCCTAGGGTGTCATTCTGCGCGAAGCGTGTGTCTTTCATTCACGCTCCGAAATGCATTGGCGGAGCCGAGAATCGCCCACAATTTCTTGAAGGCTTTTCATGGGATAATCGAACTCTTCCGGCGAGTCTCAGCCATGAAAAGGATTGTCGACAAGATCTTCACCGTTCAAGCTCCGTTGGCCTTGGCCTGGGACCACCTCGCCGAAATTGAGAAATGGCCGAGTTGGGCAAAACACATCCGGTCGGTTGTGAAGTCGCCGCCGGGACCATTATGCCTCGAGAGCCAGGGCACCCTTCGTCTCTCCAACGGAGTGAAGACCTCCTTTCGCATGACGGAATTTGAACCGCTAAAACATTGGAAGTGGGCAGGCAAATTTCTGGGCGCCGCGATTTTTTATGACCACATCTTCACCGAGAGCGCACCTGCGCAGACGACGATCCGCTTTGTCGTTGACGCCGAAGGCTGGTCGGTTCCGCTGGTCGCCGGCATTTTTGGCCGGATTTACCGCGGAAACCTGGATCGCGCTGTCCCGTTGCTCATTCGAGAAATCGAAGCTCATAAATAATTACGACTCTGGTTCGCAGCAGGGCACGATCGCCGGCGCCATCGTCCTCGCCCAAGAAACCCTCGAACCGGCTGGCGAACCCGCTCAGCCTCAACGTGTCAACGCAAAGTAGAAATGTCCGCTTTTGTGCAATCCCAAGGTTTCCTCCAGGGGTGATCGGGAGGTGGACTGTATTGGGGTTTACTGTTGGTTGGGGGTTTCGGTTTTCGATCCGCGAGTCCTGGAGGCCGTAGGCCGGAAGGACTTGCGGATCGCGGCGCCGCCGGGCAGGGGTGCAGCGGCAGGTAGTGGTTGCGGAAGCACAGCCAGTGCGAGCCATCCAAGCGCCGTTCGATCTCCACCCGCGTCCCGCGCATGCCGGCCCGCACCTGCTCGGCCGTCAAGCCCCAGCGCTCGCCGTTCCAGCTCACGGTGTGATCGTTGGCCACCGTTCGCGCCAGCCGCACGCTGAGAATTTCCTTCAGCCGATGCTCGCGGCCCAGCTGCCGGTGGGCATTATGGGGCGAGCGCGGCGCGACCGCGAAGCGCCGCTCCCAGAAAGGCACGAACACGAGATCGAAGAAGTCATTGGCTTGAACCAGAGTGCGGATTCCGGCCAAGCGCATTTCTTTCACCAGCCGGTCCTGCAACGTGCCGAAGGCGTTCTCGATGCGTCCTTTGGCCTGCGGGCTGTGCGCCGCGATCCACTCGATGTCCAGCTCGCGCAGCGCTCGACCGATCTGCGTCCGCGGTCGCTCGTCCCGCAACTGCTCGTCCACTTGCGGCGGGTGGTTATTCACAAACAGGCTGTCGCGATCGGTGTAATAGGCCAGCGGCCGCCCGTGCCGTTCTAGCCAGCCCTGGAGAACACGAAAATTCTCTTCGGTCGAATCGTGCTCGGCAAAGCGGCCCCAGATCCGGCTGGCCGCGTCATCGATCATCAGAATCAAGTGAGACGCTGGACCGCGGTCCTCCAGCCAAGCGTAGGGAGAACTGTCCCACAGCACCAACTCGCCAAACGCGGCGCGCCGCTCCCGCCACACATGCACGGCTCCGGCACGCTGACGGCGGGGACGCCACAACCCGGCGGCCGCCATCCACTTCCGCAGCGTCTCCCGACTGACGGCCAGCCCATCCTGGGCCAGTGTTTCGCTCGCCAGCGTGGGACCGAAATCGACGTACCGCTGCCGCACCCGACGCATCACCCGTTGCTCGAAGGCGGACGCCAGCTTGCGATTCGACCGCTGCCCACGCATGCCGTGCACGATCCCACCATCGCCTCGCTGCCGCACGCGCACCAGCAGACGGCGAATCTGACGCTCGCTCAAACGCAATCGCTCGCCCGCTGCCCGCTGCGTCAAATGTCTCTGCTCCACTTCGTGCAACACCTTCAACCGATCCCGCTCCCGCTGCCCCAACTCGATCCGCTCCTCTCGCATTGGGCCTCCCGGCCCCTAGAAAAGCGGACATTTCTACTTTGCACAAACCGGACATTCTCACTTTGCAGCGACACCGCTCAGCCTCAACGTTGACAGCCCCTGACTGCACACCTATACTCCGCCGCAGTTTCAGCCTGTTCTCAAGCCTGTCGAATGGAGCGTCTCATGCACACTTCGCGAACTCGGTCGAAGCACCCCGCAGTCTTCGTCAGCCTCATGATGTGGTCTGCGGTGTTCGCCCTGGCCGCCACTTACACTGCCTTCGCGCAAGACGCACCGAAGTATCGGGTCGACCCTTTTTGGCCCAAGGAGTTGCCCAACAACTGGATCATGGGCCAAGTGGGCGGCATGGCAGTGGATCGGCACGACCACATTTGGGTTCTGCAACGCCCGCACTCGGACACGCCGGATGAAATAGCCGCCTCGCAGACGCCACCCCGTACACAATGCTGCTTCGCTGCTCCACCGGTCCTCGAATTCGACGCCCAAGGAACCCTGCTCCAGTCCTGGGGAGGTCCTGCCGCAGGTTTTGACTGGCCCGCGAATGAGCATGCCATCTATGTGGATAAGGATGACAATGTTTGGATCGGAGGAAATGGGCCCACCGATCGGCAACTCCTGAAGTTCAAGAGCGACGGGAAATTCCTGATGGAGATCGGACATCCTTCTTCCGATCCGGTCGACAGCCTGCGCACCGACATACTCGGACGCCCGGCCGGCGTTGAGGTCGATTCCGAAGCCCACGAGATTTACATCGCCGATGGCTACATGAACAAACGGGTGATCGTCTATGACTCGGACACCGGCGCTTTCAAGCGCCTCTGGGGAGCGTACGGCAACCGCCCGAACGACGCCGATCCCGGCCCCTACAATCCAGCGGCGGCTGCGAATCAGCAGTTCCGCAACCCGGTCCATTGTGTGCACATCTCGCGAGATGGCCTGGTGTACGTTTGCGATCGCGTCAACGACAGGATTCAGGTCTTCACCAAACAGGGCAAATTTCTGAAGGAGTTCTCGCTGCGTCCCCAGACCTTGGCCAACGGTTCCGCCTGGGAGTTAAGGTTTTCGCTCGACGACCATCAAAAGTTTCTTCTGGTGGCCGACGGCGCAAATAACGTGATTTGGATTCTGCAGCGCGACGACGGCACCGTCGTCGGTCAGTTTGGACACAATGGCCGCAACGCCGGCCAATTCCACTGGGTCCATCAGCTCGCCTCCGACTCGCAGGGCAATCTCTATACCGGCGAAGTCGACACCGGCAAGCGCGTCCAGAAGTTTGTTCTGCTGCGCTAGTAGGGTGCTAGTCGTCGTCGCGTAATCCAAGCTTTCCCTGGACTGAATAGAACGCATTCCCCACGAAGCTGGTGGCGCTCGGTCCGGGCGAGCCGGGGCCCGACGCGGCCGTGAAGCTTGCACTCCCATGTGCGCCCTCGAATTTGCCCGTTCCCTTCATGATCGTTAACTCGCCACTGAACGGGCCGAAGCCGTAGGGATCTCCCGCATTGTCGTTGTGTGCTGAATAGGCCCAAGTCACGGAATCTTTTCCGTTAGGAGCGGTCGCCGTTAAAGTCCCTGAGTAAGTCCCAAAGGGGCCCACCGCAGGATTGAAACATTTTAGGAGCTTAAAGAACAGCGTACCCAGCGATGTGTCACCAATACCCTGCGCCTCAATATAAACGCTGGAGTTGTTGGTACACGTGCTGCAATTAGTATCGGTGGGGGCGCAGCCTCCCGTTGCAAAAATCCCCTCGAACTCGACCGTAAAAGCTCCCTTGAATCGTGCTTCCTCATCGGCTACGGCTCCTTTGGGCACCAGAGCGAGAGCCATGGCTGCCAGTGCCAGCAGGCCCAAGGAAATCGAGATCAGGTTTCTTTTTGAAACTGAGTTTCGCAACATTGTTATAGCCTCCGGAAATAGATTTTGGCCGGAATTTCCGATATCAACTCGATCTTTGCCCCCAAATCGGGACGCTGGATTTTCTTGTTGCTGGGAACCGAGGCCCGTTCAGTCGAACCGCACAATTTAGGTAGGAGAAGTGGATGGGTACGACTGAGCGACGTCAGTCTATGCTTATTACGCTTTCTGTCAGCGAGAATCAGGTGGGACAACGCGTTGCTTCGGTTGCGCTTCGACGTAACGTTTCAGCTCGGCGAGTATCTGCACATTCTCCTTACGGAACGCGGATACGACCAGGGGCTCCGCCACCTTCAGTAGGCCGGGTATTTGGATCGTGAGATCGAGAGCGCGGATGACGCATGTCGCGCGTTCTATTGGCTCAAACGTGTAACGAATATGGACGTCAATGTTTGCGGTAAGCGGGCCTCGCTTCAACAGCATGGTGTGATGAAAGGCGATGTACTTCGGAGGGTCATACCCCGTGACGGAGCCCGGCCTCTGGCCCGCCGGTCCCGCGTCGAGATAGGTTGTGCCGAGACGGACCGGATATGGCGATACCTCCGTTGTCCCGCCGAACGCTTCCGAACCCGGGAGCCAGCGACCGTAATTCGGCATGTCGGCAATCAGGTCAAAAATGGTCTCTGGAGAGCCCTCGATTCGCGCCGTGAACCGCGGGTGCGAGGTGGACATTTAGCCTCTTTTCATTGAAGGGATGGTCTTTAATCTAAATGGTTTTTCAGCGCCATGCTAGACAAAGGTCACTGACCCGACCTCGATTTTGTGTCAGCGCGGGCGAGACACGTTATCCGCAGGATCCGGCTCACTTGAGGGTTATAACTCGGCTGGGGTCGACCCGCACGACGGTGTACGTAAGCGTCTCCCGGACTTCGGACCACCAATGAGGCGTGCCCGCAGGAATGATCACCATGTCCCCCTTTGCGATCCGCCGGCTCACACCCCCCTGAACGGCAGTGCCGCTTACCCCGGGGCCGTTGAGCTGCATGTACCTGGCCATCGAGGTGGGGCTGTCGCGTCGCTGCGGATCCACCAGCGTGCCCCCCGTCACCAGCGTTCCAGAGCCCTCAAGGATTTGAAAAACCTCAGTCACCTTGTCGTGCGACGCGCTTCCGCCTCCCTTTTCCACTTTGAGCCGATGGACTAACCCGATGCCGACGTTGTAGCCCCCTGCGTCAACCACACGAATCGGCATATCGTTGACCGGGTTTGAGTTTGCCATCTCTTGTTTCAGGGTAGCCTCGATGTCGGCGGCGCTCACATCCGTCGCCGAAGTCGGGTTCGGCGGGGTTTGGTCTGCCGTCGTCGAAACCGCGAACAAAGCTGCAAGAACACTTAGCATTGCCCTCTGCATGGTTCTCTCCTTTTCAGAATTGTGCCTTCATCGCGCCAGGCTGATCGTTCCTACTCACTACACCGATGAAACTAAATTCGCCCCAACTCATTGAAAACAAACAATCGGCCTCTCGCCAAATCGCCACAAAATTCAACTTTTCTGTAGGGAAAGCGGAAACCCGTCGAGCGTTTTCGTCCCGAGCCTGTCGAGAGTCTCTCCGCGCGCTCGGCGCCTCTGCGGTAAAGTCTTTCGATCTTTGCCGCCCCGTGGTCCCGCTGCGGTTTTTCTTTCAACTTTCAACTGTCGACTATCAAGTGCCTTCGTCTCCGTGGTCTCTGTCCTCTCCGATCTCGGTGACCTCTGTGCACTCTGTGGTGAGTCTGTTTGTCTTTGCTCCCCGCAGCGCGGTTTTTCTTTCAACTTTCAACAGTGGACTGTCAACTGCCGTTCTCTGCTAAGATACGGACGCGCAAAAGAAATGAAATCGACCGGGAGGCGCCTTGCAACGCTTGAACTTTTTTTCTGCCCGCTGCATTAAATCGATTTTGTATCTCATCGCGGCGCTCGCCGCCGCCGCAGCCGTTGCCTCCGCCCGTGCCGACGGCAACGCTCCACTGAAATTGAAACACGGCTGGGCCATTCAATCATCCGCGAAAGTGAGAGACGCCGGCGACGCCATTTCCCAGCCCGGCTACGCGACCCAGGGCTGGTATCCTGCCGCAGTCCCGACGACCGTGGTGGCCGCGCTCGTCGCCGACAAAATTTACCCCGACCCTTACTTCGGCATGAACCTCCGCAAGATTCCGGGCACAAGCTACAAGATCGGCGCAAACTTCTCGAATGAGGACATGCCGAACGATAGCCCCTTTCGCGTTTCGTGGTGGTATCGCACCGAATTCATCCTTCCCGCGGACGCGTGGCAGGCGAAAAAAGCCTGGCTCAATTTCCGCGGCATCAACTATCGCGCGAACATCTGGTTGAACGGACACGAGATCGCTGCCGGCGAAAACGTGGCCGGAGCATTCCGTCGCTACGAATTTGAAGTCAGCGAGCACCTGAAGCCCGGTCAGGCCAACGCGCTCGCCGTCGAGGTCTTCCCGCCCACGCCGCACGATCTGGCCATCACCTTCGTGGATTGGAATCCGCTGCCGCCGGATAAAGACATGGGCGTCTGGGGAGACGTCTTCCTGGCGCCGAGCGGCCCCGTCGCCGTCCGCAATTCGCAGGTGGTCACCAAACTCGATCCAGGAGCGAACATCGCGCACCTCACGGTTTCCGCGGAAGTGCGCAATGCCACTGCCAGCCGGGTTCAAGGAACGCTGCGCGGCGCGATTCCAGACCTGGCTTCCTTCTCCCAACCCGTCACGCTTGCCTCGAAAGAAGCGAAGGTCATCACCTTCTCGCCAAGAGAGATTCCGCAGTTGAATATTTCGAACCCGCCGCTGTGGTGGCCTTATCAGATGGGCGCGCAAAATCTGCAAGACCTTCATATCGAGTTTGCGGTGAACGCTGCCGTCTCCGACGAGCAAACCTTGCGCTTTGGCATGGATGAAATCACTTCCGAGCTGGGCAAAACCGGCGGCCGTCTCTTCAAGATCAACGGCAAGAACGTCCTGATTCGCGGCGGTGGATATACACCCGACATGATGCTGCGCGACACGCCCGAGCGTTGGGCGGATGATTTCTCCTACGTCAAGGGGATGAACCTGAATGCTGTGCGTCTCGAAGGAAAGCTTGTCGCCGACGAGTTTTTCTCGCTCGCCGACCGCTTCGGAATTCTGGTGATGCCGGGCTGGTGCTGTTGCGATCATTGGGAACGGTGGAAGCGCTGGGACTCGAATGAGCGCGAAGTCGCCACCGCATCGCTCCGCGACCAGGCCCTGCGCTTGCGAACCCATCCCAGCGTTTTCGTCTGGCTCAATGGCAGCGACAATCCCCCGCCCGCCGACATCGAGACCGCTTACCTCAGCGTGCTGAAAGATGTGGACTGGCCCAAGCCGGTCATTTCCTCGGCGACGGAGAAGAAAACAGGCCCCACTGGACACACCGGCGTCAAGATGACCGGCCCTTACGACTACGTCCCGGCCAACTACTGGCTCGAGGACTCGCATCACGGCGGCGCCTTCGGTTTCAACACCGAAACAAGCCCCGGCCCCGCGGTTCCACCCGTCGAGAGCCTCGAAGCAATGCTCGGCAAGGACCATCTCTGGCCCATCGACGAGTATTGGGATTACCACGCCGGAGGCGGAGAGTTCGCTAACATCAAGCTGTATACCCGCGCGCTCGAAAGGCGCTACGGCCCGGCAAAGGACCTGAACGACTACGTCTGGAAATCACAAGCCATGGCGTATGAGGGCGAGCGAGCCATGTTCGAGGCGTTCGGCCAGAACAAGTACCGCGCGACCGGCGTGATTCAATGGATGCTGAACAACGCCTGGCCATCGATCATCTGGCACCTCTACGACTACTACCTGCGCCCCGCGGGCGGTTACTTCGGCACGAAGAAAGCCTGCGAGCCTCTCCACATCCAGTATTCCTACTTCGATCGTGGAGTAATCGTCGCCAATCAAAATGAACAGGCTTACCCAAACCTGACCGTGACCTCAAAGATCTACGATCTCCGCGGCGTCGAAAAATTCTCACGCGAGCAGAAAATCGATTCCCCGGCCGACAGCAGCATCCAGGCATTCGTGATCCCCGATGTGCCCGCGTTGCCTCCAACCTATTTTTTGAAACTCAATCTGACGAATTCTTCCGGACAGCTCGTCAGCTCGAATTTCTATTGGCTCTCGAGCAAACCCGACCAGCTCGATTGGGACCGCTCGAAGTGGTATTACACCCCACAATCTTCGTTCGCTGATTTGACCGGCCTATCGCAACTCCCTGCCGTGGCGCTGAAATACAAGAGCCAATTTCACACGGAAGGAGAAAAAGGCGTCGCCCGCGTGCAAATCGAAAATCCCACTGATCAGGTGGCGTTTCTGGTTCGTCTGAAGGTCACCCGCGGCAAGGGCGGCGGCGAAGTGTTGCCGGTCTGGTGGGACGACAACTACATCTCGCTTCTGCCGGGAGAAAAGCGTGAGATTAGCGCTGGATTTCGTTCGAACGATCTGCAAGGCGCGACGCCGGCGGTCGAAGTGGATGGGTGGAATGTCCCGCGTGCTACAAACTGAAAAACTCTCGCCGGTGTCATTCCGAGGAGTGCGCCACGCCGGAAGAAAGCTGCTGCTGTAGTTGTCAAGGAGTCGGTTTGGTGGATTCGCGCACAACCAACTCCGGAGCGACCCTTCGATGCACGGCTGCAATGTCTCTCTTCTCAAACACCGCGTTAATCCCCTCGAGAACAAGGCCGACTGCGGTGCTTCCCATCGTCTCCAGCGGCTGCCGGATCGTGGTGAGAGGCGGAGTGGATAGCGCGGAAGGCGCCACATCGTCAAAGCCGATCACGGAACATTGCTCCGGGACCTTCACACCCGCCCTGGCCAGGGCGCGGATGGCGCCGAGGGAGGTCAAGTCGTCGAAGGGCATGAGCGCCGTGAAGCGTCGCTTGCGTTTGAGCAACTCCTCCGTGAGGCGGAATCCTCCCTCGAAACTGGAACTCGGATCGCGCGATTCGGGCAGGTCGACGACGAGTCGCGGATCCAATGCCAGCCCGACCGACCGCGCGAACTCGCGAATGCCCCGCCATCGGGGAACCGTGTCGATCAGCGTTTTCGGCCCGCGGATGAACGCGATCTTGCGATGTCCAAGCGAGTAAAGGTGCTCGAGGGCGATGCGCGCTCCCGTCTCGTTGTCAACCATTACCGAGCTGATCGTGCCTCTCGGCAAGTCTCTGCCAATCACTGCGGCGGGAATATTTCTCTTCTCGAGGTCGGCCAGGAAATCGATATCGACGAAGAGCCAGTTGGCCACGACGATCAGACCTTCCACTTGCCGGTCGAGCATGCGCTCCAGATACCGCTCGAACCGGCTGCGCTCGTTGCGGGCGTCGGCGAGGATCGGCAGATAGGATGCTTGCGAGAGAGAGTCCTCGATTCCTCGGAGCACCGGCATGCAAAAAGGATCGCTGAGGTCGAAAACCATGACTCCGACGGTGTGATTCCGCTTGCTGCGCAGGAAGCGCGCGATTACATTGGGGCGGTATCCGAGCTTCTTGGCCGCCCTTTCGATCCGTTTCTTGGTGGGAGGCGGGATGTAGCGGGCCAGCGGCGCGTTGTTGAGCACGATCGAGACAGTCGCAGCGGAGAAGCCGCTTTCCTCGGCTACATCTCGAATGGTGATCGTGGAGTTCTTGTCTTTTCGCCGGCGCAAGCACTGGCTCCAGACCTGTAAATAGCTTATTGAGATGCGAATTGCAACAAATGGGCGCGGAACGGATTAAAGAGACTGTGATTCACAAGTGGACAAAGTATATCATCCGAACGTCCAACAAAACTTTCAGCGGTTTCGGTGAGCTGCCGAAGCGAGAACAAAAGTGAAGCGAGCAGGATTAAAGGCGATTGCCAGAGCGGCGCGTTTGTTTGCTCCGGCGGCTTGGCTGCTGGCGGCAGGATTTTGCCTCGTTGCCGGGTGCGGCAAGAAACCGGCGCCGGCTGCGCCATCGACGCCGGCCTCGCACATCGTTGTGACTGTGAATCCCGGCGGGCCCGTGACAATCAAATCTTCCGAAGCCGAATTCGACATTCTGCCGTCAGGTTACATTCAGGCCTTCCTGCTGAAGGGCGGGGAGCGATTGACTCTCGATGATCCGGCTGAGCGGTCCGGCGATTGGATCGTCGTAAACGGGAAGCCGGTGTTGGACGTCTCGCTGGATCTCAGTGCCGCGCGAATTTCAGACGCCCGCGGAAAGATCGGGGACCGCGGCAAACGCGTTGAGATTTCCGGCGACAGTCCGAGCGCCGGCCTCGACAAGACGCTGGCCATCGAAGTCTACGACGATTTTCCTAGAATCGCGGTCACTTCGCTGGCGGTGAAAAATACAGGCAGTGCCAGTTTGCATTTGGAGAAAATCTCGGCGCAGCATCACCGGTTGAGCGCCTCTCTTTCCGATCCGCAAGCCAAGCCTCACGAGATGTGGTCGTTTCACGGCGCGAGTATCAAATGGGGCAAGGAAAACGTGTTCGAAATTCCGGAGAAATTCTCGCAACAAAACCAGATGGGATCGCTGGTGCAGGTCAAGGGCGACTTGGGCACCGTGGGGGGCGGCATTCCGGTGGTCGCGTTGTGGACGGCGCATGTCGGCGAAGCCATCGGCCACATTGAGACATTGCCGATGGTGGTGGCGCTGCCGGTTTCGACCGAAGCAAACGGGGCAGTGGACGTGTCGATGGATATCGTCGATGCGGCTACGCTGGGGCCTGGAGAAACGTATTCGACGCCGCGCAGTTTTGTCGCTGTGTATGCGGGCGATTACTACGAGCCGCTCAGCTTGTATTCGACTGTGCTCGATCGCGAAGGACTCGGGAAGACAAAACCTACGGATGAAGACTACGGCGTGAGTTGGTGCGGTTGGGGCTACGAGTTCAACGTCACGCCGGCGCAGATGCTCGGAACGGTCCCGAAGCTGAAAGAGTTTGGCATCCATTGGGCGACACTCGATGACCGCTGGTTCAACGCCTACGGGGATTGGGAGCCGCGTTCCGACACATTCCCGGGCGACTCGATTCGGAAAATGGTGCAGGATTTCCACCGGGACGGAATCAAGCTCCAGCTCTGGTGGCTGCCGCTCGCCGCTGAGGATGGCCACTCGCGATATGAATCACACCACTACACGGTTTCCAAAGTCGTCCGCGAGCATCCGGATTGGCTCGTTCTCGACCAGAACGGCAAGCCGGCGCGAATGGCGCGAAACCTCGCGACGCTCTGCCCCGCTGTGCCCGAAGTGCGGCAGTATTACAAGCAGCTCACGGAAAAGTTTATTCGCGACTGGGACTTCGATGGCAGCAAGCTCGACAACATTTACAGCGTTCCCGCCTGCTACAACCCGAAGCACCACCACAAATCGCCCAACGATTCGATCTACGCAATGGGCGAGGTGTACAAAATTATTTTCGAGACGACGCGGGCGTTGAAACCCGAGAGCGTCACGCAGAGCTGTCCTTGCGGGACGCCGCCGAATCTGGCCTGGTTCCGGTACATGGACCAGGCGGTGACGGCCGATCCGGTCGGCTCCGGTCAGGTGCGCCGGCGCGTCAAGATGTACAAGGCGCTGCTGGGGCCGCAGGCCGCGGTGTACGGCGATCACGTGGAATTGACGAAAATCACCGGGCTTGATGCGAACGAACGCGACCTTGGCCGTGACTTCGCTTCGACGCTCGGTACGGGTGGCGTGCTCGGCACGAAATTTACGTGGCCGGCTTACGGGTCAAAGTACAAAGACGTGTATCTCACTTCGGACAAAGAAACGGAGTGGAAGCGGTGGATCGGAATTTACAACCAGAAGATGCTCTCACGCGGAACTTTTCGCAATCTCTACGTGTATGGATATGACGTCCCCGAGGGCTACGCCATCGAGAAAGATGGCGCGATGTATTACGCCTTCTTCTCGCCGGACCCCCGGAAGCCCTGGAAAGGCGCGATTGAATTGCGAGGGCTCGGGGCGCGGACCTACAAAGTGACAGACTACGTGGGAGGCAAGGAACTGGGCACGGTGACGGGACCGACCGCAAAACTGCCCGCGGAATTCACCGAGCATTTGCTCTTGGAGGTGACACCTCAGTAGCCCGCTGCGGGGTCGGAAACGGGCGCGGTCCGGCGGATGCCCCTACGGCCGCTACACGAAGGCCGCGCCGAGCGCGTAGGCAAACTTGCCGAAAAATATGTGCTGACAATTGCGCGCTGAATCGCTTCTCGATTTTATTCGCCGAGGATCTGCACGAGGTAGGTGCGCTCGAGGGGGCCGTCGTACTCCATGAAATAAATCGTCTGGCGCGATCCCTTCACGATTTTTCCGTTCTCGATGGGAAAACAGCACTGGATGCCGCCGATGACGCTTTTCAAATGGGCGTCGGCGTTGAAACCGAGGCGGCCGTCGAAATCGAGATATCTTCGATGGTGGTAATCCTCGTCTTCCGGAAAGAGCCGGGAGAAATGGGTGAGGATATCTTCTTCGAGGCAGGGGATGCCTTCGGTAACGAGAAGGCCCGAGGAAGTATGCGTGGTGAGGACGTTCACGAAGCCTTGCTTCGCTCCACTCGCGCGGACAATTTCTTCCACGTTTGCGGTGATGTTGATGGCCTGCTCAGATTTTGTGGTCTGTAAACGGACTCGCTCGAGCTTGATGATCATGGCGGGTTCCCTGCCCCTGCAACAGGCTGAGCGGGAAGTCCCAGAAGGGATTCCGCATTGGCGCGAAAAATCTTTTCGAGGCAGCGCTCGGTCAGCGCCAGCGATTTCACCGCATGAACCATGTTCTTGATCTCGACGCGCGGATAGTTCGAACCGAATACGACCTTGTTTCGCAGGCTGCGCTCGATGAGCGTCGTGGGAATCTCTTTCGTGAAAACGAACTCGAAGAATTCCTTCGGACTGTCGTAATACAAGCAGGAAGTGTCGAGATAGACGTTCGGATACTTCATAGCGAGGGCCACGGCCTCCCAAACCCAGGGCCAAGCGAAATGCGCGAGCACGAAGCGCAAGCCGGAGAATCGCCGGATGGCCGGTTCAAGCCGCAGCGGATGAGAAGGCTCCAGAGGCGTTTGCGGCGCCCAACTCATCCCGGTGTGGATTACGACCGGAATGCGAAGAGCAGCCGCGGCCTCAAAGACCGCGAACGAAGTGCTGTCTGTCGGCGAGAAATCCTGCAACGCCGGGTCCAGCTTGAGCCCCCGAAGACCGAGTCCCTTTATGGCGGACTCCAGTTCCTTCGCAGCACCCTCGCGCTTCGGATCCACGCTGGCAAAGCCGATGAATCGCGAACTTCGGGCGCAAAGCTCGGCTACTTGGTCGTTGGAAGAAACCGGCAGACGACGCGCGCGGCGGCAATCGATCGGGAGCAGCGCGGCGCGCTCGATTCCCGCGACGTCCATCTGCAGAAAGAAGGTTTCGAGCGGCTGAAAGTTGTTGCCGATGCAGAAGATGTCGCGCGATGCGCGTTCGTATTCGGGATATTTCGCCGCCAGCTCCTGGATCAGGACCGGATGGGTGTGAAAATCGATCATGGCTTCTGGCTCTTTCCGGCTGGGGTGTTGTCGAGGGGAAATCCGTGCTCCCGAAAATATTTTTCGAGATGGGCGCGCTCCCGGAAGGCTTCCGTTCCGCCGGCGCGCGTGATGGAAAAGCTGCCGGCAAGGTTGCCCCATGCCAGGCACGTCTCCAGCTTCTCGCCGCGCACGAACTGGTGAAGGAAGCCTGCATTAAAACTATCCCCCGCCCCGATGGTGTCGACCGCTTCCACAATCGGCACGGGGCTCAAGGATTGTTCCTTTCCGCGGCGCGCCACCGCGCCCTGACGGCCGCATTTCACGACCACAAGAGGAACCTGAGCCGAGAGCACGTCGAGCGCCTGGATGAGCTCCGCCTTCCGCGCAACTTTTCTCGCCTCCCGATCGTTCGGAAAGAAGACATCGACATAGCGCAAGACAGTTCCCAGTTCCCATTTATCTTCGGGGTCGTCATTCGTATCAAGCGAGGTGGTCATTCCCGCCTCTTTGGCGATGCGGAACAAACCTGCCATTTGCGGCCGGAGGGCGCGATGCAGAAAAAACGAAGACACGTGCAAGTGCCGAGCCTGGCGAATGAAATCGAGGTCCAGATCTTCGAAGCGCATGAGGGACATGACACCCGGATAGGTCAGGATGTAACGCCGGCCGTGATAAGGGAACACGACGGTGAGGCCGGTCATCGCCGGCGCCGGTGCCCGCTTGACTCGGGAAACATCAGCGCCGCTCGCGGCCAACCGTTCGAGACTGACTTGTCCCAAAGGATCTTCACCGACCAAAGAAACAAAGGCGGTGCGGCTTCCGAGGGACGCGAGATTGTGAGCGCAGATGGCCGACGAGCTTCCCAGAGTGACGCTCAAATTGTTCGCCAACAGCTCCCGGTCGGGCGCGAGGTACTCCGGAAGCCCGTACATGATGAGATCAAGATTGATTTCACCGACCACACAGACATCGAAGGCAGCGTTCTCTTTGCTCACGCGCCCTCCTCGGAAAGCGTGACGACGCGAGTCAGGTTTCTCGGATTGTCGGGATCGAGACCCTTCTGAATTCCGGTATGAACGCCGAGCAATTGGCCAGGGATCACCGCCGAAGCCAGCCAAGCGAATTCCCCGAGTTCAGAACGCAGCTCGACGAGGAAATCAGCGGCGCGCCGGACCGTCTCATAGGCAGCGTCGGTAACCACCATTGTGATGGCGCCGAGGGCCTTGATTTCGGTCAAGACGCTGGATTCCGCCTCGTAGCCGCTGCGCGAAACAAAGAAGGCCACCAATGTCTCGGGGTCGGCGATCGACTTCGGTCCATGACGGAATTCAAGAGTGTGATAACTCTGCGTGTAGGAACACGACATCTCGGTTACTTTCAGAGCAGCGTCCGCCGCGATGGCGTAAAAGGGACCCTGTCCCAGGAAAACGTAGTCGCGAAAATTACGGGCCTTCACGAAGCTGCCGATTCGAAGGGAAAGATCGGGCAAGAGAGCCTCGACCGGCGCAGACAAATTTTCAAGGGAAGCGCACAGGTCTGAACGACCAGTGTACACAGCAGCGAGGGCTTCCAATGTCATGAGCATCGAGGTGAAGGAACGCGTCATCACCGTGCTGCGCTCATCGGCGGGAAGGAGTGGAATTGTGAGTGATGCAATTTGCTCCAAAGGTGTATTCGCGGCGCAGGTGATTGCCAGAGACCGCTGGTTCCGGCGGCTTTCCAGAAATTCGCCGGCGCGGAGAACCTCCGACGTGTGGCCGGAGCGGGAAATCAGCACGGGCTGATAACCCGAAGCATCCGCCAAGACCTGATCCGGAAAGAGAAGAAGGTCCGAAGCGGGCACCGCCTTTGCGCGCTGGCGTGTTACCGCGGACCAGACCGCCGCGGCCGCTTGCGCAATGTAATAGCTCGATCCGCAACCGATAAAGAGCCAGCCGGCCGGCGACGGAAACTGGCGGTGAACGCTTGCGAGAGTTTCTTGCTCTCGCAGCATCCGCCAGCAAGCCGTCCAGCAGCGCGGCTGGGAAAGAATCTCCGCGAGGGTTTCCGCCCCCGCCGACTTGGTCACCGACGCCACCCGGTATCCTCCGATACCTTACGCGCCTCGATTAGACGAGGGTTACTTCGATCCCCGTCCTGCGCAAAGCTCTCCAATCGCGGTGCGACAACTTTCGGTCGGTGATCGTGTGATGAACCGCCGAAGTGGGCACGATCAACGAAAGTGTCCGCCGGCCAAACTTGCTCGAATCGCATAAAACGACCGTTCGCCGAGAGATTTCCACCATCACCCGATTCACTTTGGCTTCTTGAAGATTTGGAGTGGTGAGACCATAGCGAACGTCGAAGCCGTCCACCGCCAGAAAAGTCAGGTCCGCCCGAAGCTGGCGCAAGCTCTCTTCCGCCAAAGGCCCGACGAGCGAAAAGGAATTCTTCCGCAAGTTGCCGCCCGTCAGGATCACATCCACGGAATCGCCGGCCAACTCCGCGGCGATATTCAGGGCGTTTGTGATGACGGTGAGTTTTCGAAATCCACGCAACGCCCGAGCGAGGGCGGTGGTGGTGGTGCCCGAGTCGAGGACCACCACTTGTCCTTCTTTGACGAAGCCGGCGGCCACCGCGGCGATCTTTCGCTTTTCAACACGATGCTGCTTTTCTTTCTCGCGTAAGGCCGGATCGAAGAGCGCGCCATTCTGCTGGGGCAAGGCTCCACCGTGAGTGCGGTGGACGAGACCACGGTCGCCGAGGAGATCGAGATCTTTGCGAATCGTGATCTGCGAAGTGTGGAAACGGCGAGAAAGCTCATTCACGAGGACCCGGCCGTTGCGGCCGAGCAGGTCGAGGATGGCGCGGCGACGCTCTTCGTTCAGCATGGAGGCATCACTGCCGCGCCAGCGAAAGCGAGCAAAGAGCAGAGGCTTATGTTTTGTTTCCTTTTCATTTCTTTTGTTTCGACGTAATGGAGCTTGACATAAATGTTTCAACGAGACAAGCGCCCCGTCTTAAATCGGTTTCGTAACGTCTGCACGCAGCGATGCGCCGTTAAAAGAGTCTCGATGCGATTAGTTTCTGGTCGCGCTCCCGCTTGACCGGCTTCGTCTTCTCGCCCCCCATTCCCTCTAAAATACCCGAGCAAGCGGTCAGCAGGTATGTTCCCCGCTCGCGCGATAGCCTGAGCTGGCCTGAGCTCCAACGTCGGCGTCGAAGACGGCGGGGTTCGAGTTGGCTGGCGCTCTTGATTTGAACGAAGAGGCGATAGCGGCCCGCCTTGGAAGGCCGTAGGGGAAGGACACTTCCAGAGGATTGTATCCGCGGGCATGCGCATTTTCATGTCCACGCTGGCTGCCCCGTGCGGGACAGGCATTCGGGGCTTGCGGAAGCTGCCTCGAGAGGTCCTTGAGAGATGAAAAAGTCAGCGTAAGTTGAAAAAATAAACACTTTTGAGTGAGTCCGCCTGCCTTCCGCTGTGTCTTCAGTCTTCGTACTTCGTTTTGCGGGAAGCAGTTGACCGTTCCGGCGTGCGTTCTTCCCTTTGGCAAACCAGTTGCAGGCAGAAGAACGCCATGTTTGTAAGTGTGATGGAATTCCCAAGGAGATTGACGATGACGACGCCCCAGTCGTCGCTTCCGCCTACGAAATCCGAGATAGCTAGCAGCCAGGAGCGCGAGTTTGAGGAGTTACTGCGTTGCGCGAGCGAGAGTTTGCAACAACAGAAGCTAGCAGCTTCCAAGGAAGCCGGGCTCAGTCCGGCCGGCAGTTCTTGAGGGCGGCGGACTCCCTGCGGGTGCAGCGCCGTCCGATTGGGCGGCGAGCACGCCCCGAGCCCAAGAGCTCTCGCAATTTCAACTGGTGGGCCTACCGTTCGACCCTGCTCTCCGTTGAGCGATTCCTGTTTTCAAGTTTCCATTTTTGGAATTTTGCGCGCTGTGTTTCTTGGCGGATCTTTTAAGACCAATCCTGGGGCTGACGACCAACCGTTGAGGCAGGTCCGGACATGCGAGCGAGGCCAAAGGCCGTACTCACTAGGGCTACGTGCGAAAGTGCCTGTGGAAAATTGCCGACCAAGTGCCTCTCGTCGAGATCGTATTCTTCCGATAACAACCCGACATCATTTTGCAGTCGCAACAGCCTCTCAAAGAGTTGCCGTGCATCGCTATGTCTTCCTAACAGCAGGTAGTTGTCGGCCAGCCAAAAACTGCAAGCTAGAAACGCGCCCTCGCCGGGCGGCAGTCCGTCGTCTATTTGATCTGTGAGGTAGCGCAGCAGAAAACCATCTCGCATCAAGTGGCGTTCGATGGCGCGGACGGTTCCCGCGATACGGGGATCCGAGGGCGGTAGAAAGCCGATTTTCGCGATCGCCAGCAGACTAGCGTCAAGCTCTTTCGATCCGTAGAATTGCACGAAGCTACCCAGATCGGGATCGAAACCGTGACGGCAAACATCGTCGTGGATTTCCTGCCGAACGACGCGCCATCGGTCCACCGGGCCTTTCAGTCCGAACTGCTCACAGCTCCGGACGGCACGATCGAATGCGACCCAGGCCATCACCTTGGAGTGTGTAAATTGGCGCTTCGGGCCGCGAACTTCCCAGATCCCTTCGTCGGGTTCGCGCCAGATCTTCTCGAGGTGCTCAAGCAGCTTCCACTCCAGTTCAATACCGGGCCCACTCCTTGGAAGCTGGGCTTCGCGGGCATGATGCAGCACACCGGCGATCTCTCCATAGATATCAAGCTGAAGCTGCTCGGAAGCGGCGTTGCCGACGCGCACTGGCCTTGAACCCTCGTAGCCGGGCAGCCAACCGAGCTCCCGTTCAGGAAACTGCCGCTCTCCCGAAAGGCCATACAGGGTTTGCACCTGTTCCGGACTGCCTGCGACCGCGCGCAGCAGCCAAGTCTGCCAATCCGACGCTTCGTCGAGGTAGCCCGCATTCATCAGCACCAAAAGGGTGAAAGTGGCGTCCCGCAGCCAGCAGAAGCGGTAGTCCCAGTTTCTCTTGCCTCCGGGTTTTTCCGGCAAAGATGTTGTGGGCGCGGCAAGAATCCCGCCAGTCGGCCAGTAGGTCAGCGCTTTGAGCGTTATCAACGAGCGTTCCACGACCTCAGCCCAAGGTCCTCGATAGGTACATCGCCCGGTCCATTCCCGCCAAAATGCTTCCGTCTTCTGAAGAGCTGCTTGCGGATCGATGGGTTCGGGCAGGGACAGGTGAGATGCACCGTAGGTCAACACGAAGGGGACAGTCTCCCCCTCATGCACGGTGAACTCCGATACCGTCTTCAGGTCTTCGCCGCGAATCGGCGCCGACGTGCGAAGGACCGCCATGTTGGGGCCAGCGATGGCGCGCAACGATCCATCGTCCATGCGGGTCACCCAAGGAACCGACTGGCCGTAGTCGAACCGCAAGCTGAGTTCCATCTGCATCTGAACCTGTCCTCGACGCCCTCGAACAAGGCGCACCACGTCGGACTGGTTTTCGCGCAAGGGCATGAAATCAATGAGCGTGACCGCCCCCTGGTCAGTTTCAAAATCCGTTTCCAATATCAGCGCACTCTTTCGATACTCGCGCCTCGTCTGCTCAACAGGACCCGCCGGAGCGATTTTCCATCGGCCATGTTCGGGTGTGCCCAAAACGGCGGCAAAGCATGCACCTGAGTCAAAGCGCGGCCAGCATAGCCAGTCGATCGAGCCATCCCGTCCGACGAGGGCTGCGGTTTCGCAGTCGCCAATCAGCGCGTAATCTTCAATGCGTGAAGACATGATGTGACTTTATCGCGGCACGCCCATGGAGGTACAGACGCCACGTCCTCCGGATGCTCCCACTTCTACGGAAGAGAATATCCCGCCAACCAGAAACGTTGCACCCGCAATTGCCGGCATTTTTCTTTGCGGGCAGCCTCACCTTAGCATCGGATTCCGGGCATCCGACACGCCACCGTCCACCGGGCCCAAGCAACTCAACACACGACCGGGCCGATCGTAGAATGCCTCGCACGCCTACCTCGATGTTCGTATAATCCTCGCCTGAAATCATGAGCGACAAACCTTCTCCTCCCAGCTTTCGCGGCGACGAGCGGCAGAGCGAGATTTTCAAGCGCGGGCTGAGAGGCAGCCGAATCTCCATCCCGGTGCGGCTCGATCTTCTGGAGCAAAAAGCCAAGGAAAAGCTCAGCCCGCAAGCGTACGACTATGTCGCGGGAGGCGCGGGAGGAGAAAATACCATCCGCGCGAATCGCGAAGCCCTGGATCGCTGGAAGCTTGTGCCGCGAATGTTTTGCAACGTCTCGCGGCGCGATTTGCGCATCGAGCTGCTTGGTTCGAAGCTGCCTGCGCCGGTTCTTCTGGGTCCGGTAGGAGTGCAGGGGATCATTCATCCCCATGCGGAAGTCGGCGTGGCGCGCGCCGCGGCTTCTCTCGGCATTCCCATGGTGCTTAGCACGGTTTCCTCACGCCCCCTCGAGGAAGTGGGACGAGAGATCGGCGATGGCATCGCTTGGTTCCAACTGTACTGGGGCAAAGATCCCGAACTCATGGCAAGCCTGGTGAAGCGCGCAGAGGCGGCCCGATTCAGGGCGGTAGTGGTCACGCTGGACATTCCCATCTTCGGCTGGCGTGAGCGCGACCTCCAGCATCCTTATTTACCGTTCCTTTTGGGAGAAGGAGTAGCCAATTATTTCGGCGATCCTGTCTTCCGTTCGCGCTTGGCGAAGCCGCCGGAGGAAGATCCTGTCGCAGCCATCGATCATTGGGCAGCGAACTTCGTGAATCCCGCGCTCACATGGGAAGACCTGCGTTTCCTGCGCCAGCAAACCAAGCTGCCGATCCTGCTGAAGGGCATCCTGCATGCCGACGACGCTGCTCGCGCCATGGATTCGGGTGTAGATGGCATCATCGTCTCGAATCACGGCGGCCGCCAGGTGGATGGGGCGATTGCGTCGCTCGATGCCCTACCCGGTGTCCTCGAGGCGGTGAAGGGCCGCGTGCCAGTGCTGCTTGACAGCGGCATTCGACGCGGCGCCGATGCGGTGAAGGCGCTGGCTCTCGGCGCGAAAGCGGTCCTGCTGGGGCGCCTATATATCTGGGGCCTCGCGGTCGCCGGGGAACAAGGAGTTCGCGACGTAGTGCTCAACTTCCTGGCTGACCTGGATGTCACCATGGGTCTCTGCGGCTGCTGTTCCATCGGCGAGCTCGGTCCGTCAGTGCTGGTCCGGACGTAGCGCGATATTCCCCGCCTCCGGACCATGGCGATCTCGTTGGAATAGCTGTACTTTTCCTCGACTTTCGACCAGTGGTTCTTGCCACTCGCGTGGTTCATCATCTTATCTTCTGACGCTGCACGCTGGTGTTCCTGCAAAGGCCTCGCGCCTCTGCGGGACGAGGACTTCCCCGAAATGCCGGTGCGATTACCAAGAAGCAAGCGCCGCCAACGACGCAAAGCCTTGTGGGGCCTGGCTGTTTGTTTGTGCGCCCTCTCCGCGTCGTTCTACGGCGGGTGTGGGATCACGGGCAAGAAATCGGCAGCGCCGGCGGTTCCCGCCATTTCTGTCACAGTAACGCCTGCAACCGCGAGCGTTCGTGAGGGAAATACGCAGCAGTTCGCGACGACGGTGACTGGAACCAGCAACACCGCAGTTAAATGGTCCGTGAACGGAGTGGCGGGCGGAAGCGCCGCTGTAGGCACAATCACCATTTCCGGGCTATACACAGCTCCTGCCAGCCTCCCGAGCCCGAATACTGTCACGATTCAGGCGACCAGCTCGGCGGATCCCAGCGCCACGGGCACGGCTTCAGTCGCAGACCTAAATCCGGAACCTGTGATCAGCAAGATCAACCCGACCACCGTCTCGACGGGACCTTTCACGATTATCGTGACCGGAAGCAAGTTTGTCGGCGGGGCCGATGTTCTCGTCGGCGGGAAGGCCGTGCAGACGAAATTCGTTTCTTCCACCCAGCTTACCGGCTCTGCAACGGCGCAGACCACGGGCACCCTTTCGGTGAGCGTGTTGAATCCCGATCCGGGCAGCAGCGCATCTGGAAGCGTATCCTTGCAGGTGACGCAACCCGCGATATCGAGCGCATGCAGCGGCGTGAGCCTTGGCCAAGGCGCCAGCCTGAATGGTTTCCTTCCCTTCCCTGCAAGCAACGCGTGGAATCAGGACATTTCCGCGGCGCAGGTGGATCCAAATTCGGATGCCCTCATCAACTTTATCGGCCCAACCGTAGGAATCCATGCGGACTTTGGCGCCGGCCAATATCAGGGGCAGTCGATAGGTATTCCCTATGTGGTGGTTGGCTCGCAGCAGAGTCCGGTGGGCGTTAACTTCACGGCCTACGGCTCGGAGAGCGATCCGGGGCCCATGCCGATTCCGGCGGATGCGCCGATCGAAGGATACCCCAACCCGGGGAATGGGGATCGCCACGTGCTCGTCCTGGATAACGAGAGTTGCTGGCTCTTTGAACTGTACAGCGCCACACCGGGAAACGGCGGGAGCTGGAATGCCGGGTCTGCCGCGGTCTGGGATTTGCTCGGCAACGAGCAGCGCCCGTGGACATGGACCTCCGCCGACGCTGCCGGACTTTCGATATTTGCCGGCCTCGTGCGTTACGATGAAGTCGCGGCAGGGCAGATCCGCCATGCCATCCGCTACACCCTGAAAAACAGCCGCGCGGCTTTTGTGCCCCCTGCTTCGCATTGGGCGGCGAATTCGACCGCTCAATTTGCCGCACCGATGGGAATGCGGATGCGGCTGAAGGCGAATTTTGATATCTCGGGCTTCTCGGCCGCCAACCAGGTGATCCTGACGGCTCTGAAACAATACGGCATGATCATGGCCGACAACGGCTCGTCGATGTTCATCAGTGGCGCGCCCGACGATCGCTGGGATAACAACGACCTGCATCAACTTGGAAATGTCACGGCGTCAGACTTCGAAGTCGTGCTGATGAATCCGATTTACACCGCCTCGAACGTGCCGCAGGACACGTCTCCGAACATCAACAGCTTCTCCGCCAGTCCTTCCGTGCCGGTCAGCGCGGGCACGGCGGTGAGCTTGAACTGGGACGTGGCCGATGCGTCCTATGTGATCATCTCGCCGCAGATCGGCCCTGTGCGCAACAACAGCGTGACTGTCACACCGGCGCAAACGACTACCTACAAGCTTTCTGCCACCAACGCGTTCGGGCGTTCCACAGCAACCGTGACTGTCACAGTTCAGTAGGCCCCTCGCCCACAAGAATGTGGTCGCCTTTTCACTCCGCGAGAATTAAACCGTTTCAGGAAGCGACGCCCGCAATTTCGGACTTGACCTGCGGCTCGCTGCCGAGTACAAACGCATCGCGTTGACCGCGTCAATCCGATGAGGAGCCAACCGTGGCCGCGAGGATTTTTTCCGTTTGCGCATCAAGGGCTGTCGAGAATTCACGTGTGAAGCAAGCTTCCGGGGCGAAAAGCTATCCGGCGAGGGCTCTGGCCGCCGTTGCCGGAGTCGTCGTTTTCGCATCAGCAGCGTGGGGGCAAGCGATCCGGGTTGATTCCACTCCCGGCCACTCCACGAATTCGATTGTCCCCACCAAGGCGCTGGGCGCGGCAATCGATCGGCTTCCTTACGGCGCAGCCGACAAGCTTTTCGTCGAACCTACGATCAAGCAAATCCTCTCCGCGGGGTGGCAAACGATCACCTACCGCCAGAACACCGAGCTCCACATGGAGGCCTGGCACTGGAATCCCCAAGGTGCCTGGAGCGATCCGGCCGGCAAGGGGTACTTCACGGGCAGCGCAACGCCGACGGATGTGATCCGGCATTCGTACGGCTATCCTTTGCCGCATCGTGGCGTCACGCACGACGACGGAACCGACATGGTCGGCTATTCGCGCCTCACCGATGGCGACCTGAATTCCTATTGGAAGAGCAACCCGTATCTCACCCAAGCCTTCACGCACGAGGACGATTCCCTGCATCCGCAGTGGGTAATCATCGATCTGGCCAGCAAGCGCGAAATCAACGCCATCCGCATCGCGTGGGCCGATCCGTATGCGCGGCGATATCTGGTGCAGTATTGGACCGGCGAAGATCCGATCAAGAGACCAACCTTAGGCGTGTGGCAGACGTTCCCGGGCGGCACAATCACCGAGGGGCACGGCGGCAGCGTCACTCTGCAACTGACGTCAGCTCCGACCCTCGTGCAGTATATCCGCATCCTGATGACCGAATCGTCCAACACCTGCGACACACATGGTTCTGCTGATCGCCGGAATTGCGCCGGCTACGCGATGCGCGAGCTTTACATCGGCACTGCGAGCGCGGACGGCGCGTTTCAGGATCTGGTGCGTCATACACCCGACCAGGGCCAAACGAATACCTTCTGTTCTTCTGTTGATCCGTGGCACGAACCCTCCGATCTGAACGAGAAGGCAGGGGACCAGATCGGCTTCGACCTTTTCTACACCAGCGGCGTGACGCGAGGCCTGCCAGCGATGATTCCGATCGCCATGCTCTACGGGACGCCGGAAGACTCCGCGGCGGAAATCGCCTACATCGAAAAGCGCGGATACCCCATTTCGTACGTCGAGATGGGAGAAGAGGCGGACGGGCACTACACTCCGCCCGAAGATTACGCTGCGCTCTATGTCCAATGGGCCGCGGCGCTTCACAAAGTGGATCCGAAGCTGAAGCTCGGCGGGCCCATCTTCACGGGAGTCAACAAGGACATCGAAACATGGCCTGATGCGAACGGAAAAACTTCGTGGACGCGGCGCTTCATCGACTACCTGAAAGCCCACGACCGCCTGAGTGACCTCGCCTTCTTTTCCTACGAGCATTATCCGATGGAACCGTGCAAGATCGCGTGGAGCGACCTCTACAACGAAGCGACACTTGTCTCGCACATGGTGGAGATCTGGCGACAGGATGGCGTGCCGGCGGATGTGCCGCAATTCATCACCGAATCAAACATTGCGTGGCAGTCGGAAGAGGCGTTCGTCGATATTTGGGGCGCGCTGTGGCTGGCGGATTACGTCGGGGCTTATCTTTCGGCGGGGGGTGATGCTGTTTATTTCTTCCATTACATGCCGCTGGGAATCCACGGAGGGTGCAACGAATCGTTCGGCACTTTCGGCTTGTTCTCGATGGATGCGAACTTGCAGGTCCAGCAGCCGCTCTCGCAATTTTTCGCGAGCCAACTCATCAATCTCGAATGGGTGCTGCCCGGTGATGGCGTGCATAAGCTCTTCCCTGCTGCGAGTGACATTCGCAACGCTGCCGGCCGCGCGCTGGTTACTGCGTACGCAGCGCTGCGCCCCGATGGCCAGTGGGCGTTGCTGATCGTGAACAAAGACCAGGAGAACTCACATTCGGTCCGCATTGCTTTTCACGATGCTGACAAGAATGCTGACAGCTTCTTTTCCGGCGCGGTGAACCTGATCACTTTTGGGAGCGAACAATATCAATGGCATCCCGGCGCCCACGATGGCTCGGCTGATCCTGACGGGCCCCCCGATCGTTCCACCGTCAGCGCCAACGCCGACACAACCTTCGCCCTTCCGAAGGCTTCGATCAGCGTGATCCGGGGCGCCATCCGTTCATCCAAAAGCCGCACGAATTGAGCAGTCAAGTCCTCGGGAAAAAGACTCCGGTTGGATCCCCGGCCCCGCTGAAGGGTATGCGAGGTTGACCGCGGAACCCTGAGCTCGCAGCTACTGTTTACCCTTAGACGAAAAAGCTTCGGCGAAGACGGCGGGCGTAATTAGCTCAATGGGATACTCCGGAAATATTGGGAGCGTCCCGGAGGCACGAAAACAGCATGAACAAGACCATTGGCTTAGCGTTGGGGGCGCTTCTCGCGGCCGCGGTATTGACTGTGGTTCTCTTCGTCCGGCAAACAGAGCGCACAGATCGGGAGGGCGTCGCCAACCTGCAGGGAGAGGTCAAAGAGAAATGGGTCTTCAAGACCGGTGGACCCATCGATGGCGCTCCCGCGTTGGATAGCGAAAGCACTCTTTACGTTGGCAGCCGGGATGGATATCTCTATGCAATCGATTCCTCCGGGGCGCTGAAATGGAAATTCGAGACCGGCCCGATCCAATCCTCTCCGACTCTTGGGCCCGATGAAGCCGTTTATGTAACGAATACGCGGGGAAAGCTCTACGCCATCAATCACACGGGCACGAAGCGCTGGGAGACGGAGCTTACCGGTGGAAGGATCAATTACTACGCGAGCGGGAATGCCATCGACAGCGATTTTGTTTATACGTTCTGTGCGGTCGCGCTGTGCTCGACTGAGGTTGAGAACGGTTCCAGACGCTGGTATTCGGACCGCGTTGCTACCCAATCCGGCGTGCCCGTCATTCTTCCCAGCGGGACGATCGCCGTCTTGGGAAGAACCTGGTTGAAAGGGGTGGGGCGTGATGGAGCGCTGCAGTGGGTGTATCCGCCGGTAGCAGGGAACGCGGACGGCAGACGTCAGTCCCCGAGCTACGCTTATGTCCAGGCATCTCTCGCGGCCGGCCCGGATGACGTGCTCTATGCCGGCACCGCGACTGGGAGCCTGCTGGCGGTGGGGATGGGCGGTCAACTCAAGTGGGAATTCAAGGCCTCCATCGCAATGGAAGCAACTCCACCGGTGATCGGGTCTGACGGAACAATCTATTTCGCGACTCGAGATGGCCGGCTCTATGCTGTCGATCCGGATGGCGCCAAGAAGTGGGATGTGGACACCGGATCATGGATGGTGTCGTCACCGGCGTTGGCAGCTGACGGAACGATCTATGTGATCTCGGGATACGCGGTAGTCGCTGTCTCCCCCGAGGGAAAAAAGGAATGGTCGGCTGGTTTTGACGCCAGTCTCGGCCTCTCGCCGACACTCGCTCCCTACGGAACAATCTACGTGGCTACCGCATCGGGAGCGATCTATGCGTTTCCGGGGACCGCAGGCGGCCTGATGGCAAGCCCGTGGCCAAAATACCAACGCGACTTGGCCAATAGCGGCAGGGCTCCGTCCTTGCGCGCGGGGCTGCCATGATTCTCAAATCTCGAGGTCAATCCGCGAGATCGGATTCAAGCCATCCGCCGCCTAGGTCATTGGCGATAGTTCCCACGGCAAGGCATGCTAAGCTCGCCGCTCAATGCTCATGATGTGCTTGAGTTTTGGGGAGACAGCATGAGGAACAGTATAGTTGTCCTGGTGGCGGCCCTTGCGGCCGTGTTCTCATCGACGGCAAGCGCGCAATGCAAGGACAGCATTGTCGGAACTTGGAAACTTGTCTCTGTCACCTCCACGACGGACAAGGGCGAAGTCAACAGAGCCGTACTTGGCCAAAACCCCTCAGGATTCGTTATGTACACGGCGGATGGCAGAATGATGGCGATTATCTCGGATGATGGACGGAAACCACTTTCCGTTGCTGACAGGGTTTCAGCTCCGGCTGAGGAAAGAGCACAGGCTTACTCCACGTCCATGGCCTACGCCGGGCGGTACACGTTCACGTGCGACAAGGTGGTGGATCACGTTGAAGTTGCCTCGCTTCAAAACTGGGTCAACACAGACCAAACAAGGGCCGTGACTGTGCAAGGTAACCGCCTGATTGTGCGAAACACGCCGCAGTTGAGGGGCGGCGCGATGGTCACCCTCGAATCGGTTTGGGAGCGACTGAAGTAGCAACCTTCTGCCTGCGTCAACTGGCACGATGAAAGAAGAGTTGCACGTGGAGACGGGTCCGGCGTATGTTTCTGACCGACCCGAAGAATTAAGACCGCAACGATTTTAGGTAAGAACCAAAGCGAAACGTGCCGCTTCCCGAGTCAAAAACCTGAAGATTTCATTAGGATGTTTGGGCGGGGTATGCTATATTGAAGTCGCGTTTGTTGCTCTTGTAAAACCTTTAGATTCGTTAGAGGGGCTGCAAGTTCACACTTGCAGCCCTTTTTTGTTTACGGCTGGAGGCACCGGATCACGATCGCGCTCCCCAAGAATCGGGAGCGGAATCGGGCCCGGGACGTGAAGCGCAAATAGCTCAAATTGAAAGAAGGAATGTACAAGTGAAAGAACAAGGTACTGTAAAGTGGTTCAACGCCAGTAAGGGTTTCGGGTTCATCCAGCGCCAGTCCGGCGAGGACGTTTTCGTGCACTTCTCCGCGATTCAGTCGGATGGGTACAAATCGCTGAACGAAGGCCAAGCGGTTGAATTCGAAGTGACCAAGGGCCCCAAGGGCCTGCAGGCGTCGAACGTCACCAGCCTCTAGTTAACCAGCGCGGGTCCGACCGCCAAGCGGCCGGGCTCGCGCTTTTTTTCTGGGGTGTAGCAACCGATCGAGCTCGCTGTCGCGCTGAGGAGACTATATGAAGGCTCTCACGGAAGGCTTGTACGTGAAGCATTTTCAGTACGGCTGCGGTGTGGTGACGGAATCAGACGTGGAACGCACCACAATCGATTTCGATCTCCATGGCCCGAAGAAGTTTGTCACCAGCATCATGGTTGTCGAGCCAGCGGAGGGTACACCTCCAAAGCGCTCGCGCGGGAAGCGCCGCAAAAAAGCAGTAACGGCAGGGGTAGCGCCAGCAGCCACGCCTGTATCTGCGACTACAGTGGTTCACCCCAAGGCTGGGGTTGCAGCCGGCGCGGGTGGAAAATGAGCGACGCCGTGCTCATCCAGTACGTTGGATTCGAGGCCAAGCCGCTGGTCCGTGAATACACCTTCCGGGTGCGGCACGTCGCGGAAGATCCGTCCGAATTCACGTTGACGATCCCGAACGAAGCGTTCTGCTCCCATCGGCTGAGTTATCAGGATGCCCCTGATGTTTGCTCCCTAAAGCTCCACCGCGAGCTGGAGGCATCCGCCAATCATCCCTTGAAGAACCACTTCCGAATTACGAACGAAGAACTGGAAGATTACCGCAGCACGCACACGACGAAGTCCCACCGAAATCCCTACACGCCCACGCCCAAGGCGGCGCAAACGGCCTGAGGTTAGCTTCCCGCGGCAATCATACGAGGCGCCATCTTCTGCCGAGCTCTGGGTGTTGCTCGATTCCGCACCTTGACCCCTCGTCGAGGCAGGCATACGCTTCGGGCTGTGCCAGCATCCAAGGAGCAGCACACAACAGGTCCTGACGGGGGATTGTCGGTCTCATGAGGAGAGAGCTCCGGCGGAAGGCCACTCTTGTCATCCCCCGCGTATTGATCCTGCTCTTCTGCATAAATTGCCTCAGGGTTGCCGCTGCCTGCGACCAGATTCCTGCCGGAGAAACCTTCTGGGTCCGACTGCTCGATCCCGTCTCGTCCTACAGGTCTAAGCCGGGGACGCGCCTTCGCGCGATCGTGGTGGAATCCCCGCGATGCGATGGTGTTCCGATGTTCGCAGAAGGAACGCGGATCGAGGGCGCGGTGAAATCTGCAAGGCGTGTGGGCTTGGGCTTTGTCCACGAGACAGCCCAACTCACCATTCAATTTGACCGGCTCACTCCAGACTCCGGAGAGCCGATCGACGTCAATGCCTACGTCGTCGAGGTCGCCAATGCCCGTGAATTAGCGAAAAAAGGCGTTATTCACGGAATCCGATCCACGGATACGCCGCAAGGCCGAATCACCAGCCGCTTGAAGCATATGCCCACGTGGAACCCGTATTCGGACATGGTTCTGATTGTCTACCGGGCCGCATTCCCTATATCCGCGGAGCCCGAAATCTACTTTCCGCCGGGAACTGACTTGCGGCTGGAACTGTCGGCGGCGCTGCGCGTCACGGGTATGACGCCCGCGGGCCCCGCGAATCGAGATTTCGCCGATTCCGAAACGTTCGCGCTCAATGAGATGGCCCGCTCACTGCCCGCGCGTACTTCCACCGTGAAGGGGCGTGACGCCGACGTTGTGAACCTCATGTTTGTCGGCTCGCGCGAACAAATCGCAGACGCTTTCCATGCCGCCGGATGGATGAACAGTGATCCCAACTCAAAGGGATCGGTTCTGCGCCAGTTCCATGCGTTCATCACGCTGAACAGCTATTCCCGCGCTCCCATCTCCAAGCAAATGCTTCAGGGGCAAAGTTCCGACTCGGCGTGGGAGAAGAGCTTCGATAGCTACGGCAAGCGCGACCATTTGCGGATTTGGAGCGAGCCCGAAACCTGGCAAGGACTGCCGGTCTGGGCAAGCGCATCTTCGCGTGAAACTGGAGCGGTGCTATCGGTCCGCCGCAGGAGATTTATCCACCACGTGGACGCAAATCTTGATGAAGAACGAGACAAGGTGGTTCGCGATCTGACGCTGGCCGGCTGTGTGGACGCCGTCCACGATTCGCCGCGGGTGACAGTACCAGAGACCTCGGAAAATGCCACGGGTGACGAGCTGCACACCAATGGCGCCGTCGCGGTTGTGCAGCTCAAGAATTGCAGTCAGCCGGTTTTTGACGGCTCCTCCGTGGTTTCCGCGATGGCTCCGCGGCCCGGCAACAAAGTCACCCGTTACATCCGGACGCAAGTTCTCACCTTCCGCAGCGACGTCGTGCGCGGCAACATCATTTATGGGGCTTTTGACCTTGGACGGATGACCCTCACGGCGCTTCGCCGGAACCACTTACGCAATTACAACGCGAAACGGGTTCCTTCTTCGCCGCCGGTTTTCAGCGACCCCGAACCTTCTCCAGCCGGCTTCACCACCATCGGCAAATAGTCTCCGGCCGGCACTGGAGCTGCGCGCGCGGATCGCGCGCAACGCAGCCCCAAGATGACCAACGCCAGCGCCGACTTACTTCGGGTTTTACGACGAGGCTCCGGCTGCCATCGCAGCGGCAGCACGCTTCTGCATTTCCTCCGGGGCGACGTCTTCCTTGTGAGTGGCGATACCCCAAACGTGTCCGAAGGGGTCCACCAGCGACCCATAGCGATCGCCCCAGAATTGATCCTGGACCGGCATTTGAGTCTTAGCTCCCGCTGCGGTGGCCTGGGCCGCCAACGCATCGACGTCATCGACGTAAAGAAAAATGCTCACCGGCGAACCGCCGAGCGTTTGCGGTGACTTGGTGCCTCTTTCCGGCATCTCCTCGGAGATCATGAATGGTGAGTCGCCGATCTTGATCTCCGCATGCATGATCTTGCCGCCCGGGCCGGGCATGCGCATCAGTTCGGTGGCTCCAAAAGCCTTCTTGTAGAACTCGATGGCTTTGGCAGCGTCCTTGATAATCAAATAGGGCGTTGCGGTGTGGTATCCCTGCGGAATAGCTTTAGCCATGATTTTCGTCTCCTCTCTCGAATCAGTTGTTTTTGAGCAGATGAATCGTTTCTCCTGCCGACGGGCTGGAGTTGGAAGAGCTTAACTTAATTCGGCGGATAAGAAAAGGCGGATGGGGCTGGCGGCGGCTCGACAAGCTTGAAAAAGAAAGGCAGCGTCGCGAGCGTCCTATGCGCGCGACGCTGCCTCAAGTCGAAATGCGCATTTTTCGAGGTTAGTCCTTGTCGTACTTCAGACAAACCTCAAGCTGGTGAATCGCTTCATCGGTTGCCTTGAGGGCTTCCACGCGATGTCCGCCGAAATCGTGGGCAGCATGCTCCATGTGCTGCTTGGCGGCACGCAGTGATCGAATCGCTTCCCGGATTTCGGGATGAGGCTCCTCCGGCGTTGCCTTCGCGGCCGCTGCGGGAACTGGTTTCCCGTTCGTTGCGTTGGGCGCCGCTGGGGCTGCCGCCGAGAAGGCAAGCGTGAGCGCAAGAGTTAGCACGGCAAAAAGACTCATGACCTTTACCTTCATGATTTACTCCTCCTCGTCCGAATTCCGGCTCGGACAACCGAAGTTGAGACCCGGCTCACCGCATCAAACCCCGGAGCGGTCGAAAGGTTTCTCCAAGAGAACCTGCGGGTAAGTGAGAACCCAAGAATGATTCTAAGTCTTGCGGTTTGTGGGGTACGCGTCGAAACAATGGGGATGTTCCGAATGTGTTACCGAACTGCCCGCTCGGCCGGTCTTATTCTGAGGAGTACGCTGCGAATGACTATCTTCAGGTTGCGGGCGCCGGGGCCAACACCACCGAAGAAGTAAGCTGGATGGCCTTGTACAAGGTACGGTATAAGGGGCAGCGCATGGCGTAGATGCCGTGAACTCGCTGCACTGTTTCCTGGACGTTTTCGGATGCGACCAGGCGCATCGCCACATGGATCCGGCGGATGATTAGTACGCCCTCCTCCTGCTCCACTTCCCCGGTCACATCCGCGGTTAGCCGGCCGTTGCTGGCATCGATTTGGCGCGCCTCCAGCGCACCTCCGAAGGTACCGAGCATTCAACCAGCGGTCGCGGCGATGACGTAATCGAGCGTTGAGGCGTGAGACTCCGTTAGCTTAGCCGGGTCCACCTTGTAGTGCTCGGCAATGGCACCGTGGACGCTGAAGGTTACCGGTTGAGACTCACCGGGCAGGTGCGCGACGCGCAGCGGTCCTTGCCTACGTTCAAGATGCGACTTGGAAACGTAAACCACTTCACTCATGGCTTCCTCCGTTCAGGTTCGAAAAAGAGCCAACGCATATTTCTCGCTTCCAAAGGCCACCGGTGTTGATTCTCCAGGGACCAAACCCGCACTGAGCGCGTTGACGGGAAGCCTAATTCGAAAGGCGAGCCGCTCCGGCTCCCCAGATTCTTCCCGCCGTCATTTCCTGGACAATCGCGACGATCCTCAGATTTCTGGGATTCGCGTTCTTTAGATTGATCTTGAGATCGCGCGAAAACTTCGCGGACCTGCCTACTGTTCCGACCTGCATCAGGTCCCTCAAGACGGCAACATGTCTCAACGTCCTTCCGGCATTCTCTCCACGGCTCACGTGTGATTCATCGCTGTCGTCAACGGTCGCGATCAAGACGTCTGCTAACTTCGCCGAGGGGGGGAGGAGCGGACCAGCTTCGATGTGGACCGCAATGGTGTGGTCGCCTTCCAGATGAACGGAAGAGAGAGCAACCGGCGTTTTTTCGACCTTGGTTGAGTTCTCAATGGCCTGGATCGCTCTTCGTGCATCGCCGCCGGAGAACTCGATGCGTCCATCTACTACCATCTGGGGCGTGTAAACGCTGGGGAGACCAAAACGCTTTGCGTACTCGCTCTGCCGCTCGCTGTATTCGTGGGAAGAGTAGGGATCCTTCCATCCGATATCGTTCCAGTAGTCGACGTGTTCGCTCAGAACGATCAGTTCCGCCGCGCCCACCGGCTGAGACCGGTCCAGTCTTTCGAGGAGGGCGTCTGCGGGAGGACAACTCGAGCAGCCCTCCGAGGTGAACAGTTCGACCACGACCGGAGTCCGTGGATTGGCATCGGCATCTGTGGGGGCCTTGATGGGGGTAGCGCCAAGATAGCGAAGCGATGCGATCGTGAGAAGCGGGATCGCGAATCCAATCGATGCGAAGCTGAGACGCCTCATCGAAGTTAACACGCCCATGGCCCGTGCCGGTGCGGCTGCTCCTCCGCTATCATACCTGTCACCCGCTACATTCGATGAGCCACTCGAAAGAAAGTTCCATGGATTGCTGCATGCTGCCCCAAGCGCGAGCTTGCAGCAGCAAATCGTGACGGAACGAGCAGTCCAAGAGGGCCAGACTCGGCTCGACGCTGTTCAACACCCTACTTCGACGTCCAACTTCCAGTTCTGTGTTATTTTCTTCCGGGTGATTGCGAGCGGGAGGGTCATATCCATGAAGCAGAGGGTGCGATTCGGCGTTCTTAGATGGTCGATCATCAGCTCACTTCTCGTGAGCTCATTTCTGGCGCTGCCTGTCTCTACGCAGCCGACAGAACAAAACCACTTTGACGGAAAAACATGGTGGGACTACGTCAAAGTTCTGGCTGACGACAAAATGGAAGGCCGCGAAACGGGCAGCGCAGGGCTGCGCGCCGCCGAAGCTTACGTGGTGGATGAGTTGAAAAAGTCGGGTCTCGAACCCGCCGGAACTGACGGCTACTACCAGCCGGTGAAATTCGAGTCCCGGCAAATCGTCGAAAGCGATTCGAGCGCAGTGCTCATCCGCGATGGCAAATCTGAGCCGCTGACGCTCGGTGAAGATGCAATGTTCAGCACGCGAGTCGATCTTGCTCCCGAAATTGAAGCGCCGCTCGTCTTCGTTGGATACGGCCTGAGCATTCCCGAAAAGAACTACGACGATTTCGCCGGGCTCGATCTGAAGGGGAAAGTTGCCGTGGTGTTCGTCGGCTCACCCGCTGACACTCCCACAGCCCTCGCTTCGCACTATCAGACCACCGCCGAGCGCGGGAAGGCCCTGCGCCAGGCGGGAGCGATTGGAATCATCCGGCTGCCGAATCCGGCGGCGATGGATATTCCGTGGTCGCGCATGTCGTTGAGCCGGACGGAACCGAGCATGGTATTGGCCGACCCGACGTTCGACGAAACACCGGGTGAGAAGCTCTTCCTTGAATTCAATCCGGCGAAGGCAGAGCAATTATTTGCGGGCTCGGGCCACACCTTCAGCGAGATCGCCGACTTGGGCAAAGACCGCAAACCGCTGCCGCGCTTCCCTCTCCCGGTCTCGATCAAGGCAAGAACCAAGGTCGAAAAAAGAAATGTGGAGTCGGCGAACGTAATCGCCAAGTTGCCGGGAAGCGACCCTGAACTGAAAAACGAGTATGTCGTGCTCTCCGCTCACATCGACCACCTGGGCATCGGGGCGCCGATCAACGGCGACCGCATCTACAACGGCGCGATGGACAACGCCTCCGGCTCTGCGCTTTTGCTCGATGTTGCTGCTTCGTTGAAGCGGTCGGCTGAGAAGCTCCGGCGCTCGGTGTTGTTCACGTTTGTGACCGGCGAGGAGAAAGGGCTGCTGGGCTCGAAATATTTCACTGCTTATCCGACGGTCGACCCCAAGTCCATGGCCGCGAACATCAACACCGACATGTTTCTGCCGATTGTGCCGTTGAAAGTGCTGACCGTCTACGGTCTGCAGGAATCCGACCTCGGCGACACGGTAACGGAGGTGGCGCGATCCCGAGGCATCCGGGTGCAGGGCGACCCTGAGCCTCTACGGAATATCTTTATTCGCAGCGATCAATACAACTTCATCCGCCACGGAATTCCAGCCCTTGCCATGAAAGTCGGCTTCGATCCCGGCTCTCCCGAACAGAAAACCTTTAAAGACTGGCTTACGCAACGGTATCATGCCCCGTCCGACGATTTGAATCAGCCGGTCGATCTGCCGGCCGCTGCGGGATTTGAAGAAGTTATTCGCGGGCTGACGATTGCCGTCGCAAACAATGACCGCAGGCCGCAGTGGAAGTCCGACAGCTTCTTCCGCCGCTACGCCCAAGCAGGAGGCAACTAGCTCGGACCCGCATGCGGCACGCGCGCACGCAGGATTCCTTCTTCCGGTTCGTAGCCGTCGAAACTATCGTTGATCTGGCAAGGACAGGCGCGATGGAACTGGGAAAATGATTGAGGAAAAGGACGTACTGATCCGTGTTCGGGACGGCGCCCGAATGGCGGTGCGGATCTATCGGCCGGATGGCGTCGGGCCGTTTCCCGCGCTCTTTGCGACCTCGCCCTATCGCTATGACAACAACACTCTCCCGGCCTATCCACTCTTCCTCTGGCGGGAAACCGGACCGATCGAGTGGTATGTGGACCAAGGCTACGCGTATGTCCATGCCGATGTCCGCGGAACCGGCCCCTCCGAGGGTGAGTTCGAATTTCTGGGCCGCCGCGAGCAGCAAGATCTCTACGACATTATCGAGTGGATCGCGAGCCAGCGCTGGTCGAACGGCAAAGTGGGTGGCACCGGCCAATCGTACTATGCCATGTCGCAGTGGTTCATGGGGATTCAGAACCCGCCCCACCTCGCCTGCATTGCCGTTTACGACGGCCTAAACGATCCCTACCGCTTCATGGCCTATCCCGGCGGCATCGAGGGCACATTCCTTTCCTATTGGTTCAATTCCAGTGTTCGCGTGTCGAACCTCTATCCTGCAAACGGAGACCATCCACGTCACGTAGTGCCCGACTTATTCTCAGAGGTACAGCGGCATCCGCTCTGCGATGAGTTCTGGCGGGAGCGGGCGGCAGTCGAAGAGTTAGACAAGATTAGCGTCCCTCTCTTTTCCATCGGCGTCTGGGCGAAACAGGACCTGCACCTCGCCGGCAATATCCGGGGATACCAGCTTGCGCGCGGCCCGAAGAAACTCGCGATTAGCGGGACGCCGACGGCGTTTTCTGCAATGGTCGATTTCGCGGATATCGAATTCCATCGGAAGTATTTGCTGCCTTTTTACGACAAATATCTAAAGGGGCTCAAAACGAGCTACGACCAACGGCCGAACGTGGAATATGCCGTCCGCAATACCGGAAACGTCAGATCCTTTGATACCTGGCCGCCACCCGGCACGCGCCCCGTGCGCTTCTATCTCGCTAAAGGGCCGAGTGGAAGTGTTACGTCACTGAACGATGGCGGGCTGGGAACCTCGCCAGCCGACGCGGCCGGCGGGAGCACCAGCTACTCCTATCCACAACCGTCTTGGGTGATGGGCGTGGTCCCGGTTGGACCGCACGGACCTGATCCAGCACGCGCCGTGCTGACCTTTACGAGCCAGCCTCTCGGGACCGATCTCGAGATCGCCGGAAGCGGCAAACTGACACTCTACGCAGCAACAACGCGGAACGATATGGATTTCATCGTCAAGGTCTCGGAGCAGTTCGAGCAGAGCCAAGAGGAACGCGCCAAAGGCCTCCAGCCTCGGTACGTCATCGTCACCAAAGGATGGCTGCGCGCATCGCATCGGGAGCGCGACCCGAGGCACAATACCGAGGACATTCCCTACTATTCCCACCAGACGACGTCGCCGCTTACGTCGGGGACAATCTACAAAATCGAAGTTGCATTACAGCCGATGGCCTATCGTTTTCGAAAGGGGAATCGAATTCGCGTGGAAATTTGCAATGGCGATTCGCCCGTGACAGATGGCCTGTTCTTCCATTTTTACCGGCCGGATAAAATCGGCACCGACACCATTTACCACGACGCGAAACGTCCGTCGGAACTCCTTTTACCGGCGCTGAATGTCGATTGATTGAAACGCCTTTCGCCGCTGGCGATCAGCGCGGCTAACCCGACATCCGGTTGCGATCAGCCCGGCAACCGCCATTCTCGAAACGAGGTCCCGTGCTTTCATTCTCGATCCTCCGGCAAGCGAGTTCACTTATCCGCTTGTCTTCTGATTCCAGAACCACGTTTGATGGCAGACCCACGCTTATGTCTGGCTCTTTCGGCGCCTTGGCGCATCGAAGCGGCCGACTTGAGTGAGTTTGTGGCGATTCCCGCCGCGGGTCGCAGCCCGTTGATCTGTAGTTTGAGCAGGCGCCTCAGGTCAGCCAGGCCCGCAACTGGATTGGGGCTCGGCTTGGCGATCCACCAGCGAATTGCGGCCGAGAAAACAAAGAAGATGTGACGCGTGATGATTGCTGGGTCTTCGGTGGATAGAATGCGGCGATGCTGTTGAGCGGTGCGGACAAACCCCTCGATCCCGGATAGAAGACGCCCGCGAATTCCCTGAAAGGTCGCGGCCTGCTTGCCTTCGGAATAAAATACGAGTTCCTTCAGGAGGATGCGGGAAAGCGCCGGATCCTTGCCAAAATAATCATAATGGCGCTTGGAAATGGCAATCAATTGATCGAGGAGCGGCTGGCGCGGCTCGGGGACGCTGAGGGCTTCGTCGGTTACAGCGCTGAGTTCCTCATTAAAAATGAGAAAGACCAGATCGCGCTTGTCCTGCGCGTAGTTGAACAAAGTTCCCAGCCCAACGTGCGCGCGGTGGGCGATCTGGCGGAGCGTGGCGGCATCATAACCATGCTTCGAGAATAGCTCGCGTGCCGCTGCACGGATGCGCTGACGTTTCTCGAACTTGTTCTGCTCTCGAAGCCCAAGCTCCGAGCGAGAAACATCCGAAGTCCTCAATGGAGCACCCCCTTCCAGGCGCGCTCATTATAGTACTTGTTCTCTCCGGTTACTGTGCGCTTGTCCACGAACCGCGTCGTTTCCGCGCTCGATGCGCGCTCGAGCGCCCGCGAACCGGCGCAGGCCCAGCGGCGCCGCGTGGCACCACGAAGGAAGCAGGCCAAGCGAGGTCGTCCCATCCTTGCGAACGGCCGGAATTCGGCGCCCTAAAGGTCGCCCGTGCGGGGTACACTCGTGCGCCGAGGATCGCGTGGACCAAGCTACGGGAATCACAATCGATGTCCGCGAGGAAATAGCGAACGCTCCGATCGGGCGGTACCATTGTGCCCTCGCATTGCTCGTGGGCACGGTCGTGTTCTTCGACGGCTACGACACGTTCACCCCAGCATACATCATTCATTACGTGGCTAAGCCATGGCACTTGCTTCCGAGCCAAGCTGGATTCCTGGTCTCGAGCGGCTTGATCGGTTTCATGATCGGTTCGCTCGTTCAAGGGAATTTCTCCGACCGGTACGGAAGGCGCGCGACGCTGCTGGTTGCGCTGTGGATCGCGACGGTTTTCAGTTTCGCCACCGCCAAGCTGGCGGATTCATTCGTCACATTCTGCGGGTTCCGATCGCTGACTGGGATTGGACTCGGCGCGCTTTTGCCGCTCGGGGTGACTTACGTGAACGAATACGCGCCGCGGCGCCTGGCAAACACGTTCTCGAACTGGGGATGGGCGCTGGGTTGGGCCGCGGGCGGGGTGGTGGCAGCGGCGATCGGTGTTTTTCTAACTCCGGCACTCGGGTGGCAAGTGCTCTACTACGTGGCGTCGCTCTCGGTGTTGCTCGTGCTTGTGTGCCACTTCGTGCTTTCGGAGTCGCTGCAGTTTGCGGCGATGCGCGGCGAGACCGCGGGCGTTGCGGTGATCCTGTGCCGCTTGAACCCGTCCCGGTCGTCGCGATATCAGGCGCCCGGAGTGCGCTTCGTCTTCCCCGAGCCGAACGACCGCGTTGCTTCCATATCTCTTCTGCTTTCGCGGCGCTATCGCAGGACCACGCTGGCAGTGTGGGTGGCGGCATTCTTCATCTTGTTCGGCATCTTTGGCCTTACCGGCTGGGTTCCAACGGCGATGATGCAGCGCGGCGAGGCATTCGCGACGAGCTTCGGTTTCGGCGCATTGATCCAGGTGATGGCCTTCGTGGGTTCGCTTGTGTGCGGCTATATCGCCGATCGAGGCGGCAAGGATCGTGCGGCGATTGCGGTTTGGTGGCTCGGTGGAGCGCTCGCGGCCGGCATCCTCGCACTCGTGAACCACCACGCGACCAACGTGGTGTGTGTGGGCGCCGCCGGGTTCTGCATCCTGGGCGGCCAGAATGTCCTGAACAATTTCACCGCCGCATCGTACGACACGGAGGTGCGTGGAACCGCAGTGGGCATGATGCTTGGGGTGGGACGTTTCGGCGGAATCCTCGGGCCGTTCGTCACCGGCGTGCTGCAGCAGATCACTCGGGGGACGGCCGGGCTCTTCGTTGGGATCGGGGTCGCGGCGCTCATCGGTGCCGGTGCGATCACGTTTGCGCGTCCTCGACTGCCCCCGGGCGCTTGACACAGGAATGAACACGTCCCAAAATGTACATGTTCATTTTGTATCGCTCGACGGGACGGTTTTTCAAGCCTGCTAGGTGAGGAGACGGCATGGCGCAAGACAGGCGAGTCGCGTTAGTGACGGGCGGGTCCAGCGGCATCGGCCGCGCGGCGGCGCTCGCGTTGGCTGGGGCTGGTTTTGATGTTGCGGTCAACTACAGCCGCAGCGAACAGGCGGCCCGCGAGACCGCGAAACTTGCGCATGAAAAAGGGGCGAAGACACTGCTGTTTCGATGTGATGTCAGCGATGATCCCTCGGTGCGCAAGATGCTCGCCGCAGTCGAGCGGGAGTTTGGGCGCCTCGATGCCCTGGTGAACAACGCGGGCACGACAACGCAGGTCAAGCCGAAGGATTTCGAGTCCATGACCGCTGAGGAGTGGGACCGCGTCTTCGCGGTGAACGTCCGCGGAGTCTTTCAAGTCACACGCGCCTCCGCGCCTCTATTGAGGGTGGCGCACGGCAGCGTCGTGAATACGACCAGCATTGTCGGCCTGCGTCCAGGTCCGCAGCCGCTTCCCTACACCGCCAGCAAGGCTGCAGTTGTGAGTCTCACAAAGCTCTTGGCGCTCAACCTTGCCCCGGAAATCCGCGTGAACGCGGTTGCGCCGGGCTGGGTAGAGGGCGAATGGATGGTGCGGATGCTTGGGGACAAATACGATGAGCTGATCGCGCGTCGCGCCAAGAGCACCCCTTTGCGCCGCTGCGCGACCCCCGAGGACGTCGCCGAGGTAATCGTCAACCTGGTAACGAGCAATCGCTTCGTCAACGGCGAGGTCCTGGTCGTTGACGGAGGTTATGCAGCCACAACCTGAGCGAAGAGAGATAAGGAATGCTGCAAGGAGTCGTGCCATTTCCGGCTGAGTTTGCACAACGGTACCGCGAACGCGGTTACTGGGCCGATAAGCCGTTGGCGGAAGAATTCAAGCTGGTCTTCGAACGCTACGCGGATCGTATTGCGGTGATTGATGGCGACCGGTCACTTACCTATGCCGAACTCGACCGCCTTTCCGACAACTTGGCGCTACACCTGTTGAGTATCGGCCTGAAGGCCCTGGACCGGGTGGTAGTCCAACTGCCCAACGTAGCCGAGTTCGTTATTCTTTATTTGGGTCTTCAGAAGATCGGGTGTATTCCAATTGCCGCTTTGCCAAGCCATCGATATGCGGAGGTCAGCCAGTTCGTTGCGCTCTCGGGCGCCGCGGCCTGCGTCATTCCCAAGCGCCAACGCGCCTTTGACCCTGCCAAGATGGTTGACCGCATCCGCAAGGCAGGTCCAACACTGAAGCACGTCATCATTCTGGGAGCCCCGCGCAAGGGGTTCCTGTCACTCCCAGAAATGATTTCGACGCCAGCGAGGATGCCCGCCTCGACGCTTTCCGAAATCCACATTGAGCCGACCGACCCGGCGGTCTTTCAGCTTTCCGGCGGAACCACCGGAATTCCCAAGCTGATTCCGCGCACCCACAACGACTACGCTTACAACTCCAAGACTGCCGCGAGGGTCTGCGGGGTTCATGGCGACTCGGTGCTGCTGGTTGTGCTGCCCATCGCGCACAACCTATCGCTTGCGTGCCCTGGCGTTCAGGGCTTCCTTTTTCAAGGCGCCAAGGTGGTGGTCAGCACCAGCGCTAAGCCCGATGACGTCTGCGCGCTGATTCAGAAGCATCGGATCACACACTTGAAAGTGGTTCCTGCTCTGCTGATTCGGCTGCTGAACGACCGAGCCGTGACGCGCTACGATCTTTCGTCGCTGCGAATCATTCAGAGCGGTGGCCAGCGACTTCAACCGCAGGTTCGGCTGCTCGCGAAGAGGCTTATTCCGAACGCTATGGTGCAAGAGAACTTCGGCATGGCGGAAGGGCTTTTGATGTTCGTCCGGCTCGACGACCCCGAAGATGTGCGCCTGGAAACGGAGGGGCGTCCCATCTCCCCGGATGACGAAGTGCGTCTGCTGGATCGCGATGGCAACGAAGTGCCTTTCGGCGAGGTGGGCGAACTGTGCTGCCGGGGCCCGTACACGTTGCGCGGTTATTTCGGCGTTCCCGAATACAACGCCCGGGCTTTTACCGCTGACGGCTTCTACCGGTCAGGAGACCTGATGCGGCAGCACGCATCGGGCAACTACATCGTCGAGGGACGAAAGAAAGATCTGATCAATCGCGGCGGAGAAAAAATCAGCGCCGAGGAGATCGAGAATCTCATTCTGTCACATCCGGCGGTAAAGAACGTGGCCTGCATTCCGGTTCCTGATCCCGACCTTGGTGAGCGGATGTGCGCGTGCGTGTTGCTGCGCGATGGATTGGGACTCAGCCTCGATGAGCTGAAGAATTTTCTGCTGGGCAAAGAAATCGCCAAGTTCAAGCTTCCCGAGCGTCTGGAAATCCTGCCCGATTTTCCGCTGTCGATCCTCGGCAAGGTTTCAAAGAAGAAACTGGTGGAGATGATTTCCGCGAAAATCGAGGCGGAGCGAGGAACTCAGGGCGGTACATCCGGCGAGGACGCGACCTATCGCAATTCTCCCGAAGAGCCATGAGGATTATCGACCTTCATTGCTACCCGAACACGAAGGAGTGGATTGCCTGCCAGCGGCCTTATGTCGACGCTCTTGCCGCCTATTGGAACCGGCCCTGGACACCCAAGAGCGAGGACGAGGTCATCCAGGAATTCGCCGATGCGGGCGTCGAAGCTGTTCTGGTTGCTCTTGATCTCGAGACGACTGTCGGAACGCCTCCCTGTTCGAACGAATTCGTATCGGGCATGCAAAAGCGCCACCCGGAACGGATCATCCAGTCCTGGGCCGCCGTGGATCCTTTCAAGGAGGAAGCAGCCATCCGCGAGGCCAAGCGCGCGATCCAAGAACTTGGCATGTTGGGATTTCACTTTCATCCCATCATCGGGCATTACGCCGTCAACGACCGGCGCCTCTACGCGCTGTTTGAGGTCATCAACGAATTGAAGGCGCCGGTGATGATCGATGTGGGAACAACGGGGATGGGAGCGGGCGTGCCTGGAGGCATGGGCGCCAAGCTGCGGCACGCTCATCCATCAGCCATCGACGAGCTCGCCGCTGATTTTCCGAACCTTACGATCATCGCGGCCCACCCCGGTTGGCCTTGGGTCGACGAAATGACCGCGGTCGCGCTGCACAAAGGAAACGTCTTTTGGGAACTATCCGGCTGGGCGCCAAAATATTTCCCATCGCAGCTCAAGACTGATATTCGCGCGCGTTTAAAGGAGAAGATCATGTTCGGCAGCGATTATCCGAGCATGCCGTATGACCGCCTGCTTCGTGAGTGGGCCGAACTTGGCTACCCCGACGACATCCAGGAACGGGTATTTCACCGCAATGCCGAACGTGTGCTTGGTTTCTCTCGGATGGCACAGCCGGCGCTTAGTCCGAATAAGCAAGCTCGCTGAAATTGGGCATCGTCAAGCAGGGCGGCCCTGAGCGCTACACCTGCGACCGAAACCTGTAACACGTTCAGATTTTTCTTGACATCGTTTCTTGTAAGATGTTACAGCCCACTCACAGAGTCGCGAAGTCGAGCTCAACCAGTGCGCTTAGAGCTTGACGTATCAGTTTGAAGGGGGTGGCCAGCTATGAAATCCCTTGCGATGAGGGCTGATGGATCACTGCGCCTGCCCGTAAGGAACGCGATGCGGACGCTGGGCGCGAGCATGGGGGTGTTTTTGCTGTGCCTCCCGGTGTTGGCGCAAGGCAATGCAGGCCGGATTCTGGGCAGCGTCACGGACCAAGGCGGCGGCGTGATAACCGGCGCCACTGTGATCGTCACGGATGTGCAGAGAGGCATCTCGCGAACTCTGACCACGGATCAAGCGGGAGAGTATGCCGCTCCGAACTTGCTTCCCGGCACATATGCAGTCCGCGCTGAGGTTAAGGGCTTCAAGACCGTGCAGCACTCCGGCCTCTTGTTGGAGGTAGGCAAGGACCTTCGTGTTGACCTTACCCTCCAGCCCGGAGAGCAAGTCGAGACGATCACCGTCACCGAAGAAGCCCCGCTTGTGGAGACCACGAATTCCACTCTCGGTGGAACCCTGAGCAACGAGACCATCAATGACCTGCCTTTAAACGGCCGAAATTATCAGAATCTCCTCGTATTGCGCCCAGGATCTATGATTCAACCCGGTGGAGGAGGATGGACCCAGAGCACCAACGGCATTCGCCCCGAGGACAATGGGTTCATCGTGGACGGTTTGACCGACGACGAACCTTTGACCGGTTTGATGATAATCAACGGGGCAGGCGTCGCGGGAGATGCGGCGACGATCCTGCCAATTGACGCCATTCAGGAAGTGAATATCGAGGAAAATCCGCCGGCGGAATACGGTGGAAAGCCCGGGGCCATCGTCAACGTCGGGTTGAAGTCGGGTACGAACAGTCTTCACGGCACGGCTTACGCTTTTGGACGCGACAGCGCGTGGGATGCGCGCAACTACTTCACCCCGGCACCACTCCCGCAGCGGCCAGTGGCGCTGGAGCAGTTTGGCGCTACCGCGGGTGGGCCCCTCATGAAAGACAAGCTGTTCTTTTTTCTGGGTTTCGAGGACGAGCGGTACACGGTAGGAAATTTCTTCCAGGCGTCCGTTCCTGAAGTGCTCCCGCAGGCCACGCCCGATCCAGCGAACAGTCTTCCGGATGCCATCGCGGATCTGGCAGCTCACAATGTCAAGCCAAGTGCACTCAGCCTGAAACTGACAGGTTGCAGCGTGGGTCCTCCGGTCACTTGTACCGGCGGCGTGTTCCCAACCAACCGCGGATCCGCTCCGACCTTTAATCAGGGCTTCCCCAGCACTTTTGGATCCCACAATGGCGTGGCCAAGATCGACTACCATATTAATGACCACCATTCAGTGAATGGTATGTATTTTATCAGTCGCGGCCTCATAACCGCCGAGGACATCATCTATGTCCAGCCACAGTGGCTCTCGCAACAATTCAACGACCCACAAGTATTCGGAAGCAATTGGACCTGGGTCCCGAATTCGCGTTGGGTGAATCAGGCTCGGTTTGGCTACGTACACATGAACCGGGGCACCCATACCCTGGATAGCAACGTGTCTGCATCAAGCTATGGCATCAACACGGGTGTGACCAATCCGCTACTCGGTGGATTTCCGGGGGTCAACGTTGCGGGATTTACTAGCCTGGGCGGCAGTCCAAGCTGGCCCATCCACTTTGGGCCCGACACCGTGATCCAGGTTGTAGATTATGCTTCGTATTTGCGCGGCAATCACGCCATCAAATTCGGCGGAGAGATCCGCCACAACATTGTGAACTCGGCCCGTTTTAGCTTTGGCAAGGGTGTTATCAACTTCAATGGTGGCGGAGCCTTCTGCATACCTCAACCCAATTGCACCACAACGAGCTCCACGCCACTCGAGGACCTCTTGGCTGGCATCCCGTTCAAGGCGACCGTTGCGGTGGGGACTCCTCAGCTGCACCTGACCACATGGGCGTATTCCGGCTCCGTCCAGGACGACTGGCGCGTCACTCCAAGACTGACCGTGAATCTTGGACTGCGCTACGACTACATTACGCCCCTAAAGGAGGAACACAACGGCTTGGGCAATTTCGATCGGACGCTTGGACTGGTACAGGTTGGCAATCAGATCAGCTCTCCCTACAACGGCGATCACCTGGATTTCGCGCCACGGTTGGGCGTGTCCTGGGATATTTCGGGCAAGGGGACAACCGTGCTACACGCGGGATATAGCATCGTTGCCGATACGTCTTTGCCCATGTATGTGTTTATTGGGCAGGGGCAGACAAACAACGCCAGCACACTCGGTCTCGCCAACATCCCCACCGGAGCCGCCATCGTGAAGAACGGCGTCTCGACGCCTAGTACTGGCACGATCAAGTTCAGCAGCGTCACCGTTCCTGGCGGCACTGGCTCGTCGCTCGCATCCAACTGGCAGAACAACAGCCCCTCGGTACCCCTGCTCCAAGGCAGCACCGTCCAATGCGGCGACAGCTCGACCCTGCCCGGCAACCCCAACCCGGTCGTGCCCTGCAACGTCCTGGGGGTAGACCGCAATTTCCGCAATCCCTACGTCAGCAATTGGACCCTGGGCGTTCAGCACGCTTTCACAAACAACCTCTCTTGGAACCTTGCTTACGTCGGCAACCATGGATCGAGGTTGGAAGGCATCACCGATCTGAACCAGCCTGTCCCGGTTCCTGGCAGCGCGACGCCTAACCCTGGCCCGTTCACCAAGGCGTTCCCTTACCTGGGGTTCATCAACCGGCTCTCGAACAATTCCGAATCTAACTACAACAGCCTGCAGACAACCCTGACGCAGCGGGCTGCCCACGGGCTGTCCTTCCTTGCGTCTTACACTTACGCTCACGCTCTCGACGACGATTCCTACAACATCAACATATTCCTTCCGCAGGACAGCACACATCCCGGCCGTGAGTACGCGAGCAGCGACTTCGACATAACACATCGTTTCACTTTCGCGTTGACCTACAATATTCCCGGGATCAAGTCGCCGGCCCAGCTCCTGCAAGGCTGGGCGCTGAATTCCATCGTGACCTTTCAGACCGGCCAGCCCTGGCTCGCGCAAGATCAAATAGATAACATCAGCACGACAGGTGAGGCTTCCGATCGCTGGGATTTCTTCGGCAACCACAAGGACTTCCAATCCGGTAACTCCACAATTCCTCATTGCAGCGGCACTAGCCCAAGTGACGCCGTTTGCACTCAACTCACGCCCGCCAACCCGGCCCCGGTTCCACTTCCCGCTGTCCAATCCGCCGCCTTCTTTGCTGCCTGTTTAGCGGCCGCCACAAAAGTGGACGGAGGAGTGGCTGGCGGTCCGACCTCGACGCAAGTCACCAGCCCGGCCCTTGGCTGCTACGCGCAAGGTCACTCCGTCTTGATTCCTCCTGCCCTTGGAACCTTTGGCACAATGGGCCGCAACGTCTTCCGCGACTCGGGCATGCGCAACTGGGATTTGTCCGTGACCAAGGGTTGGAAGTTCAAGGAGCGGCTCACCGCCCAGTTCCGGGCTGAGTTCTTCAACGTGCTCAACCATCCCAACTTCGCGAATCCGTACGGCGGACCGAATAGCTTCGGCCTCGCTGCCTTTGCCGATCCTTCGTCGCACAACCAGTTCGGCTGTGGTTGTGCCACACCGGACCAGGCAGGTGGCAACCCCGTACTCGGATCAGGCGGCAACCGCGCAATCCAGTTGGGCTTGAAATTAATCTTCTAATCGCCGTCACTGAACACCACGCCAGGGCGCTTGTTTGCCGCTACAATGAGGGCGCAATTGTGAAGCGCATCGCGGGTGTTCTACGAAAGGACGACGATGAACGAGGAGCTCTTGGAAAAGCTGGCAATCCGAGAAGTGATCGAGAACTGGGCGATCTGGGGGGACTCCGGGGATTGGGAGCGATTCCGCACGATTTGGCACGAGGGTGGCTACATGTCGGCGACATGGTGGCAGGGCCCGGCCAACGAGTTTGTGCGAGCGAGGCGTGAAGGCTGGGAACGCGGAGTGAGCATATTCCATTCTCTCGGAGGAAGCTCAATTGATCTAGCCGGTCATCGGGGGATTGCCCAAACGAAGATGGCCATTTCCCAGCGCGCCCTGGTGCACGATGTTCTGTGCGACGTTTTGTGCACCGGGCGCTTCTACGATTTCTTCGAGAAGCGCGAAGGCCGGTGGGGAATCGTACGAAGGCAACCGATCTACGAAAAGGATCGCCTGGATCCTGTCGATCCTTCAAAGACCATCAAGCTGGACGCGAAGCTTTTGGAGAGCTTTCCCGAAGGCTATCGCCATCTGGCATATCTCCAGGCCAGCATCGGCTACGACGTGGGGCGGGATCGGCCAGGCCTCAAGGGACCGGAGGTCGAAGCCCTATATGCTCGGGGAAAGAGATGGCTTGTTGGAGATCCACTTTGAGTGCGCCGGGGAATTGTAACGCATGAAATGTAGGCGTGCAGCCAGTAAGAGTCGAAATATGTTTGGCCGGAGGGACGCTCTCAGCGACTCACGGCCGCTGGAGTGGAGGAAGTTCTCCTCCGGAAATGTAAGTTCCGATGCGGTTGCCCTTGGTGATCGGGAGCAGGAGATGGGACGGATAGTCCGCGTTGTGGTGGACCGTCACATGAGATGCAGTTCGTCTTGAGACGTGGCCGATCCCGATCCACTCGAGGGAATTCTTGGGGACTTCATCGTCGGCGCTCTTGATCTTGATTCCGATCCGCTCTCCAGCCTTGAGCAGGATGGCATAAGGGCGGATCTCGACATTGAATTCGTAGATTTTGTTCGGCTCGAGCGGCTCTCGTTGGGTGTGAAGGTGGATGGGTTGCCACGGTTTTGATGCCTTCAGATCGAGCCTGCGTTGTGATCCTCGCAGCCATCCCCGGGTTAACAGAGTGTTCCGACCCTCCGCATCGAAATGCCAGACGGAGACGAACCAAAGCACCTCGGTATCCGTCGTCGAGCCGAATAAGTTCAGCACGATCGGGCCGCAAATTTCGGTATTTTCTACTATCGGCGGCGTCTTGAATTCAATCTCATCGTGATTGAAGGGCGACTCTTCGTAAGTCGTGAAGCCCTCGTCAGGCCAAAACTCGTGCTCGCTGAGCAGCCCATCTGCGTGCAGGTAAAACGGCGTCCATTTGGTTTCCGGGAGGGGCCATTCCTCGGCGGACTTCCAGTCGTTGGTGCCGACGACGAAGAGATGCAGTGGCGGCTCGTCAAGAATCTCCGTGTTGATCCCCTTCAGCCAGTGATCAAACCAACGAAGGGATTCGTAGGCGTACTGATATAGCGGCCGGTCGAGATATACCGGCGGGCCTATGGTCATTTTCTTGGGGCCTTTCCACTTTTCAAAAGCGCGGATATCCCCTGGCAGATGGAGGCCGTAGAGCCCCCAATCACCTCCGAAGTAAGCCGGTATTTTGGTGTTCTCGAAATCCACGGACCGTTGTTTATAAAAGTCGTTGCAGAGGTTGTTGAGGATCAAATCGACGAGCATCGAATTGGCCCCCACATCGGGATTGCGCAGGGCATCCACCAAGTAAGGGACGGCGAAGATCTCGGGATCGCGCAGTGCGCCTTCGACGGCCTGTGCGTACTTCGCTTCGCCCCATTCCTCTCTCAGAGTGTTCTTTGTATGAAAGTGCGGGCCGTTGGTCTTCACCCAGTGCGACAGGAAGCCGTGATTGAAGATTCCGCCGTGATAGTAGAGATCGCGATACATGTCCGTCCAACCATAGGGCGCGAAGATCGCCTTCAGATGAGGGGGATCGAGCGCCGCGACGCGCTTTGAGACGCGCGAAAAATGGGACACGCCGGTCATGCCCACATTGGCGTCGCACCAGGGCTGATGGGCCGTCCATTCGACGGCCTCGTAGACGTCTTGAATGGATTGCGGGTCGATGTTTCCGAAGATGCCGCCGGATTTGTGCGTCCCCGTGATATTGATGACGAGAAGAGCGTATCCACGGCGAACGTAGAAGTTGAAGTCGCCTGTCTCTATAAAGCCTCGCGCGGTGGAAAAACCGATCGGCATCATCGGCGCCGATTGGACTGCCTTGGGATAGGCATGGACCGCAAGCAGCGCCGGGAATTTGCCTTCCGCGTTCGGCCGGAAAATGTCCGAATCGAGGGTGATTCCATCTCGGACCGGAATCGCGACATCGCGCTCGATGGTAATTCCGTACTTTCGCGGCGACGTCTGCCACTTTGTCGAAAACATTCTTATCTCTTAGCAGTTACACTTGATGGTGAACTCGCGTTCCCGGCCAACGAGGGATTCTCCTCGGGCCTTGTGTGCGGCCTGGTGCTGTTTCACGACATCAATGCCACCGTTCCGGTACAGATCGTCGACTTCCTTTTCCCAGTCACGCCGACCATCCGCTGACCACTCAAAGGGCAACTGTTTCATCCCCCACTGCTGCGGGTCGAACTCGGGGGCCAGTTCGAGTGCGGCCCGCAAAATCTCCCTCTGCTGAACCGCTTCGTGCGGCCTGCCCGCCGGACACCCCAGCGGAAAATCAAGGAAACAGGTGCGCGGGGGCTTAATTTCTTCGCCCGCTTCCCACAAGGTATTCATGCTTAAGGTCGGCAGTCCGCGCGTTTCCAGCGCCCTGGCTATCACTCCCACTGCACGGTGGCATGCCGGACAAAACGGAAACACAAAAACCAGGTCGACCCCCTGCGCATCATAGACCTGCTTGATCGCTGGCACCGTTTGCTCCACCAACTCGGTGTATCGTTGAATCGATCCAACCATCGAAACAGCGGTGTGAGCCAGCCGCTTGATGGTGCCGTCGGCTTCCAATTCCTTCAGCCTGTCCAACGGAAATGCCACGTTGATGTCTTCCAGCGCCCACTTGCGCACGGGGCTCATGTGAGAGACCACGAGTTTCGAGGTTGGGGTGCTGCGGTGAACCAGACGAAAGGAGATATCTTCGGTATCGCCGAGTGGAGGATCATCGGGCAGCCGCGCCCCGCAACTCCCGAAAAGCCCGATCGTCGATTCGGAGATGGGCTTTCGCAACGGCGTCAGGGTCGGCGGTGGAAACACGGGCCTGTTTGGGAAAGGACGGCCAGTAAGTTCGGCAAACATCTTTGCGAAGCTGTACGGCATTGTTTCCTCCTTTGACGCTGAGGGTGGCTCGGCCAGGGCATGTGTGACAGATGAACCACAGTCACTCTTTGGCGTCGATCAGTACGAAGGCAACCCTACATGGCTGATGTCCTCGGTTTACCCAGGCATGATTGGTGCCTCGTTGTACGACAACGTCGCCTGCCTTCAAGTGAATCTCCGAATCGTCCAGCAGCATTTCAATTTCGCCTGACAGGATCACGGCATAATCGATGGTCCTGGTTCGGTGCATGCCTGGATCTCGTGGTTTCTCACGCGACTCTCCTTCGGGCGCGAGGCCGAGGCCTTTGAAGATTCGGAGTCTGGTCTCATAGTCGCTCTCGAGGTCCTTTTGCGGGGCAAACTCGATCAACTTGAAGATCGTGCCGCTTGGAGGAGGCAGGACGCCGACCTTGCGATCGGCCGCGTCTGCAGGATTGGAAAGATCGGCCGGGGTGGAATCCGTCACCCAAAGGATGGTGTTCGCAACGCCCAATTCCTTGCGCCCGTGTACGTTCGTGGCCACAGCATCGATCATTGCAATTGCCTTGCCCGTCGCGTCCTTCCCCGTAACGACACGATGAATTGGAGAAGCCAAGCTCAGCCTCCAGTTCTTGAAATCTTGACAAGATTCTGCACCAGTGTACACTCGGCGCGTCCCAAACTGTACATGTTCAGTTTTGTAGACGACTGAGAGACTGAGATGCCTCAAAGAGCAGTCCCTGATGCAGCGCGCGACTGTCAGCCGGGGGGATGTGTTACGTCCAGGCGGGAGTTTCTCACCGCGGTGGCCGCTCTCGGGTGGGGCGCGGCGCTGTCCGCCGGCCCTTTGACGGCGCAGACGAGCTCGCCCGCGGCCGGGGCTGCCGCCAATGCCAAGGCACACCGGATCGATGTGCATCATCACTTTCTGCCGCCGCGCTATATGGCCGAGGAACACGAGAGGCTCAAGTTCGGTCACAACCTTTCGGTGAACCAACTGCTGTCTTGGACGCCCGCCCAGGCGCTCGAGGTGATGGAGAAAAGCGGTATCGCCACTGCTGTGGCCTCAATCTCGACTCCAGGCGTTTGGTATGGCGATGTCGCGGCGGCGCGCCGCCTGTCGCGCGAATGGAACGAATATGCAGCAGAGCAAATCCGCACTTACCGGGGCCGTTTTGGTCTTTTCGCGGTAATACCGTTGCCCGATACGGAAGGCAGTCTCAAGGAAATCGAATATGCGCTCGACACACTCAAGGCCGATGGCATCGGCCTGATGACCACCTACGATGGCACATATCCCGGCGACCCTTCATTTGCGCAGGTGTTCGAGGAGCTCAATCGCCGCAAGGCCGCAGTATTTTTCCATCCGAACGTGGCGGCTTGTTGCGGAAGTGTCCTTCCCGGCGTGTTGCCGCAAGTCATCGAGTACCCGTTCGATACCACCCGCGCCATCGTCAGCCTGCTTGTCAGTGGTACGTTTGCAAGGCTTAGCAACATCCGCTGGATTTTCTCCCACGGTGGCGGAGCAACACCTATGTTGGCAGGCCGCCTGACCGAAATACTCGGCCAGCAGCAGGCACTTGCAGAACGAATCCCGCACGGAGTCATGCATGAATTGCAGAAACTGTATTACGACACCGCCAGTGCCGCGTCTCCACCTTCGATGGCCGCGATATTGAACCTTGTGCCTGCGCAGCAAATCCTGTTCGGAACTGACTATCCGTTTGTGAAACCCGCGACCGCCATCGACGGATTGGCCCAAGTCAAGCTTTCAGCTAGCGACCGCCAGGCGATCGATCGCCTTAATGCCATAGGATTGCTGCCGCGCCTGCAGGGATGAGGACATGCGGCGTCCAATATGGGTGCCGCGCTATGCCCGATTCCCTATCTGCGGCAGTTCTCTCAAGGAAGATTGGCGATCTGGCGTTCCGGGCCGGTGAGCTCGAGAATGTGCAAGCCTGTGTTGGCGCGGTCGACGATGTAGATATAGCCGCGGTCGTCCACTTCCACGTTGTTGGTCTGGATCGCTACCTTGCAGCGCTCCTCCGCGCCTGTGCCCACGCAGCGCTTGGCCGTCTTGTCGGTGACGGCTGGGATGTAATAGCCGATTTCGACGGGGTGGAACGGATCGCGGATGTCCAGGGCGCGCACGCCCGCGTTGAAGTGCGCGAAGAACATCACACGCTTGTAATAGATTGACGTGAAGTTCTCGTTCGAGGAATGCGAGCCGAAACGCCCGCCGCGGCTGCAGAAATTGCCGCTCGCCTCGGGAACCGTCCAGGCCGACACGCCAAACGGCGTCGACTCGCTGGTAATGTCGATGATCCGTACGATCTGCCTCGTCTCGAGGCATTCATTGGCCATCGATTCGCCGGTGACCACAACGAAGTCTCGTACTTTTCCACCCTTGTTCTTCGAAAACTCGGCCTGCTCCACGCCAAGAAGCGGGAACCCCGTGTGCGCACCCGCGTCCGGAGGAAGATCGAGCCTCGCCACCTGCGGATAGAGCAGGTTCTCCTCGGTCGGCTCCTTCGGTCCGTTCAAGAGCTTTTCGCGATCCACGATCTGCATAACGCCGCCGCTCCCAGGGCCGTAGCTGAAATATACGCGGTTGCCTTTCGGCCCCGTGGAAATGGGACCGTGCAAGTCGCTCGGCACCGGGCCGGTCGCGCCGGGCTGCTGGCCCGGCAGGCCGAAGTTGCGGATGAACACCGGCTTCGCCGGATCGCTCAAGTCGTAGATCTGCGCCATGCGCCGGGTGCGCCAGCCGGGTGCGCCGGAGACCAGGTAGGCGATGCCGGTGTCGCACTCCCACCAGCTCTTGTGCGTGTCGCGGAGTCCGCTGACGACGACGGTCAGGCGACTCGGATTCGCCGGATCGCTGACGTCCCAAACTTCGTGGGCGGAGTTGCCGAACGGGCGCAGCAAGTACACCTTGCCCTTGTCGGCATGCGGCAGATCGCTGCCGTCGCATACGCGCACCATCTGCGCTCCACCGGCTTCAGACCTTCCGGCTTTGCCGGACTCGCCGGGGATATGAGCGAGGTACTTCGGCTGTCTCGGATCAGTGACGTCGAGGATGGATGTGCCGTTGTTCTCTTGCTTGCCGGTGAGCGCGTTGAGCTGCGACCCGCCGTGGTGGCCAATATAGGCGATCCAGCGCTCACCTTGCTTGTGGATCACGGGTTGATAGGCGCTCCGGCTCTGCAAGTCGTGGTAGCCGACCAGCTCCATGTTCTTCTTGTCAGGCTGCTGCTGAGCGGCCGCGGCCGCGGCAAAGCCGCCAAGCGCCCAGGCAAGAACAAGAAGCAATCCTGATCCTGCAAACGCACAGTCTCTCCGCTGCATTACGCCCTCCGTGAGCACTAACCAGGATTTCGCTAGGGGACCGATGGAAAGATCGCAGTATACCTTGGAAACCGGTTTCAAGACTCCGCGCGCTCTTCTGGTCGCGCCCGGCTATTTTCCAGGTCTGCTATGCAGCTCTTGCCTCGTGCGGGCATCGCGTGGTGTACCATCCATTTGCGGGAGCGAACGCCGACATGCACCAGCATCGGCCTAAACGAACAGGAGGAGGATTCGCATGCTATCGCGACGCGACGTTCTCATTGGCGCGGCGGTTACGGGAGCCTCTGTGCTCTTTCGGCCTGTCATCTCTGTCCTCGCCTCCGCTTCACAACCGGCCACGCCAGTGAATCTCGAAGTGCCGACGGGCGCGTGCGACTGCCACACCCACGTATTCGGAGATCCGCGACGCTTCCCGTTTGCACCCTCGCGCATCTACACACCCGAGCCAGCCTCGGTCGAGGAGATTCGCGCGTTGCATCGGGCGCTGCACACAGACCGGGTCGTTATCGTGCAGCCCAGCGTTTATGGCACCGATAACGCCTGCACACTTGATGCAATCAGGCAGCTCGGCTCAAGCGCCCGCGGCATAGCAGTGATTGACGACAACACACCTGACGCCGCACTCGACGAGATGAATCGCGCCGGCATTCGAGGCATACGGCTCAATCTCGAAACCGCCGGCCAGACGGACCCCGCTATTGGCCGTCAACGCTTCCAAGCGGCGATGGAACGGATCAAGAGCCGCAACTGGCATATCCAGATTTACGCGCGGCTATCTGTGATCGAAGGCATCGCCGACCAAGTCATGGCGGCCCCTATGCCGGTCGTGTTCGACCACTTCGGGGGAGCTCAGGCGTCCCTCGGCGTCGGGCAGGCTGGCTTCGAGACTCTGTTGAAACTGCTGCGAACGGGCAAAGCCTACGTCAAAGTCTCCGCGGCGTACCGCATTTCAACGCAAGCGCCGGACTATCCGGACGTCGCGCCGCTGGCCAAAGCGCTGATCGCTGCGAACCCGCAGCGCGTTCTGTGGGGCACCGACTGGCCGCACCCGGCACAAGTGTCCGGCCGCAAAGCCACCGATGTCACGCCGCTGTATCAGATCGATGACGGCCGTGTATTCAACCAGCTCGCTGTCTGGGCTCCCGACCCTGGACAGCGCAAGACCATACTGGTGGAGAATCCCGCGAAGCTCTACGGATTTTGAAGTTCGGGCAAGCACATCAACATGCCGCAGCAGCCTCCGGTGGGAGGAAGCTTCAATCCTTCCACGCCACGCGCATCTGCTGGCCTATCAACTTCGCAGGGTCAACTCCCTTCTTGGGAGTGAACTTCTGCGCGCGTCCATTGAAAACTTCGGCGACGAAAAGATTCCCGTTCTGGTCGGTGGTGAGCTGATGCACGCCCCAGAGTTCCCCAGGATTTGGTCCGAAAGTGCCCCAGGAATACAGTAATTTGCCGTCCAGGTCGTATTCCAGAATCTTGAACGTTCCGTGTCCGTCCGAAATCCAGAGATGCCGATCAGCGGTCTCGAGCAGGTGGTACGCTGCCGCATACGGGCCCAGATTCCACAAGGCGAGAAAGTTCCCGTTCTCGTCGAACACTTGAATGCGGTGGTTTTCGCGGTCCGATACGAAGACGCGTCGCGTCACAGGATCGACGGCAATGCCATGCACGGTGTGAAAGTAATTAGGCGGAGGCGGGTTCGGCACGCCTGGCACATCTTTGCGCGTTTTCCAGTCCCAACTCGGTTTTCCCCAGGCCATCAGATACTTGCCATCCTTATCGAACTTCACGACGCGCGTGTTCTCGTAGCCGTCGGTTACGAAGAATGTGCCGTCGGGCAGCCACGCAATGTCGGTTTGACGATTGAAGCGCTTGTCGTCCGCGCCGCAATCATTGGGAGTGCCGATGGTCTGCAGCAACTGCTTCCCGTCGTTGCTGAAAATGAAGATGGCGCAGCGCCCGTCATCGTCCACCCAGACGCGCTTTTCCGGATCGTACGGGCTGATCAGAACCCTGTGCACACGCTTGAAGAGCTTGTCCCAAGGCGCCGACCAGTCCTCGACAAGATTGCCCTGGCCGTCGACAATGAAAATCAAATGCTTCCAGCGGTAATCGACATTCTCCCGGGCCACAAACTTGACGTGCGGTTCTCCCGGACTGGCGGTTGGACCGATTGAGGCATTGCGCGCCGGTAGGCCAGGCGTGGGCAGCGTCAGGAAAATGGAACGCCCATCCTCACCGGCTCCCGGCCATTCAATATTGATGGGCTCCGCCGCGCCGCTTCCCGTCCTGATGGGGTCCGCGACGACGCTGCCGGTCCTGATGATCGGCAACTCGCCGCGCATGGAGATGAAGATGCGGTTCGGATTTTGGGCGAAGATCGCTTGAGTCGCTCCCCAGGTCCAACCCCTCTCCTCGGGGAACAGAGTGGACAAGGGCTTCGGCCAGTCTTTGACGACGTCGTAGGGTCCCATGACCTGCTCATCACTTGGGTTCGGGCCTTGAGCTTCTGTCGACCCTTGCCCCCGCAACAGCACTGGCCTGCTGAAAAACAGGAGAACCAACAGGAACGCAAAAGCGATCGCCATAATCGTTGCCACACGTCTACTCATGAGCTCCTCCCACGCCTCGATTTCCTGCGACACATCTCGTGCTCGGTTGGATCTTTGCTCGGGCTCGGACAGCGGCCGCACGGTGGGCGCACCACCGGCTTTCACTTCGCTTCGGCAGGAGTAGGCGTCGCCGGTCCCTCACCAACGATTTCCAACACAGCCTCGCCATCCTTGGCGCCGTCATAGTGGACCTGCTTGCCAAAATGCGTCACGAACGTGCCCGCTGGCAGAGCGACGGTGCTGTCAGGATCGAATTTCGTGCCCGTGCCTACCCACCAAGTTCCCGAGAGGACGGTGATAAAGCGATCATTCGGATGCCAGTGTGGATGGCTCATGTGATGCGGGGTCCATTTGACGAGGACGATGTAGAGACCCGGCTTTGCGAGATCGCCGAGCAGAACCGCTGCTTTCGCACCGCTGGGCTCGTCGGTCCATTTGATCTGGTCCGGCAACTTGTAGGCTATTGCCGCCGGGTTGAGATCAGTGACTTTGGCCGATCCAAGCGACACCACCATCGCGATCACGAGCGCCACGAGCCAGTAGCGGCGTGGCGTGCTAGAAGTGGGCATGCTTTCCTCCTATGTATTTCAGAGTCACCGTGGCCGCGGCCAGGTGGGGCTGCGATTCCCGTTCAACCGCGGTGCGGCGTGACAATGAGATTCTTAGTATGTCATCCGAAATTTTCATTTGGATTCTCCGGCGACCGGTAATGTACGCCTGACCGCCTCCGCGTGCAATGCTGCGTATCGCGCCGTGCTAAATGTAACCCTAGGGGTGTTATCGCGCCATTTAGTATGTAACCGAACTCAACCGACGTTTTGAGGGGGTTACTGTGGGCCGTCAAGCGAAATGGGAATACTTCCGCGCGATCTATGAGCGCTACCACCAAGCGAGCCGTAAGTTGAAACACGCGATCTTGAACGAATTCTGT
>JBARRP010000173.1:0-4237 GCA_049644285.1 Candidatus Acidiferrales bacterium | reverse complement strand
GGACACACGGGTGAGGCGAGAGGAGAGCGTAATGTTGCATTTGCCCAAGGGAATTGGAACAGGCGCGGTGGGCGCTTGATAGCGCGAATATGCGAGACGCTCCCGTCCGTGCGCTTGACTTCTATCGAGTCGGCTGTAGGAAGGTAGGGCGGGGGACCGAGGCGAATTACCCGAACGGCCTCTTTGACCTCCCCGTAATCGCTTTTCCAGACTAGGAGATAGGGGATATTTCGCGGATCGTCTAAGATTCTGCGCGCTACCTGCGCAGGGAGCATCGGTACCACGTTCGCAGTTAACCCTGCGCCCGAAGAAAGAAACGCGCCAAACAACGTACCAAGTCGCCATACAAAATTATCAGAAAGGAGTTCTACGTCGAGTGTACATGCGGTAGTGCGCGCCGGCTGCGGAACGCGCGCCAAGGGCAAGCGGTTAAGTAGGCCGCGTGTTGCCGTGGATGCCGGGGCGACGAGAAACGAAATGTGTGGACGCGCAATCCGTTTTGGAGAAGCAAGGCTCAGTTCGATCGCGGTGTCCTTCAGATCTTCGTGAGAGGCCTGGCTGTGCGGATGGAATTTCTCAAGCATCTCGCGCATCTTGGCGAGCTCTTGATTTCTCTTCGTGTGCGTGGTGGGTGTTATCTTCTCTTCAGCCATTTGCGCCCTCCTGTCGGGTGCTGTGGTCAGCGCCGTGCCGGTGCATCAACACCGGTGCGGCGCGCTTAGCTTGTCTTTATGGCTTCAGCGGCTTCCAGTCGTCGGGATCACGAGTGGAGATAATCGTGGGGCCCAGAGGTTCACCCGCGGCGGTCGTGCCGATCGCCTTCGCCTTCGGTTCGGTTGCGTGACGTTTGCCGAGCCACGCTCCGAGTAGCACCATCATGTCTTCTTGGGTGGCGCGGTCCTCGAAATCAAACACTCTGATGATGGCTTGCAAATGGGTGATCGTTTCGGCGGACAGGCCAGTCAGGTCGAACAGCGGGCGATCCCAAGGCTGCCCCAGGAAATTCTTCTCGATGTGCTCATTGAATTCCTCTAATAGAGCGGCGGCCCCGCTTTCGACGAATTCTTTCCGGAACTTCTGTTTCGCTTTGAATTTTTCAAATCGCTCGCTCATTAGTTTCTCCTCCGCCTACTCTGTCGTTCCGCGTTGCGATTAACTTACGAGTTTGGGCCCGGTCTGCGCGAGTGTGAAGGGCTTTTCCTCTCCGCGACCAATTCGCCTCGGCGTGGGCCTCGGATCCCCCAGAGGGAATTGCACACCCGGCGGACCATCGACAAGGCGGTTTTTCGGTCCACGCCGACCGGTTTGGCGACGACTTCGTCGGCGATCTCTTCCGGGTCCAGAGCGGGGTCTGATTCGTGGGCCTTCAGCGCCTCGAATATGACCCGAGTTACTTCCTTCCTTTTCTTCGCGTCCATGGTGTCCATCAGTTTCTCCTCCGCCTACTCTGTCTCGGCCTGTCCCAATACGGCGATGTGTATTTTGGGCAGCGCACGGGCTTCTCGAGCTTGGAAAGCCAAACGTGACAAGCCGTTCTGCTCCTGAAGAAGGCGGCAGCACTCACAAGATCTAGCCAATGCTAGGATCGTCGGGGCGAGCCAGTCCAACACCTTGATGTATGCGCGCAGACGGGTCACCGCGCTGACCATTACGGCGAGTTGGCTTCTTACGCTGGATTGGTTTCTTCCTGCGCGCTGGCTTCTTTTTGAGCATTGGGAAACTCCATGACCTGGGTATTTCACGAACAACGGGTCGTCAGCGTGACTACACCGCTCTTCACTTCGTATTTCACGCTCTCATGCAATTCGTTCTGAAAGACGGGCAGGAGTTACGCGTCCTATCGACGCGCCGCCTCTGGCTCGCCGACCAACTCCTCAAAAAGCGTCCGGTAATGAATCATGGCCTGGCGCAAGTCTTCGGTGCTGGCCTGCCCCCGCGTTTGACGAAGCGCGCTTTGGTGGGCTGCACGGTAATTTTCGAGAACCAGTGGATGATCCACGGAGATATCCGCCGCACGCTGTTCAAAGTCGCTAACCGTTGGAAACGGCACTAGAAGTTCTTCAAGCCTTCCCAAACCCAAAGCCCGGTGATGATCACGAGCAGGACGCCGGAGACGACGATCAACCCGGTAATTGGCCGGCTGAGCCGGCCAATGCGAGCAACCAGGACGCGTTGCTCCTGCGCCATCGAGTGTTCAGCTGCATCCAGAAAGATTTGGTCGTCTTCGTGACTTCCGAGTATCCCGCGGTAGATCAGCAGGGAGATCAATGCTGCTGTGACTACACCCCAGGCGACTACAAGCAAGACCAACATGGCTGGCTCCCAAGCCCGGCGGGCCTCGTTGATCATGTCGGATGGCAACCAGCCCAGTCCGGGGCCATTTCTTGGCGGATTATAGCACTAAGTCTCTCGGGCCGGCTTTGTGCCAGTCAGTAGTGCGCTTGCCCGCGGGTGCTTTAACTGACGAAGCGGCTCGCAAGCGGTTTCGCAAAGAAGCTCTCAACCTTTCAAAGCTCAATCATCCCAACATTGCTACCATCCACGACTTCGACACTCAGGACGGCGTCGACTTTCTCGTGATGAAATTTTCGTACTCAGCGTTTTTCGGTATTGAATCTCCTACTCTGTCGCATCATCCGGCAGCAAATGCAGTGCTTCGCCGTCAAATGCGGCGATGAGCCATTTCACCGTGGCTCCAGCAGCGGCCTTCTTTAAGCGTGCAATCTCAGAGCCGCTGACGCCAGCCTTACCGCCTTTCAACTGAATCAGCCGCACGTCCAGCAGGTCAGCATTGCGCCTTGCGAGACGGAACGCAATTGCGTCTATGATGCCCGTGCGCGGAGAACCGGTCGCACCCTCGAAAAATGCGAGTTTCCAGCCCTGCTCTTCACAGTAGAGCCGCAGAGCCTCTTTGCTGGCCGCTTCTGCCGCGCGGCTCTTCGCAAATGCGCTCATGGTACGGCGGGTGCGCCAAGACTTCAAGGCAGCTTCGTGTCTGTCGCTCATTTCAATCCTCGAGTCCATTGTCGGCCAAGTGCTTCATGAACGTTTTTACGTGAGTAATGATGGTCAGCCTCCCAGCCAGCAGAAGCGCGGGGCCATTACGATCCTGTTTTTTCGACCGCAGCAGCAGGGAGCTTGGCACGCTTTGGGCCAGGCCGAAAGGAATCGAACAGTTCGTCCCTTCTTCGATCTGCGTGTAGTTCGGATTTTTGATTTTGAGCCAGCGTTCGCCGGGCACGTAGAATCCCGTCCTCCGCTTCGCCACAATTCCCTCGGTGTCCTGCGCGCACGCGGCGCGGAACAGTTCCGTCCCAAGGGCTTTGATGTGCTGCGCGTAGAGCAAGCGCGGGCACTTCGCTGCTCGGATCAATTCTTGGAGCATCCGTTTTCTTTCGAGAAGTGGCCGTTGCCGAAGGTCTCCGCCGTTGAGCCAAAGCAGGTCGAAGGCGTAAAGGACTGGCTCGCCGCGTCGGTAGAGCAGCTCCTTGAAGACGCTGTGCCCGTTCGAATCGAGGCACATGATTTCGCCGTCGAGGATCGCGTTCTCGACGTCAAGGGCACCCGTGATGTCCGTCCGCAATTGGCTGAAGCTTTTGTAGACGTGCCGCCGACGCGAGATCAGATCGCAGGCGCCTTCGGCAACGTATGCCAGCGCGCGGAAGCCGTCGTGCTTCAGTTCGAAAAGCCAATCGGGATGGTCGAACGGCTCGGGAATTGGAGACACTTTCAGTGGGTCGATTTTGGGAAGATCGTTCATTAGAAGGAATCTTAGCCTAAAATTTGTCTGACGCGGGGCCGTCCAGCAGAATTTTGTCTGTCCGCTGTCCCGATGGTGACGAAACAAAGGCGACGCTGGTAGACTCCCGCCCAGGACAAAGGCCTGTGTATCGCTTCGCCAGCAATGAACCGACTGACGCAGACGAGGTGCGCACACGGCTGCGAAAAATGAGTGACGAACAGCTCTTGCGGTTTCGAAAGGCGGCTGCCTACATGTGCTCGCCGAAAGCGAATTTCAATGAGCCACCGAGGGAAGCATTGGTCATCCAGCTACGTGAGGCGCGAGCCGAATGGCGCCGGCGCCATGCTGCGATCGATGCATCCCGGCGTCTACCAGGACGTCAATGACGACACGAAGGTGGCCATCAAGCGGAATTGGTCAGGTCAATGGGAGATCGTTCGGTATTATCCGTCGCTGTGTCACTGCTCGGCCAGGGGATTCTTGCCGCCCAAGCAG
>JBARRP010000172.1:0-39459 GCA_049644285.1 Candidatus Acidiferrales bacterium | reverse complement strand
GAGCGGTTGAAAGCGAGGGCGCTCAGGATTCGTTGAAATCGATCATCACAGGCCGCGCCCGGAAGCCTCGAGTCTTGAAGGCAACATAAACCAGGCCGGCTCCGAGCCAGATCCCGCCGGCAAGCTTCGTCGCCCCTGCCAGGCCCAAGAAGATCATCAGGCAAAACAAGAATCCGAGTCCGGGGAGCACCACGTCAGTGAAAAGGTTTCTTCTTCTGGCCGAGTCCCGAGAGAATCCAAAATGCCGCATGGCGGCCAGGTTGACCCCCATGAAGGCCAGGAGGGCACCAAAGTTGAGGATTTCAGCAGCCCTCTCCCAACCGAGGGTGAGTGTTCCGATGTACGCCAATATTCCAACAATCCAGACGCTGTAGGTAGGGTTGCTTCGTTTGGGATCGAGATAACCGAAAACCTTTTTGGGGAGAACGTCATCGCGACCCATGCTGTAGAGCAGACGCGTCGCACCCACGTGGCCTGCCAGGCCGCACGCGAGGCTGGAGACTAAGAGAATCGCACCGTAGCCCGCGAAAAGGGCATATCCGCCGACAACGTGAGCCACGTCCATGAAGGCTGTTTCTGGATTGGCCAGCGTGCGATAGTCCGGCCAAACGCGCTGGGCCAGATAGACCTGGAGGCCGCTGAAGAGCCCGGTGAAGACGCAAACAAGGACAGATGCGAGGAGGACGTTTCGCCGGGGGTTTTCGACTTCTTCCGCGAGGAGCGAGACGCCGTCGAACCCGACATAGGTGAGCGAGGCGATGGAAGTTCCGGCAGCGAGGGCTCGGATGCTAAACGTCTTCGGATCATAAACGGGTTGAAAGGAAAGCAACCCGTGCCAGTGCTGGTGAAAGAACACATAGCGGAAGGCTTCGAAAAGAAATGCCGCCGTCATTGCGACCATGAAGGACAAGAGAATCTGGTTAGTACGGGCGGTGGTGCGGATCCCAAACAAGTTCAGACACGTCATGAAGCCAACCGCGAGGGCCGCCAAGAGGGCAAAGGGGACGCGCGGAAGCAGCCGCTGAATCGTCAGGGCGGCATAGAGGCTGTTCTGCAGGGGCTGAAACAGATACTCAAGGAACATGGCCCAGCCAATGAGGAACCCGAGATGGGGATTGAGGCTACGGCTAATGTAGGTGTACACGGAGCCGGCTGACGGGTAGACGGTAGCCATGCGGCCGAAGCTCACTGCAGTAACCGCCATCGCTACCATTGAGGCTAGAAGAGTGGTTACCGCGTGCCCCCTGGAAAGCACCTGAGCTTCGCCAAACAAAGGCACGGCCGCGATCGGCGAGATCAGGATGATCCCATAGAAGATGAGGTCCCACAGAGTGAGGACTCGTAGTAAACGCGGCGCGGACAACGCCTCCGGGCGGGTCACAGGTAATATCGCTCTTTCTTCTTCTTTTCTGCGTAATCAGAGTGAGCCTTTTGAACGGATTCCATCTCGGAGACCTCCGCCACCGGCACGTCCCACCACGATTCGTAACCAGGTACGCGCTGATTGATGTCCACCTCTATACAGATCACGGTAGTCCGTGGAGTAGAGCGTGCTTGCTTCAACGCTTTCTCCAGATCCTCGCGGTTCTTCGCTCGTATCGATAGGGCTCCAAGGCTGGCGGCGTTCGCGGCGAAATCAATCGGAATGACTTCTCCTTCTAGCTTGCCATTCCGCCGATACCGATACTCAGTTCCAAAGCCTCCGCTTCCGCAGTGGCGACTCAGGCCGCCGATGCTCGAGAATCCGTGGTTGTCCAGGACAACGATGTTGAGTTTGTATCCTTCCTGTAAAGACGTAACGATTTCTTGAGACATCATCAAGTAAGAGCCGTCGCCGACGAGGACATAGACTTCTCTTTCGGGATCCGCCATCTTGATCCCCAACCCTCCGGCGATCTCGTACCCCATGGTCGAATATCCATATTCCAGGTGATAGCCTTTCGGGTCGCGCGTGCGCCAGAGTTTGTGAAGGTCGCCCGGGAGGCTCCCGGCCGCACAGACGATTACGTCTTTTGGCTGCGAGAAAGTGTTGATAACACCGATGACTTCTCCCTGACTGATTGGGGGACCGTGCCTAAGGTCATAAATCCGTTGTACCTCTTGGTCCCACTCGGTTCGCAAACGATTCAGACGGGTGCGGTAGTCGTCGTCGGTCGAGTAGCCCTCCAGTGCCCGCCTTAGCTGTTCCAGAGCAACTCGAGCGTCGGCCACTAACGGTACGCCGGAATGCTTATAGGCATCGAACTCTGCAACGTTCACGTTCACGAAGTGGACGTTCGGATTTTCAAACGCCGTCTTGGAAGCGGTCGTGAAATCGCTGTAGCGAGTCCCGATACCTAGAACAAGGTCGGCTTCACGCGCAAAGATATTGGCTCCGGGTGCGCCGGTGACTCCGATGGCGCCCAACGACTGTGCGTGATCGTAGGGCAGTGATCCCTTCCCAGCTTGTGTTTCAACAACAGCAATCCCGGTCTGCGTGGCAAAGCGCGACAAAGCATCCGTTGCCTCGGAATAAATCACACCCCCGCCAGCGACAATGAGCGGACATCGACAGGCGCGGATTCGCGCCGCAGCGGCACGGAAAGCTTCGCTGTCCCCGCGAGGGCGCGGAATTTTCCAAGCGCGCTTCGCAAAGAATTCCGCAGGATACTCGAAGGCCTCAGCTTGAACGTCCTGGGGAAGTGCAAGCGTAACCGCGCCAGTCTCAGCCAAAGAGGTCAAAACGCGCATGGTTTCGGGCAGCGAAGTGAGGATTTGCTCGGGACGTTGGATGCGGTCCCAATAGCGCGAGACCGGCTTAAAGCAATCGTTCACGGAAACATCTTGGCAACCCGGGGACTCGAGTTGCTGAAGGACAGGAGCGACGTTGCGCCGGGCAAAGATGTCACCCGGAAGGAGGAGCACTGGAATCCGGTTGATCGTCGCGGCCGCCGCACCGGTAACCATGTTCGTCGCACCTGGGCCGATGGAACTGGTGCAAACCATGGTTTGCAGGCGGTTGCTCATTTTGGCGAACGCAGCGGACACGTGGACCATCGCCTGTTCGTTGCGCGCCAGGTAATAGGTGAAATCCGGATTCTGCTGTAAGGCTTGGCCGATTCCAGCGAGGTTGCCATGTCCGAAAATCCCGAAGCAGCCGGCAAAGAACTGGTGCGTGCGATCGTCCCGTTCGACGTACTGCTGTTTCAGAAAGGCCACGACGGCTTGCGCCATGGTCATCTTTCGAGTCACTGGGCGAAGCTCCTCAAGACTCTGGTGTCGGAGGGGTTCTTTATACCACACTCGGGAATCCTTGGGAAAAGCATTGATCTAAGCGTTTAGAGGAATAACCCACAATCGCACTCGAAAACGTCACAAAAGTTCTTGACAATCGCTCGCTTGAGTTGTAAACGAAGCCCATATCATAGGAGTCTTGGCCGTTATCTAAGCGTTTAGCTAGAAGTAAAATCTGGGCTCCGAACCGCGAATTAACCTGACCGGGACGCGTGAAGCCGGCGAGTGACGAAATAAGAGATCGCGCGCGTAACAGCTTCCCGGATCGCCTCGCCTAACGGCGTTAGAGGAGAAGCGCATGCGGGAATGTTGCCTGAATTGGCTGCGAAGTTCTCTCGTGGTTGCTGTTCTTGTTTTCCTGGGTGGCACGAGGATTGCGGCTCAGATCGATCGCGTTCCGCTGACGGGAACGATTACTGACGCATCCGGCGCGGTGGTTCCCAACGCGAAGATTGAAGCCCTGGCCCAGGACACAGGTTTGCGCCAGGAAACGAAGAGTAATTCGAGTGGGGTATTCCGAATTAACGGTTTAGCCGTCGGTTTGTACACGGTCACGGTATCGCACTCCGGATTCCAATCCGTGCAGTACAAGGACGTGCGGCTCGAGGTTGGCATAACACGAACTCTCGACGTGCAGCTTAACGTCGCTAGCGTAGCGGAACGGATCGAAGTGATGGCAAATCCGGCGCCCCTTGAGCGTACCAGTGCCGACAACAGCTCAGTTATCCATGATACTCAAATTGGCGACCTGCCCCTCAATGGACGCAACTGGGCCACCCTTTTCCTCCTCGCTCCTTTTGCCCAGGATGACGGAGGCGGTGACCAGCGCACGATTCGCTTCGCCGGACGGGCGCGCGACGATAACAACTACACTTTCGACGGCGTCGAATCCACCGGCATACAAGAACAAGCTCAAAAGTCCACGATCCGGCTCCAGATTTCCGCCGATGCAATTGCTGAATACAATGTGAAGTCGGCGCTATATTCAGCCGAGTACGGGGCGGGGGACGGCGGGCAGATCAACGTGGTAACGAAGTCGGGAACCAACGAATTGCATGGCACGGTCTTCGGCTATATCAGGAACAGCGCCTTTGATGCCCGCGCATTCATCGATCCCTCCCCCGCCCCTCCATTCCGTCTCGGGCAGTATGGCGGGACGTTTGGCGGCCCGATTATAAAGGACCGGACGTTTTTCTTTCTGAGCTACGAAGGGTTGCGGCAATTTCAGGGACGAACCTTGATTGCGCCTGTGCCGGATCCGGCCCCGCAGCAGCAAACTCTGACGACTTCACCGGTGATGTGTCCCATCCTGCAGGCATTTCCCTGGCGCGCTTCCACCGGAACGATCAACGGCTGCGCGCCGAGATTTACGTTTCCCGACAGCTTCTTCAGCGAGCAAACCGGTGGAGTAGACAATTTCACGCACCAAGGCGCGACGACTATCCACGAAGACACTGTTCTCCTTCGCATCGACCACAAGTTCACGGACGGGACGTCGCTGTACGCCCGCGGGCAACGGGACATCGCCTTGAGCAGCGCACCTCTTGGCAATGCCCTGGACCGCCAGGGCATCACCAATCATCCGGGGAATTACGCCATTGCCTTGCAGCACGTCTTCACACCGTCGATCGTGAACGAGTTTAAGTTCGGGGTGAACCGTTCGCCTTTCCATAATCCGCAATTCAGCGTCTTTCCTATCGACGTAATTACTCCCAACTGGGGAGAACTATTCAACACCAACACCGACAATGAGGTCGGGACCACTTTCTCGTACATCGACAACCTGACGATGACTCATGGTCGCCACACTTTCAAGACTGGGATTGAGATTCGCCGGATTCGGCTCAATCAGGGCGTCACGGCCGACAACGGGATCACCTATGCAGCGACGAGTCCACCCGCCGACCCGAATTTCCTGTTTTTCGAGAATCACGTCGATAACTTGCTCTATCGCTCGTCCTGGTCCGGCCACGCCTTGCGGCGGACCTTGTACCTCCCCTATTTCCAGGATGAATGGAAGCTGACACGAACCTTCACCGCCAACTTGGGAATCCGCTGGGAATACTACGGCGTTGCCAACGAGGTCCACAACCGGACGACCGTTTTCGATCTTCAAACATTTCACGGAGTCTGCGTGGGGTCAGGGTCAATCAATCCATTGAAAGCGACGGAGTCTCCAAACTGTCCCAAAAACCCACCATTGTACTCTCCCAATTATCGCAATTGGGATCCGCGCATTGGTTTTGCCTGGGCACCTTCGAAGCTGCACGGGAACACCGTCGTTCGCACTGGCCTCGGCATTTATCACGGCGCCGCGCAGAACGATGACCTGAACTCGGCGTTAGAGAGCGATAATATACGCCAAACTTTGACTTCCAATACGGGGACGACGCCTCAACTCGCATTCGGACCAGGATATCTTCAGGATCCCCCCAACTTTGGCACGGCTGGCCAGGCCCAGCCAACGCCGCGAGCCCTGCAGCGCGACAAGCGTGATCTTTACGTCGAGGAATGGGGCCTCACGGTGGATCAGGCTCTCCCGGGGAACTTCGTCTTCAGCACGTCGTACTTGGGCAGTCATGGAGTGCGTCTTTTCGCGCGGTCGTTCGTCAACACATGCCTCGGCAGGACAAACTTTTCGCCCACTGGCTGCCAGCGCCCGTTGGACACGTTTCCAGCCGCCCCAGGCGTGCCCTTCGGCCTGGTGGACATCAAGTTCGACGACGGGACCAGCACCTACCATGGCTTACAGCTCTCGCTGCAGCGCCGGATGACCAACGGCTGGTCGTTTCAAACGAACTACACTTTCTCGCACTCGATCAACGACGGCTCCGTCGGCGGCGGCCAAGCGAACGCCTCTGAAAACGTTGCTTGCCGAGCCTGTGACCGCGGTCCGAGCATTTTCGATACCCGCCACAATTTCGTGTTCAACACGATTTACCAGCTTCCGATCGGTCCGGGCCGCGCCCACTGGCAGGCCTCCGGTTTCGCCGGGAAACTTCTCGAAGGCTGGAACCTGAGCGGGATGGGAATGTGGCACACGGGTCATCCACTCACAGTGATTTTTTCTCCTAGTGCCTCGAACCTTCCCGATGGCAACGACCAAAGCGATCAGCGGCCTGACCTTGTGCCGGGGGTATCCCTCACTCCCCCGGGCGGAGCCACGTCGGCGCTCTGGATCAATCCAGCGGCGTTTCAATCCCCTCCCACGGATATCAACGGGAACCTGTTGCGCTGGGGAAATGCAGGGCGAGGGCTGGTCCGGGCTCCAAGCGTCTGGCAGGTTGACTTCGCACTGGCGAAGAATACGAAGCTCACCGAGCGCCTGGCGATGGAGTTTCGCGTCGAGGCCTTCAACATTTTCAACCACACTCAGTTGGGCGATCCTAGCGCGTTGGACTTCCAATCTTCCACGTTCGGCCAGATCAACACAACCGTGAACTTCAACAACAACAACGATAGCTTCGCGCCGGACAACGTTGGGAGCGGGTTGCCACGGCAGTTGGAATTCGTGGTCCGGTTCAAGTTCTAGACAATTCGCTGAGATCGCTCAACGGCGCCGATTCGACGCGCCCAGATCGGAAAAAGAAGCAAAGGACCGGCCGAGTTACAATCGGGCTGTCATTTGCTCAGGCGGGCCAAGACAGACGCCAAGTCGTGCCGATTTGCATCGCTTTTGCGGGACTCCCGCTTGTTTCGTTCGGTACCAGAGCGGAGAAGATCCGATTCTGACCACAGGCGTCACAAATCCCTGCCATGTTGATCAACCATTTTCTGCGGTTCGAAACCAGCTTTTATTTCGACGGCTCCCGCGCGGGTAACGAATTTCAGCTCCTTCTCGTCGTTGGCAATCACCGGCTCGCCCGACTGGCTCTTCTTGGGGAAATGAAAAATGATGGCCTTAATTCTCTTCCCATCTGTCGCGCGCACCATCTCAACCTGGCTAGGTGGAATCTTCTGCTTGGATTTCTTGGCGGCGAGATAGCTGGTGGCTTTCAGGGAGGACTGCTCGGCCTTTTGGAACAGCGACATGTCGGAGCCGCTCACAACCAACTGGTAATCGTCGGGTTCCTGCGGCAGATGCTTCTCGATATCCAGTTGGGCGATTTTGCCCTGCAAAACTTGACCGCGGGTCCATGCTTCGCGGAGAGTTTTGGATGAAACCCAACGAACGACGAGAGTCATGTCTCCTTTTTCTTTGTCTTCATCCTTCTCACCCCGAGAACCCTCTTTTTCGTCTTCCTCCTCGTTCTCGCCTCGGGCTCCGCCAGCGGTTGGGGCCCCTTCTGGTGCCTCCAACCTGCCGTGACCTTTCTCATCGGCTTCGATCTCGATCTTCTTCGCCCAAGGCGAATCATTCATGATTTTGCGCACATCTTTCTCGTCCCAGTCCTTGTAGGATTTGTCCTTCCAGGGATCACTCGCCCAGAGAGCAATTGCAAAGAGGCTAACAACAACTAGCAGGAGCGTCTTTCTCATAATCCGCTCGATCACTTCTCAAGTGTGCTTACGGATGGCGGAGCGGCGCCTTTGAGCAAAAGCTGCCGGCGGTTTTGCCATACTCAACTTCTGTTGCCGTTCACTATAGGCAAGCGCGGATCCATCGTTCCCCAGGTCGCTTTTACCCAGATGTGTTGCGGATCTTCGGTGTTGGCTAATGACCGCGCGCTTCCGGCAAGGCAATTGAGGTAATAGACGTTATACCCGTGTCCAGCGACGACGGGGTGGTAGCCATCGCGCACGAGAACGGCGTCCCCATCAGTAACCGCCAAGGTCAGATCGCGCTCGCCGTCCGGCGTGTAGAGGCGGTGATAGGCGTAACCCGACGGATGATCCGTCCGGTAGTAGTAGATTTCATCCAGATCGACTTCGTTCGGCGGGTTGTGCACGTCGTGCTTGTGAGGAGGGTAGCTCGACCAGTTTCCGCTGGGCGTATACACTTCGACGATCATCAGCTTGTCTGCCGGGAAACTAGGAGGGATCACATCCACGATCTGCCGGGAGGCGTTCCCGCCACCTCGGAGACCAACTGTTACATCTGATGGCGCAATCAGTCGCGGTTTCAATCGGGCATTGGAAGGCGCCGAGCACGAGGCAAATTCACAGACAGTCTGCGCTTCAAGCTGAAGTCGCGAACCCGCAGGTATGTAGAGAGCGAAGGGAAGGCCATCGAAGACGCTTTTCCTCTCGCCGATTTGCTGCCTCCCCTCGCCCCAGTCCGCCATGCACTTTCCACCGAGCAAAACTAAAACCATCTCTTCCTGGCCCAGTCGCGTTTCCCAAACTTCCCCGGGAACCAGACGGCGAGCAAAAAAGCTCATCCACTCCCATCCGGCATCCTGCCTGGTAAAATTGAGCAGCTCACCCGGGCATCCATCCGGCAAAAGATGCGAGCGTCTGCGGAATCGGTCAGGACTTGACGTTTGGATGTTTGGCATTTTGGAAGCCTTTTCTCGCAGCATCGGCTATAGCGGCGACTGTCGATGCTGCACCTGATTTCTGCCCAGAGGTTCTTAGAGTCCACGCCGAGCTTTCTAAGCGCTTAGCTGTGGCTGCAATCAGTCTATCAAGAAAGCCACGGTGGCGGCAATCCTGTTCGTTTGACAGCCATCCGGGCAGCCGCAAACGATGAGGAACCGAACCTGCCGAGCCGTCTGTTAAGCCGGCCCGGCTAATCGTGGGTCGGCGTAGACCCTTCCTGGTCGCCTGCAACCTTCTCTCTAACGAGAGTCGGGCGGGCGGCAGCTTCAACCTTTTTGTCTCTTTGTGAATCATGGGGCACAGCTTCTCGGTCGACGTTTCGCAAATGGAGAGTGAATCCACAGGACTCTCGGACACGCAATTGTGGCGCCAGCTTTTGGATGGTGCTGCGTCCCTCCTTGCCCGAGATACGCTCCAACAAGAGTTGCGCGCTCTTGGCGCCGAGTTCGTACTTGGGCAGTTCAATCGTCGTGAGGCGAGGACGAAAACAGCGGAGCCACGGATAGTCATCGAAACTCACCAGCCCGAAATCGTCCGGGCACGTCATCCCCATTTCGTCAGCGGCCTGCATGAAACCAACGGTCATCAGGTAGTTTGCGACGAAAATTGCGTCAGGACGGCGAGGAAGCAGTGCGAGTCCGGCACGATAGCCCGACTCGGTTCGATAATCTCCTTCGACGATCAAGTCGGGATCGCACGCGAGTCCGTGCACCTCGAGTGCCTTGCGATAACCCTTCCACCGCGCGGCTCCGTTACTCACTTCCAATGGGCCGCTAACGAGAGCGATTCGGCGATGACCGATACGCGCGAGATGCGTCACCGCTTCGAATGCCCCTTTGTGATCATCGGTTAAGACCACATCGGCCTTCAAATCCTTGGAGGTGCGCATCACAAGCACGATCGGTACTTTCACTTCGGCAAGCATTCGCCGAAGCCAGGGAGTTAATCGTCCCGGGGCCATCGTGAGCAGGATGCCATCGACGCGCTTGGAGAGGAGCAACTCGAGATAATGTTCCTCTTTCTCCCGCTGGTTGTCGCTGTTGCACAACAGAGTGCTGTAGCCCGCCTTCTGGGCGATGTCCTCTACCCCGCGCACCACTAACGGGAAGAACGGATTCGCAATGTCCGGAACAACGATGCCGATCGTGTGGGTGCGCTGCTTGGCCAAGCTGCGCGCCAAAAGGTTGGGGCGGTAATTAAGTTGCCGGATGGCTGCCTCGACGCGCCGCTGGAGGGCCGTGCTGACTTGGCCGCTTTTGTTGATAACGGCCGAAACCGTGAACACGGAAACACTCGCTTTCTTGGCGACGTCGTAGATGTTTGCCGCCTTGCCGGCCTTGCGCTTCTGGACCCTTTGCGGGTTCATGGACCCTCCTCGAGCCGCGGAGCTTCGACCGGGGCTTCCTGTGTTCCCGCACGGGTGGCGGAAGCGAGCAATTCGTTCAGTTCTTTCAGGTATGGCATTGCATCCGAACAACTGATTCGGCTTACGACGATCGCAGCTGCAGCGTTGCCATGGCGCAAACACTCTTCCAGACTAAGACCGCGAACCAGAGCATACAGGAAACCGGCGGCAAATCCATCGCCCGCCCCTATCGTGCTCACCACTCTGGCGGTGGATGGAGGCGCAAAAATGCATCGATCACGGGTGTACGCTTCAATCCCCCTGCTCCCTCGCTTACGAATGACTAGGCCAACACCCGCATCCAGCCCGATTTGTACTTGGGCCCGTCCTTCGCGCTCGCGGCTCAAGAGCGCCAGCTCATCTTCATTGCCCAACAAGATGTCCACCCAGGGCAACACCGCGCGGGCTTGTCGCCCTGCCTCGGTGGGTGACTGCCAAGAGCTGGCCCGATAGTCCACATCGAAGGCCGTTCGCAAGCCTGCGTTTCGCGCAGCCTTCAAAGCGCTTAACGTCGCCTCCCGCGCTGGAGAGGCAGATAGGCCAGTGCCGTTCGTCACAAACAGCCGCGCCTTTTGAATATATGCCAGCTCTGGTGATTCAACCAGAACCTGTATATCTGCCGGCTCACGTCGATAGAAAACCTGGGGGAAATGATCCGGTGGCGAAACTTCAGTCAAACAGAGCGAGGTGTTGTACCCCTCCACTAACCGCACAAAGCGCGTGTCGATTCCCTCCGTCCGCAAGAACCCAAGAAGAAAGTCGGCGAGCGCATCTTTGCCAACAGTGCTGATGATTCCAACACGAAGGCCCAAGCGCGCCAAACCGACCGCGATATTGGCACTTGATCCGCCCAAATGCCTCGAGAAGTGCTCCACCTCGGCGAGTGGCCGATTCTGTTCGACGGCATGCAAGTCGTAGCCAATTCGCCCTAGAACGCAGACGTCCACGTGATCATCTTTCGAATCGATTCTCATGACGGTGGGATTCCCTCAGCGGCGTGCGCTTACTGGTCGCCGCCGCTTCCCCGAACGCGTTACCGCGCGCTCGTTTTGGTCGAGAGTGCCCAATTCTATTCCTTTGGAAGTCAATGTCCGCTGAGATTCATGCCCAGCAGCGTTGCTTGATTTCACCTCAATTTGCGCCTCCGGATATTCCTCTTCTGTTTGTCCTCGCCGCAAATTTCGAGCCTGCATCCAAAGCCACCGGACGAGATTCATGATAGGAACGTTCGGCTGCAAAACACACGGCAAGAGCATGAAGGCCTTCTTCTCCAGTGACTCGGACCGATTTCCCCGTCAGAATCGTGTCCACAAAGTCTCGCAGCTCGTTGAGATAAGCGTCGGCAAAACGCACGAGCCAGTGATCTACCACGTCGTACGAAGCAAAACCGCGAGTAAGGACCAGTTGCGGTGTTTGCTGCAGATATCCTATTTGCAAAGCTCCTTTCGAGCCGATGATTTCAGTTCGGATGTCATAACCGTAGTTTGACTTCCGAAGACACTCGACGTTCCCGATTCCCCCGCGCCCGAATCGCAGGTTCACAACCGCAGAATCTACATCGCCGAACTCGGCCAATTCCGGGCACGCGCGCACACTTCCAAAGGCGTGCACTTCGGCGACTTCGTCGTTCATCAGCCATCTTGCCAGATCAAATTCATGAATCGCGGCGTCGAGGAACAATGTCCCGTTAATGCCGTCCTGGAAAAAGCTCCGAGGTGGTGGCTCGCGGTCGCGTCCGAGGGCCTTAAATAGAATTGGTTCTCCAATTTCGCCTGCCTCGATCAATTTCCTAGCTCTTGTGTATGGCGGATCGTAGCGACGCATGAAACCGATCTGGAATTGAACGCCAGCTCTGGAGACTGCGCTCATAGCACTCTCCGCTTCTTCCATCGAAAGTGCCGGGGGTTTCTCACAGAAGACATGCTTGCCGGCAGCAGCGGCTGCCCGAGTGGCAGGCGCATGGAATCGCGAGGGTGCAGCTACGACAACGGCGTGGATGTCCTTACGACTGAGCAGGTCTTCGAGATTGCTATAGTGGTGTTCAACCTCCAATTCGGCGGCCACCTGCTTTGCGCGCGCGCCATCCGCGTCGGCTACCGCGACGAGTTGAGCTGCGGGAATCGCGCGACGCAGATTCTCAGCGTGACGCCTTCCCAGGGTGCCCACTCCAATCACCCCAATTCCCAGCCTACTCATGGACTCGCACCTTCCGAATTTTATAGACTCTAAGCGCTTAGAAAATTGCCACTGCCCTATCAGCCTGTCAAGCTTTTAATTGACAGTGGAATGAAACCATAGTATGAGCCTATCCCAATTGGAAACCGAATTCCTTAATGGCGAGAGAAGTTTCCGGAGACGTTCTGATGCCTGATCCCGCCGTGAATGAGCAGTCGCAGAACTGGTGGACTCCTATCCTGAAGGACATCCACTTTTGGGTCCCCCTGATCGTGCTCTTGGCTGGCCTGATTGTATTGCGATGGATTCACTAAGCCGATGTGCATAGGCCAATGAGCTCTGAAGTCGTTGTGCCAACCGTCGAGGCTTCGCGCCTGCGAAGCTTGCAGGCTTTGGGGATTCTATGCGGATTCGCCGCCGGGGCCTGGCTTGGAGCTGCCGAGGCGCCTACAAAGCTTGTGACCATCGGCGTATCTCCGGTCGTCATTTCTCTGATCATGGTGGTCGGTGTGTTTCTCGCGCGTTGGAGTGTCCCCGCACTCATTCGAGGCACATCGCACATTCGCGCCGACGTGCAGCAGGCGCCACATTTGATCGTTTGGGCGGTGCTGGCAGGATGCCTGTGGGCAGTCGCCAACACGATGACCATCTTCGCGATCCGCGACATTGGGCTCAGTATCGCTTTTCCCCTGTGGAACACCAACAGCCTCCTCGGTATTTTTTGGGGCTTCCTTCTATTTAATGAATTGCACCAAGCCGGATGGCTGCGGTGGTTAGGTGTACTGGGCGGCGCGCTTGCGATGTTCGCGGGCGCAACCTTGCTCGCTATTGCTTCTTCTACCCAGGGCCCCGCGGTGCACACCATGCGAGGAGTCTCGGCAGCCTTGGGTGCAGGAGTTCTCTGGGGAACGATGTATATCCCCTATCGAAAAGCATACCTGACTGGGATGAATCCTCTCTCCTTTATCGCGTTCTTCACCATCGGGGAGCTCGGCATGATGACCACCCTAGCCGTCGGCTATACGGGCGGCCCTTCCCTTTTGTGGCGCGAGCTTGTGGGTGCACAGGATGTGCTGTTTTGGTTGATGCTCGGCGGGTTCATTTGGGTGATCGGGGATTTGTTCCAACAATACGCGGCCAAATACATAGGAATCAGCCGGGGGGTTCCTCTCTCCAATACGAATCAACTATGGGGCCTGGCGTGGGGAATTTTGGTTTTCGGAGAGCTGCACGGCCGCGGCTCGTCGCTCTATGCCCACGTGATCGGCGGATCGATATTGATGGCGGTGGGTGCGGGGGCGATCGCGCTTTCATCGGCGACCGAAAAAGAGCATGGGCGCTGGCACGAAGCGGCGGAACGCGAAGGCCGGCGCTATGGGATCGAAGCCAAATATGTGCAGGCGGGCCTGGAGGGCCGGCAAGGTGTGGAAGGACGACACGGCCGCACGTGGTTCGATTGGCTGCTCGTGATTATTGTTACCGGCATCTTCGTCGTGTTTGCAACTTTGGTGCGTGCTCCCCAAATCGCGCTGAATTGGAACGCTGTTGCGGGACTCGTGCTCGCGATGTTCTTGCTCTTGTTGGTTTGCGGCGTCGCCCTTTGGCGAATTACACGATTCAATTGACGCGCCACGCAGCTTGTCCTCGACCCCGTGTCGCGTGTGATTTATGATCGCCAGGGTGTGGGGATAGCTTCGAGGCGGATTTACTGGTGGAACGAGCAACATACGCGAGTGACGCCCAGATAATGGCCGGTAGGATCGCGAGGGCAGCTAGATCCCCTGCATGTGTCGCCTGAACTTTGCAGCAACTGCGTCTGAAGAGTCAGCTGTTGGCCGTCACTACGGCCAGATCGTTAGGGCTCTTTCGGAAACTGGCCTCGCTCTACTTCTGGGCCGAAATGATTCCCTTTCGGACAATATCCGACAAAAATGCATTCATTCCCTGATTTGGAGCTTGCCAAAATGGTTCAGAGATCGATTTCGGAGCGGGGTAGTATCCTATTTTCACGGCGAGGGCATATACTCGTGATGTCTTGATGAGTTCATGCGCGCGTCTGTCGATGTTCCTCGTTTTACCGCTGTCGATTGGATGCACAGCCACACTGCGGCGGGCCACAGTCCGAGAATTGGCATTCTAAGGGGACTCGCCACCTCTATTTCCTCGAGCCATGTTCGCGTTTGCCAGTAACGTTTCGGACGCATTGAGCGGACGTAAACCGTGGTAGAATAATATTGTATTTGCGTAGCTGAAGATAATAGAACAGGACGACGGGACGCAGGTTGAGGCGTCCCCTTTTTTTTGCCTTCGCTTCGAGCCGGATAGAGCAACGCAAAGACGAGAACGTCGGAACCCCAGGACGGCGACGCGTTGTTCACCCAAGAGCGGAGGAAAGAAAATGAAGATGGAATTTCGTGTACCCAAGAGCGATCAGAAGGAAGCGAGCCCTCTTCTCCACCTTCCCGGCGGTTCGCTTTATCGCCCCACCCGCGATTCCTTTATCGACATTCACAAGGAACGAAACAAGCAGAGAATTGTCGTCACCGGAGCATTCCCAAAACGTCAGAACGAGTCAGGGGTGCTCCTTGAAACCATTCGCGATCCCGAGAACCCGGAACGGTTGATGTTCTTACTATGGGAAAACGGGAGCGCAAGTGTTTTTCATTACATCGAACGCGAGGGACGCATCTTTCTGCCGCCCGACCCCAGCTCGAGTTCCTTCCCCCTGTTGAGCCTTCCCAGTGGGCTTCTACCCTGTGGCGACCCAGCCGAATTGTTGGCCGAAATCTGCTTCTTGATTTCGAAATTCGTAAAACTTCGCCACGAACACTTGCTGATCGTCGGGAGCTTCGTTTTGGCAAGCTGGTTTCCCGATTGTTTTGAAGCTGCACCATACCTGTGGGTTGTAGGGCCGTTGGGCAGCGCAAAAACGAAACTTCTCAAGCTTTTGTATTGCCTCTGTCGCCGCGGATTGATTGCGGGAGATCTGCGCAGCGGATCACTTTACAAACTGACGGAAAGGTGGGATCCCACATTGATCATCGACGAGCTCGAACTGGGAAATTCCGGGGCCAACGCTGAGTTGTGCCGCATGCTTCGCAGCGGCTCCGTGCCCGGAGTTCCGACGTTCCGCAACGCCCAACGGTTTTCGACCTATTGTTTGAAAGTCATCGCCTCGCGCCAACCGCTGGGCGATGCCGCTCTGTTGAGCCGGGGACTGATCGTCTCCCTGTTGCCGGCCGACGATGATCTGCTGCCTCTGAACGAAGTGGCCGCTCAACAGATTGAAAAAGAGTACCAGCCCAAGCTTCTGCTGTTCCGGTTGAAGAATCACATCGCGGTCAAGAATTTCGGCATAGCGCCAAATGCCCTGCAGGGCCTTAGTGCTCGGACCAAGCAAATTGCGCGGGGGCTCGCTGCACCACTCCTGGGGGATCCGAAAAGTACAGCCGAGCTACTGGCGATTTTGGGAGAGCACGATGAAGAAGGTCGAATCGAACGCTCTCTGGAACCGGAATGGCTCGTTGCCGAAGCGCTTTTCGACTTGATTCACACGGGAATGGAAAGCGGGCGTCTTGTTTCGGAGATTCTCATGGGTGGGGTGGCGGCTTCTGTCAATCAGAAGCTGGACGATCACGGCGAGGATGTGCGCCTCAAAGCGAAAAAGGCCGGCTCGGTTGTGAGGGGTTTGGGGCTGCACACCGAACAGCTCTGTCGAATGGGGCGTGGTTTGAAGCTGACATCACCTGTAAAGCGGAAAGTCCACGAAATTGCGCGGCAACTCGGCATCGACCGACGGACCATCGCCCCGTTGACGGCGCTCGAGCATGGATATGGCGGAGCGCCGTGTTCCCTCTGTGAAGAATTGGGCCTGACGGCCGGGCTTCGCTTTGCGGAGATCAGCAAAATCCCGCGGCGGAGTCTTCGCCCGCCGCAGCGCCGCCGCCTTTTTGACCGCATGTCTGATAATGATGACAAAGTGTCATAAGGCCCATAGTTTCTCTATGATGCGTCGAAAGGAGGGCTCGCGAGGAAGAAAACGGTGAACGTTGTGCACATTGCGCACATTCCATGATAGCCTCCACGCCTGGTCTGCCCCGTACAATGCGCGCCATCGAGGCCCATGCCATGGCAATGGATTCTGCTGTTCTGGCCCCCCGGGAATTGAAGCTAGAAAGACCCGGGCCCAGAACCGGCCATCGTTTGAAGAAGGTCGCAGCTGAAGCAGACGACCCCGAGTGTGAACATAGTTAACTTCGTGAACGTTCGCTACGGAGTGGCTTTTCACTCGCACATTAGGGTACCGAGGCCAATTACGAGTTGAGAAGAAAACCGGTGGCCGTTTAGCTGAAAGCGGTCCCACCTGCCGACATTGACCCGCGTCGTGAGTAGGATTATTTTGTACACTCGCTCGAGACGTCCAGAGGGTGGATCTTGAATGTCAGAAGTGGACTCGCTCTCTCGCTCCGACTTTGCCTGCTGATCGGTTTTCTCTTCTGCGCATATCTGGCGGTCAGACAAGGGACCGGTGCGTGGCACTTCCGGCAAGGCGGGCCGGAGGCGGTTCAAAGCGCAATTAAATGGGATCCCGATAACCCACAGTATTTCGACGCCCTGGCAAGCCTCATGCACTTCTACGCGGACAGTGGAAAACCCGACGGGATCATTCACTCATACGAAACCGCCGTTCGTCTGAGCCCGTATAGTGCTCAATACTGGGCTGATTTGGGTGCAGCGTACGATTGGGCTGGGCGCCCCAACGATGCTCTGCGCGCTTTCGAGCGTGCCCGGGAGCTGTTCCCAAATTCACCAGACATAAACTGGAGACTGGCCAACTTCTATATCCGCGCCGGCAAAATTACAGAGGGACTACATTCCCTACAAAAAGTACTGCTGGGAGACAGCATGGAGCGGCGGCCCATCTTCGTGATTGCCACAAGCGCGACGCGTGACACCAAGGCAATCGTGGATGAAGTGCTTCCACTTCGTGCGAACATCTTCTTCGACTTCCTTAATTTTCTCATAGAAGCCCACAACATCGATGCCGTCGAACAGGTTTGGGCTCGCCTGCTCGAACTGAATTTGCCATTCGACTTTCGTCAAGCCTTCCCGTACCTCGATGCCCTCATCCAGCACCGAGACTCGGAGCATCTGGCACAAGCGTGGTCTACTCTGGCTGAGCGCTTTCCTGCGCAGATTCGCCCGTACGTCTCCAATCCTGAGCTGATTACCAATGGGAGTTTCGAACTAGAAATTCTAAATGGAGGGTTGGATTGGCGCGTTCTCCCGGTGGAAGGGGCTATTGTCAGTGTGGATTCCCTGGATTCTTTAGACGGAGTTCGCTCGCTTCGTATCGAATTCGATGGCACTCACAATCTCGACTATGGTCATGTACTCCAATTCGTCCCGGTTAAACCCAATACCCGATACCGATTTTCAAGCTATATGCGCGCAAAGGGCATTACTACAGACAGCGGAGCTAGATTCCAAATCTTCGACGCCTACGACATGGGAAAGCTGTTTTTGTCGACTGAAAACCTCGTCGGCACTTCTGGCTGGTCACCGCGACAAGTTGAGTTTAAAACCGGGCCCGACACTCGCTTGCTCGTTGTAAGGTTAGCTCGGTCTTTGAGTCACAAGTTGGACAACCGGGTCGCCGGCACCGTATGGATCGATCGAGTCAGCCTTGACGCAAAGGAGTAACCAAGCGAAGCAAGAAAAGGATACTAGGAGAAAGGTTTGTTACGAAGAAGATCGTACCCACACCGTCGTCCTAGTATCGAAGAGACATCTTCGACAATTGGCATCACAATTGCTTCTACCTACACTACGTTGAGGCTTAGGCGTATAATCCGCGTGAGGCGTTTGTTGCGGTTACCCGCTGGCAACAAATAAGTGCTATGTCAAAGAATCTAGAGCAGGCCAGGGATTCGTTGCAGGTTCCTGAGCGCCGCCTCCATTCACGCTGGCCGCCCAGATCTCTGGTATACGTTGAGTTGGGCGGCGATAACGGCGGTGTCGTTCTCAATATCATTGAGAACGGAATGGCCGTCCGAGCCGCTCAGACCCTGCACGGCGATCTCCTCCCACGCATACGCTTCCGTTTGCCGCGATCCCAGAACTGGATCGAAACAAGCGGGCAGATCGTGTGGGTAGGTAAATCCGAGAAAGAGATAGGCATTCGGTTTATTGAATTGCCCGAAGCCGCGCGCAATCAAATCAAACACTGGATCGCTTCAGAAGCTTTGTCGGGTGGGTTTCACGAGGAAATGGGCACAGCTCGCGACGAGCAAGTGCAACCCATCTCCGAGCCGGCTAATTTCGACTCAGCGGGCGGGGCTCCGAGATCGCTGATGCCGGACGCGGGTGCGGAAAGTCGAAGGCGATATAAGATCTCCTCAGCAATTGCCGCTGCGGCTCTCGAAAGCGCAAAATCCGCGGCTGTTTCCCCGCCCCCGGTCGCACTTCGTCCTAACGCTGCCAGGATTGCGACACCGGAGACGGTCACAGCGAAGCAGATACTCTATGCGACCTCCATTCCGAATGCAGCCACAGCAGCGCCGGTCAGCGAAAAACGTGCGCCACTTTCACCCGCATCTGCCCCGTCTGCGTCTCCCGCTTCTTCCCTGCCTCCGAAATTGGCTCAAGACTCGCCGCTCAATCTGACCGGGTATTCAGCAGACGGCGGGATCGACTCTGGAGCGCAACGTCGAAGTTGGGTCGCTCTTGCGGCTTTAGGTAGTCTCGTCATAGTTGTTTCCTTCGCTGCAGGAATAGCCGTTGGAGAGCGTGGTTTGGGTGGAGTGATCGGATTCTTCCAGAGGTTCACGCAGGATAGAAGTGCGTCGGCGCAAGGTTCAATGCCGAATTCAGCAGAGGATTCAACTCCCGCTTCACCAGTTGAGAGTTCGCAGCCCGGTGAGGCACCTCAGGATTCAGCGCCGAATGTACCCTCCCAGCCGTCAGCCCCGAGCGTCCACCCAATCGAGGATTCCGGGTTGCCGCCAACCCACATGACCGCAAAGGACTCCCACGCCGGGCGGCGGAACGCGCCAGAGAGCAGAACCTTGGTCTCAGCCAGCGGCGGTCACAGGGTCCCGGAGGAAAAGCCGCAGCACGCCAATCTTGTTCCTAAACCTCAGGAGGACAAGGCTGCGTCCCCGATCTCGGTTTCGAACGATATCTCTTCTGCTGTATCACAATCGCAAGTCTCTCCACCGACTGCAGCCGGTACACCGCAGCAGGAGGACGTGCCGGCCGTCTCCAGTCCTCGGAAAAACCTGGAGAGCGCTACCGGATCCGTGGCGGTCAGTTCTCATTTTCGTTCAATTCGAGTGCCGCCCGCGCTGCGGTCACAGATCTCACAGTTAGGGAACACCCTGCAAATCGGTGAGCTGATCTCGAGCAATCAGCCGCCTTACCCCGTTGAGGCGTTACAGCAGCGAATCGAAGGCACGGTTAGGCTCCACGCCGTTATTGGCCAGGATGGAACCATTCAGAACGTCGACCCCGGGAGCGGCCCGCCATTGCTTGTGTCAGCAGCGATGAGTGCCGTGCGAGGGTGGCGTTACAAACAAACCCTTCTCGGGGGACAGCCCATCCAGAGAGACGAAGACATCACGCTCGTGTTCCGATTGAAGAATTAGGCAGATTCCTTCAGGCCGCTTGAAGTCTCGTGCGGTCCTTCAAGGGGATGACGGGCTGACAGGATGACCGCCTCCGCCGCCAGCCGCTGCGGCTGCGGCTCCCGCTGCCCCGGCGCCTGCTAATCCAAGAATAATCCATCCTTTGTAGCTCTTCTTGTTCCCGCTTGTCGTTGGCGTGGTCGTAGGTGTTGGCGCGGGCGAAGGAGCGGGCGCGGCAGCAGGAACGGACGGCTGCTTCGGGGCAATCAATTCACCTTCTGGAGAAATACTCAAAGCTTGACCAGCTTGAAGAAAACGACCGGCAGCGCCTTGCAGCGGAAGGACACCCACACTTCCTTCCAGACAAGAAACGAGGAACGAGCCGTCGACCTCCCGGTCAATTTTCGCTGTCGAATGCTCCTCCTGAACCACCGGTCCCACGGTAAAGTTCCCGGCTCGCAGGATGATATCGGTGGCTCCCGCGAATGAGCTCATCACAACCGTTCCCGACTTCAACTCAGCAACGTATTGCGGCTCGCCTGCGAACACAAGCACGCTCTGTGGGGAGATCTTGAAGGTACCCTTTCCACTCATTGCAAATGTCGCCGTTCCGCCTTGACCCGTAGTGAGTACGTCACCGGAGAAAATCGTCGACTCGGCCGGCGCACGCGAATCATTCACATAAACTTCCCCGACCGTGCTCAGAGAACCGAGTGGCCTCCGCTCCTGCTCTTGTGACACAGCGCGGCTGTAAGCCAAGGCCGGAAAAAATAAAAGGAGCAGCGCGACGAAGTGGAAGGGGCTAAGCGGGCCGCCAGCGACCCCTATCTGTTTTTTGTATTGAGGTAGAGTCGCGGTGAGATTCACAGTCACCCCTTTCACCCGAGGGACTCGAGAAGGGCTGGCTTTGCCTATTTACCACCGCTGCTCTCAATTGTCCATAGCTGAGCGTGCTTCTACCCGACGCTAGGACGCCCACATTTCTGCCTGGTGCGCTTGCGTTTCGGGACTAGAATGGACGCCTCCATGAAGGCATTGCACATCGTTAAGACCAGCGTGGGAGCAACTTGGGTCTATCAACAGATTCGAGTGCTGCGCTCCTTGGGTTTCGAGATCGTGGTGGCACTACCTTCGGCGAACGAAGGCCTTGCTCCGCACTATCGGCAAACAGGCGCTACCGTCGTTCCCGTCAATCTAGATTTTCCGGCGCATCATCCAGAGCGGCTCCGCTCCACTCTGGCCGCTTGTCGCGAACTCGTCGAGGAGTGCAGGCCGGACATAATTCACTCGCATTTCGTCGGGACAACAATCGTTATGCGTCTGGCATTGGGCAAAGACTACCAAATCCCACGGGTCTTTCAGGTGCCGGGCCCCCTCCACTTGGAGCACGGTTTTTTCACGTGGCTGGACACGCGGCTGGGAGGTCCCCAGGACTACTGGATTGCAACCTGCCAGTGGACGCGACAAAGATACCAGGCGCTCGGAATTCGGTCCGACCGCTTGTTTCTGTCATACGTAGGCACCGATCTGAACCTTTTCAACAACACCCGCGCAGGCCGTCTGCGACAGGAACTCGGAATTTCCTCCAACGTGCCTTTAGTCGGGATGGTTGCATACATGTATGCTCCGAAGTGGTTCTTGGGGGAAACGCGAGGTCTAAAGGGCCATGAGGATTTTATAGCGGCACTGAGACTTGTCAGGCAAGCTCGCCCAGATGTCCGCGGGGTTATCATTGGTGGCGCCTGGTCCAACGCAACCTGGTACGAAAAGCGGCTGCGGGAACTGGGTGCAGCGCGTTGTAATGGTTTCCTGGCGTTCTTGGGAACAAGGCAGGATGTTCCGGCGCTGTACCCGGACCTGGACTTAGCGGTTGTGCCGTCGCTTTCTGAGAATTTAGGCGGCGCGGTCGAACCGCTTCTCGGTGGAGTCCCTGTCGTCGCGACGAACGTAGGAGGCCTTCCCGATCTTGTTGTGGACGGGAAAACCGGCTGGGCGGTCCCCGCGCGCAATCCGGCAGCTCTCGCGCACGCAATCTTAGAGGCGCTCCAGGATCGGGATGAAGCTGGTCGTCGCACCATCGAGGGACAGAAGATGGCGCGAGGTCTTTTTGACGCGGAAAAGACCGCGCGCGAAGTCGCCGCCATCTACGAAAAAATTCTTGCCCGCTCACTCATCGAAGCTAGCGCCCATGCTTGAAACGTCATGCTTTGCGATTGGGCCATCTGCGCAGTGTCCTGGCCAAAGTCTGCCGAGATGCGCCGGAAGACTCCTAATATTGTGGTTGCCTTTGTCCGTCCGGAAGATTCCGGGCGTGGACAGGCTCTCAGGCAGGTGGCCCTGGGGTGCCAACGACGCGGAGACTACTTGATCGCGGCTGTCTACGTAGGGCTTTTGACACTTGGCTTCATGGAGTGGAACAAATCCGTTGTCCATTGGTTTCTGTTGCCTGTCATGGCTTGCGGGATTCTAGCCGGTGTGGACATCGGGTCAAAGAGGTCGAGGCGACGGCGGAACCATCGGACGATCCTCAGGGATGCCGAATTGGATGCGCTATGTAACACCGTGAACCTAGCGGAGACCTTGTTTCCCAAAGCCGAATGACTTGCATAAAGAAACATCATTGCTTTCCTGGCATTCTATGGGTTCTTTGTAGCTCCGATCCTGCACGTGGTCTGGGACCGATTCGGCGCCGGGTATGACTTGATCTTATGGGGTGACTGGCGAACTTGGTTGGGGGCCATGGCCGTCCTGAATGCTGTGGGACTACTCGCTTATCGCGCGACCCACCAATGGGTTTTCAATCGGACGAAACCTTCAACAACGGCATGGAAGATCGATCGGAGGACGTTCTACCCGTCATTTGCACTTGCGCTGGCCTCCTCGGTTGCCGGGGTTACAGCGTTTTTCTGGGAGTTGGGCGGTATCCGCGGCATGCTCGACGCGTTTGAGAACAACCGTGAGGCTTTTTCGGGAAAGGGTTGGTTGTTGGTATTTGCTTGGCCCTTAGCCGTTTTGTCATTCATTACCCTCGTATTTGTCTGGACGGATCGCCGGCGGCAGGTGCGACGCACTTTGATTTTTGGGATAGTGCTCGTCTGCGTCTTCGGCATCGGCCATTTCGCCTTAATGGGATGGTACGGCAGCCGCTCCGCGACTGTCTGGGCACTTTTTTGGATGGCCGGCATCCTGCACTATCGCTTCCGCGTTCTGTCGCCCAAAGCAATGACACTAGGTGTCATTTCGCTGATTGCATTCATGTATTTTTACGGCTTCTATAAGGAACGAGGCAGAGCCGGCTTCGAGGTCTTGCGCGCACCAGCTATGTGGTTAGAGCCCAAAGGCTACGAAAGGGATCTCAAATATCTGCTGTTGGGAGATTTGGCTCGAGCCGATTGTGATGCCTACATTCTTCACAATCTTGTGAAGGATCCCGGAGACTACGATTATCGATGGGGCCTCACATACGCGGGAGGCCTGGCCATCTTGATCCCTAGGAATTTCTGGACTGACCGCCCGGAGATTAAAGTCGATGCCGGAACTGAAGCACAGTTGGGCAAGGCCGCGCGGTGGAGTTCGTCGCGCGTCTACGGCCTGAGCGGCGAAGCCTTGCTCAACTTTGGTCCCCTAGGTGTTGGCCCCATGTTTGCGATCTACGGTGGTCTCCTAGGGTGGTACCGGCGCAAGCTAGCGAGTTGGGATGCGTTGGACGCTCGCCTGTTCTTGGCTCCCTTTTTCACGATTCTCTTTGTGGCTGGACTAGTTTACGACAGCGATAATCTTGTTTTTTTTTGCTGTTACAAACGGTGCCTTGATTTCTGCTGCCATGTTTGCAGCCTCGAGACACGATCCGGTCACCACCGCCGGGGCGAGCTCGCATGAAGCTTTTGATCGCACTTGAACAACGCTTCGCACGCGGGGCGGACGAGCAGTTTTGTGCGGAGGGACCAGCCAACTACGGTTTCTGGTCGCGGTACCTCGAGGTATTTGACGAACTCGTAGTGCTGGCCCGCGTGAGCGCGGAGCAGCGAGCCTGCCTCGAAGAAGCGCGGGCGGATGGGCCTTTGGTCTCGTTCTGTGCGTTACCGGACTATCGCGGTCCTTGGCAGTACTTGCGCAATCTTCCCGAGCTCAGAACTACGGTGCGACAGGCTGTGGTCAACTGCGATGCTTATATTCTTCGTGTCCCTGGACTGGTAGGCCGGCTCGCTTGGTATGAGATCAGGCGGCTTGGGAAACCCTACGCGCTGGAAGTCGTGGGTGACCCTTGGGACGCGCTTGGCCCCGGAACTTGGCCAAACGTTTTTCGACCTATTTTTCGTCGCGCGGCCGCGCGCCACCTGAGAGCAGCTTGCCAGGGGGCGATTGCAATCCACTACGTGACACAATACGCGCTGCAGCGCCGCTACCCGCCCGGGAAGAATGCCTATACAGTGGGGTTTTCCGATGCATTGATGGAGTCCGTCTTTGCTCCCCCTGCGGCTCTAGACGAGAGATACCGGCGGATCGAAGAGCTGACGGGCGGTGGCAAGGAGCCTGGAAAACGTTTTCGCATCGGCTTTATTGGAAGCCTGTCGATCTTGTACAAGGCCCCCGACGTTTTTCTCCGTGCCGCTTCGTTGTGCCGCTCCCGCGGGCTTAATTTCGAAATCGTCCTCGTCGGCGATGGTCGATACGCTGAATCAATAAAAGCTCTGGGCCGTCAACTGGGACTAACCGATCGGACGAAGTTTCTCGGTCAACTGCCCTTCGGTAAAGCGATCTTCGACCTGCTGGACTCGGTTGATTTGTTCGTGATGCCCTCGCGAGCGGAAGGATTACCGCGTGCGTTGCTGGAGGCCATGGCCCGCGGCTGCCCTTGTATCGGCTCGGAAGTGGGAGGCATACCTGAACTCCTTGCCCCGGTTGATATCGTGCCCGCCGGAGACGCGGGAGCCTTGGCTGACAAGATCCTGGATGTCGCCAGAAACCCACAACTTTTGAAACAAATGGCGCTGCGGAACCTGGAGAGGGCGAGGCAGTTCGGCCCCGAGCTTCTAGAGGAGGCGCACCGGAGCTTTCTCCGGATTGTCAGGCTTCATTCAGAAGGCGCAGCAGCGGACATGGAAGGACCTGCGGAAGTAAGAATAGAAGAAGAGGGCCATCGCGGGAGAGGCGTTTACAGGAGAATATCGGCCGGTGGCAAGGACAAGGATTTTTCGCAGCATGGGCGCGCCGGCTCGCTTCGAAGTAAATACAAGTAGCGCGTTATTCCTGTCCTCTCATGCGCCTTGCGCCTTGGCGATCTCCCTGGTCTTCGCGAATTCGTAAGCACGAATAATGGCGTCGCAAACCTTATCGACGTCCTCGTCTCTCAAGGAGGAGTAGATCGGCAAGTTCAGCACGCGGTCGGCAATCCAATCGGTGACAGGGAGCGGGCGCTGCTCCCACACTTCGCGAAAGAGCTTCTGCCGGTGAATCGGCGGCCAGAAATAGCGTCTTACCTCGATATTCTCTTTCTGAAGAGCCTCAAAGAGCCAGTTCCGCGATCTACCGAACGCTGTCTCATCGACGAGCACGGAAAAGTCCTTGCACGTGCTCCGGCTGCCAAGCCGAGCCTGCTGGAAGCTGAGCCCCGGCACTGACTCGAGGCGTCGCTCGTAGTGACGGCGGATTTCGTTCCTTCGTTCGATGCGCGTATCGAGACCTGCGAAGCCTCGCAGCGCCAGCGCAGCGTGAAACTCGCTCATCCGCGCATTCAATCCGATCAGGTCTGGGTCGTAGCTGCCGGCGTCGCCATAATTGCGCGCGGCGCGCAGACGGCGCGCCAGACCTGCATCGCGCGTGGTCACCAAGCCCCCCTCGCCGGCAACCAGCAGCTTGGTGGGTGAAAAACTGAAAACCTCAGCCGTGCCGAAAGATCCGATATGCCTTCCGTTGATTTTGCTACCAAACGAATGTGCCGCGTCGTAGACCAGATGAATTCTCGAACTCGCGGCAATTTCCTCAAGCTCCGTGACGAATGCTGGATTGCCAAACAAATGCACCGCCAGAATCGCCGTGGTGTCCGGCGACAACTGGGCTCGGACCGCCTCCGGATCGATACAGAATGTTCCCAGGTCGCAGTCCGCGAACACGGGCTTGAGACCGTTCCACACAACACTTTGCGCAGTCGCATGAAACGTAAAACTGGGAACGATCACATTGCCCCGAAGACCCAGCGCCCGCAGCGTTAAGACAAGCCCCACGGTGCAACTGGAGACCGCAACGCAGTGGGGAACATCCAGATAAGCCGCGGCAGCTTCCTCAAGCTCGCGGACAAAAGCCCCGTTGGTGAGCTGCCGGTTGCCCAGAATCTTACAGACATCCCTCAGAAATTCTTCCGTCGGCAAGCCCTCCGGCAAAACAATCGGCAAGCGTCGGTCGAACATGGGACGGCCACCCGCAATCGCCGGTAGATCAAGAGTTGCCAAAGGCATTGGTTCGCTCGAATTGGTCGGGCCGTTTCGGCTGCCGGCCGATTTCCGCTGCAGGAACACCCCCAACAATCACACCTTCCGGCACATCACGCACGACCGCAGCTCCCGCAGCGACGCAAGAATATTTGTTGATGATCAGGTTTGGTGCCACGACGGCTCCGGATCCTACCCAAGCAAACTTGCCTACGCGGATTCCCCCCGTCAGAGTCGCGTTCGGCGAGACGTGGCAACTCCTCTCCAGATAATTGTCGTGGTCGACGGACGCCGCTGTATTTACACAAACGTCGTCTTCGATTACGGTGCCAGCGTTGATCGTGGCTCCCGCCAAAATCGTCACACCCTCACCCAATTCCACAAATCGGGACAGATGCGCACTTGGATGAATGACGTTCATGGCTTTCAGCCCGCATTCCCGCACTTCCCGAAACTTCTTATCCCTCACATAGTTGTCGCCGATCGCGATTGCGACACCGTCGAATCTTAGCTTCCCCACCAACCCGGGCAGGCCCCCGATAGAATCCAGAACCGGTATCCCCAGAATCTTCTGCCCCGTCTTCCTGGGGTCGTCATCGAAGATCCCGATCAGGTCCCAGCAATTCCACGCAAGTAAAGCGTCAACGATCACTTTGCCGTGGCCTCCCGCTCCCCAGACGACCACTCGCCCCTTTTTGTGTCCCATTTCGCTACAGGTCAGGCCAGGTCGTGCATTCTTACTCGGCCGTCCTCTCCGTACAAGCCCTTGCCTCGAAACCATACCGGAATGGTGGCGACCAGAATCTTTAAATCCAGCCACAAACTGTAATGCTCGATGTAAGCGATGTCGAGAGCGACTCTCTGCGGCCACGGAACCAAGTTGCGACCCTGCATTTGTGCCAATCCAGTTAGGCCGGGACGCATGAGCAGCCGGCGCGCTTCGAAGGGAGGATAGCGTGCGGCAATTTCAATGAAGTTCGGCCGTGGCCCGACAATGCTCATTTCTCCTCGGAGCACGTTCCAGAGCTGAGGAAGTTCATCGAGACTCCATCGTCTGAGGAAGCGACCAACCCGCGTGATCCGTGGGTCTGTTGCGAATGTCTCGAAAGGATGCGCCTTTTGCCGGGCGTCCTTCACCATGGTGCGAAGCTTCCACTGATCGAACGCTCTTCCTCCACACCCCGCGGCTCGCAGTCTGAAAAGAACGGGTCCCGGCGAATCAAGCCATATACTGATGCCAATCAGAACGAACACGGGAAGTAACATCAGAAGTCCCACGAAAGCGAGGACCATATCGAGAGCCCGCTTTAGCCCAAGCTGAAGTTTACGTGTCAAGTTCCCGGCTCCGGGCGTGCAGATTTCGCTGCGGCGTCGACATTGCCAGGCCCAACACCATCGAGAAAAGCATCGTGTTGGCCGGAATATACAGATTGAAATCCGTCAGACTGTGCAGCAGGATCGCTACGATGCTCCCGACACAACCCAGCGCAGCAAATCGTTCAAAATCTCTCTCGGCGAAGAGGAATGTCCTTACTGCGCGCACCAAAACGAAAAAGATGGACACGAACAGAATAAGCGCCGCCGGCAGTCCCAGGTCGCTGGCAAGCTCCAGGTAATCGTTGTGCGCATGATTGACGAACATGCCGAGGAAGGTCGTTTGCACCGCTGTGTAAGCAACTGGAAAAGTTCCCAGTCCTGTCCCGAGCCAGGGATGATGTCGGATCAGTTCCCCGGCGCCCCGCCAAATCGAAAGACGGCTCTCTCCGCGTAGTGTGTATTCCTGTCCGACGTTCTCGAATCTTCCAACGACCGCCCCAGGACCAATCCAGATCGCGAAGCAGATACTCAAAGTGATGAACGCGGCACAAAGCAAGAGACCCGCTTTCCCTCGAAATCGAGAGACGCTCGCGAGGCCGAAAATCACAAGCAGCGACGCGAATGCCGCGACGATACCCATCCTCGACCGCGAGAAGATAAGGGCTGCAAAGAGCACCACTGCAATCGAGAGCCAAAAGAGAAGCCGCTGAAGGCTGGCCCGCGTTATCAGTTTTCTCAAGCTCATAACCGGCTGGACCTGGTGCCGGCCCAGCTTTCGGTATTCGTAGAAAACAAGAGCCAAGCTAAAAGGCAGAATCATCTCGAGGAATCCCGCATAGTGGTTCCGATTTATGTAAGTCCCGGTGGCTTCCTCAAGGTCATATTTCTTCGCGTAAGCGAAAATCCGCTGCCAGCCACTCAGGTACTGAACCAAACCGTAGAAGGCTTCGAAAGCTCCGAGGCTGACAAGAGAAACGATCAATCGCTGCTTGCGATTTCGATCCCGGCTGACGATCTGAGTCAGATAAAATGCCACGAAACAGGTTAGAAGCACCAAAAAGTGTGTGCGCGTGCTGTAGGGCTGGAGGCTTAGGCAAGCGAGCTGCGCGCCCGCCGCCGGGTCCCGGTGTTCTGCAAGCCGCTTCAATAAACGAACCGGTAGAGGGCAAAGCTGTAAAAGAACGACGCTCGTTAGCACAGCCGGGGCCACAAAGGCTTGCCACGAGATGGATGTTGTCACACCTTTGGGACTTGCGACAAGCAAAGCCGCCACCCCCAGGAAAAGAACTTGAACGAGAGCAAGAGAGGTAGTCTCAGTGCCGCCAAATGCGAGAACGGCCAGCACGATCCCAAGGATGAGGGATACCTCAACGATTCTGAGCATGACGCGTTAATCGAGGCCCGTTCCCAGCGGCTATCCTGGTCCTCATCGTCCGGTCTCGATTTTTTCCCGTTGGTAATGGTAGCCAGCCGAGTAGTAACCGGAATTGGTATCGGCGAAATTGATCGTGGCGCCGAGAACGTGGGAGCCGGCATCGATGGCGGACAGATAAGCTCGGTGGACGGCCTCGCGCGGTGTTATTCCGCCGCCAATCACGAGAATGACTCCATCCACCAAAGTCGCCAGAATACGGCTGTCGGCCAGCGTCAGGAGCGGCGGTGAATCCAGGATCAAAAATTTGTATTCTTTCGATGCATCCCGGACCAGGGTGCGCATGTACTCGGAGGAAAGCAGATCGGCGGGATTGGGAGGCACGGGCCCGCAGAAAAGCACGTCCAACCCAATCGGCGCCGCATGACATACCAAGGTTCGCCAGTCAGGGTCCCCGGTTAGAAAGTTGACGAGGCCGGAAGAATTGGTAATCCCGAAGAAGTTGTGGAGACTCGGTCTTCGCAAATCTGCGTCAATGAGCAAGACCGGCCCGCTCAACTGAGCCAGCGAAACAGCCAGGTTGGCTGCGACGGTGGTCTTGCCTTCGCCCGCCTGCGCGCTCGTCACCAGCAGCGACTTCGGAGGATGTTTGGCTGTCGAGAGGAGCACCGAGGTTCGCAATCCGTGAAAGGCCTCGGTCAGAGCTGCGTTCTGTCCATTTCCTTCGATCCGATTCCACTGAGGATCCCCATTTGCTCGATGCGTGTCGCCGACGAGAACGCGAGCGCGTTCGTAAAGACTATGCATGCTCCGCTGGTTATTGGAAGATTGGACTGCAGGAACGGAGGCCAGCGCTGGTAATTGCAGAAGCCGCTCAACATCTTCGGCTGTTTTGAACGTGTTGTCGAGGTGCTCCTGCAAGAATGCGGCGCCAATTCCGAGACTGAGTCCGAGGACGAATGCCAGCGATAGGTTCAGCAGAATTCGAGGGCGGTCGGGTTTCTTGGGAGGATAGGCCCGGTCAACGACTCTGATGTTTGTGGCTTTTAGCGTAGTCGAAACCCCGGTCTCTTTCAACTTCTCCAGCAGTCCTACGTATAACTGCTTATTGGTATCCGCCTCCCGCTTCAGAATGTTGTATTGGACTGATTTCTCGGCAACATCGTTCACCTGCTTCTGCTGTTCGTCGTAAGCCGTTTGAAACATCTGCTCGCGCTCGACAGCGGCTCGGTAGTCGTTGGTAATTCGTTTGGCGGCACGCTCGCGTTCCCCGTCTAGCACGGCTTGGCTCGCATCGATTTGGCTCTGGATCTCTTTTACGCGCGGATAGTCGGCATTGAAAGTCGCTGTCAATCTCGAGCGCTCTCGCTCGAGCTCAGCCAGTCTTTCCGTGAGGTCTTGCATCAACTTATCGTCGAAGACACCCGGCAGCGATGCGAAGTCGCCTTGTTGCAGCAACCGGTAAAGCGATTCCTTTTCGTACCGGTCAGCCTGCGCTTTGGTCAGTCCTTCTTGCACCTCTCGAAGTCTCTGCGCCACGATGTTCTCGGTGGTTCCCTTGTCCGTTTCCAGGAACATCAGCCCGTTTTGACGAGCGTATTGCTGCAGCTCGTCTTCGGATTTCTCCAATTTCCCTTTCATCTCGAGCAGTTGCTGCGCGAGCCACTCGGAAGCCGTCTGGGAAGCCTCCCAGCGCGCTTCCAGGTTTTGTTGCATGTAATTGGAGGCAAGCGTGTTCACCACCTGTGCCGCCAGATTCGCATCGTTCGATTCGAAAGTAACCTCCACCAGACGGCTGCGCTTCAAGGGTTCGACGTCTAACCGATCCTGAAACTTCTTCAATACCTCGGTGTACGTGTCAGGGTTGCTGGGCGTATTTCCAGGAACAGCAAACACTTGGGGCGAAGCGACTTCCTGCGGCTGGATTCCCGACCAAGCCTGCGGTGGCGGACCAAACTCCGCCACTTGATCGAGCCGAAGCTGCGTAATCACACGCCGCGCCAGATTTTCACTTTTCAAGATTCGGTACTGCGTTTCGAGGTATGTGTCCGATATGCTCTCAACCTGAAAAAGTTCTTGCAGGGACGGTATGTCTGGATTTTCTTTCTGAATCTCGATGAGCGCCCGGGCTTTATAGACAGGCTTCTCCTTGAGCGTTGCGAACAGAGCAAATGCAAACACAACGAAAAGTGTGGTTAGAATTGTCGCGCGCCGCTTCTGTATGACCCGCCAATACTCAAGCAGATCGGGCACCTCTTGGATCTCCTGCATTTCATGCAAGGCGAGTCCCTGCGCCCGGCGCTTTTCCAGAGGATACTCTGGTGATTCATAGAGCCTGATTTTGTCGTCTTGTTCCATCTTAATGTGTTTAAGCGCGGACGATGATCTACCAGCGCCAGATGGCCACGCCAACGGCGGTTTGAAGCGCAGCTTCGGACCCTCTGTAAAGAGCATTCTTTGTAGTGCTGTCCGGGACAAAAACGATGTCCGCAGACTTCAACGCCGGGTCGGGAGCTTTCCCAGCTAGTATCTTTCCCAAATTGATGGCGATCTCGGACCGCTCTCCACTGCCCTCATCGGTGCGAATGATTCGTGTCCGGCCCTTAGATGACGTCCGTGTCAGCCCCTCGGCAAGAGCTACTGCCTTCAGGACCGACATTTTTTCGTTGCTCTTCATTACGAATCCCCCCGGCTTGTTGACTCCGCCTACCACGTACACGATTCCTGCGCGTGGTACCTTGACGATGTCGCCAGGATAGACTGCCACGTTATACCGGGGATCCCCGGAGTCCAACACCTTCTTCAGGTTTACCTTGACAGTGTCTTTCTCGTTCGGGTTATCGTTCCCCGCGCCGACATTCGGCAGTGGGGCGCCTTCGCTTGAGGCCGAAGAGTGAGCGGCATTCGGCTCATCACTCTCATTCGTCGAAGTCTCACCCTGGCGCAAGCCCGCGCCTCGCATCACGAGCACGTCGTCGCCTGCATCATCGGCGAGGCCTTCCGCCAGCGAAAGCATCTCGAGCACGGTCTTGGGCCCCCGGAGTTGAAAGACGCCGGGTTTCTTTACCGCCCCCACAACCGACACCGGATGGCTCTCGATCGCACTCACAGACACGCCCACATGGGGATCCTTTATGAATTCGCGGAGCCTCTCTTCCAGAATCCCTTCGACCTCTCGCGCGGTCAGTCCTGCGGCCTCTACCCCGCCGACGAGCGGCACAGAAATCTCGCCTCCGGCCGACACCCGGAGGGAGCGGTTCAATTCTGGCGCCTCAAATACGTTGACCTCGATAACATCGTGGGCCCCGATCCGATAATCACCAACTTGGCTCGCCGGTGTTCGTTCCGCGAGCGACTGGCGAAGCTGTTCGAGGCGCCGGTTGTAATCCTGAGTTGTCTCCTTCTGAAAGCTCTTTCCGCTTGGATCGAACGCTGCTGGCTGGGTCTGCGCGCATGAAACAACTGGCCCCATCAGGAACCAGGGGCCGAGAAGAACTGCCAGAAACATTCGCCTCTTCTCAAGAAGTTTCTTCATCGACCCACCCCTCTCCCACTGACCCTTAAAATCACCATCTCTGCTTGGAGGTCTAAGGAACTGGCGTAGAAGATCGCGCATGAAAGACTTCTGCCAGTTCAATCTCCGGAGAAGCCGAGCTCGGCACTGCGTTTCTTGGGACGCGAGCCCCGGTCCACGCCTCACGAGCGGGGCCGCGATTCTTCTGATATTTGTGTGCACAAACTCCCAGGCTGGGTTGCCGTACCGACAGGGGCATCACCGCCACTTTCGGAGTGAGTGTAATCCCAGATGCACCCGGACTGTCAAGCGCTGCCGCTGCGTGCCGAGCTCGAAAATCCAAATGCCATCGCCCAACTGGTTGGTATGCGAAGGCGACCTGCTGGCAGCAAGTCGAGGAATTCCGGCACCCTGTTGGCACCAGCGCCACCAAGCTGGTTAACATAGGCGACGTTATTTTTGACGCAGGAGTCGCGTCCTAATAGCCGCAACTGGCGAGATATCCCAAAAAGCCCAATCTTCCTGACGCCAGTTTAGGGAGTAGCAAACGAGCACTACGGCAGCTTGCCAAGCCTCGCGGACCGCAGATCGGATGCGGTCAATTCCAAGACTCATGAATCCAACTGCGCAATGTCCTCCGGTGCCACTTCGGCAGCGTCGACTGCGGCCCAGTTCGGCCTGCCTGCAGTTTCATCACGCCCTCTGTTCCGTTTCGACCGCAGGCCAGCTTCCTTCATTTTCTGGAGCAAGGCGCCATAACTGATGCTTAGGGCACGAGCGGTCAAGCGCCGATTCCAACCTTTGGCCTTTAGGACTCTTGCGATTATCGTGCGCTCGAGTTGCTTAACCGCTTGCTGTGTGACTTTTTTCAGTTGAATGACCTCGCCGTGTGGTATCTCCGTCAAGAAATCGGGGCCGCCGTCTTCGAGCTCGTTGCTGATGATCTGCTCTGACCCCAAGATCACGTAGCGCTGAACAACGTTCTCGAGCTCTCGAATGTTGCCCGGCCATCGATATCGGTGCAACTGCCTGAGAAAGAGACTTGAGAAAGGACGCACTGGGTAACCGTACTTCTTGCTGTACTTCTCCAAGAAGTAGGCCACGAGCATGGGGATATCGCCGCTGCGCTCCGGCAAGGTTGGCAGGTCCATGGTGAGGGCGTTGATTCGGTAGAAGAGGTCCTGGCGAAAAGTGCCAGACTTGATTTCCTGCTGCAATCGGCGGTTGGTGGCGCAAACCACCCGTACCTCCACCTGCCTGTCCTTTTGGGCGCCAATCCGGGAGAACTGTCCATCCTGAAGCAGCTGCAACAGCTTCGCCTGTAGGCCAAGATCCATCTCGGCGATTTCGTCCAAAAACAGTGTGCCCTCGTGGGCAAGCTCTACCCTTCCTCGCTTCGTTTCGTACGCGCCGGTAAAAGATCCTTTTTCGTAACCGAAGAGTTCACTTTCGATCAAAGCGCTGGGTAGAGCTGGGCAATGGACCTTTACGAAGGCGCCACTCCCCCAGCGGGACCGCCGATGAAGGAACTTAGCCAGTACCTCCTTGCCGGTGCCGCTTCTCCCTTGCAGCAGCACAGGGATATCCGCGCCGGCTGCCCTCTCGACGTTCCGTCGGATCTCCTCCATGGCCGGGGAGCTGCCGAAGATCACCTCTTCCGGCGGTAAATCTCCGACCCATGTCGACGGCACAGAATTCGAAGTCGCAGGCCATCCCATGCTTTTTCTCTATGTGAAGCTTGCCCGTTTGTGCCCGAATAGGTCTTTCGCCGTGTACTGCTTCCGGATCCGGTAGACAAATGGAAGTTCTGCGTTGATCCTGCTAGTCATTGGGTTTCGTTTGTTGGGGTTGCGACGAATCAGGTCCCTCCTGTCGCTGGAGGGTGAAGCCCTTGCCGACAACTGCAAAGCCATTCGATCCACCGGCGACCGGATGCTCGACGCGAACCACTAACACTTCTTCATCAGCGGTGATCTTTGTGCCTCGTGCGCTTTGACGGAACGGCGGCAGGAAGATATCCAGCTGGACCCTGCTCTCGATAGGCGGGCACGTACCAGCCAAAATGAATGCTCCTCCTAGGCCGATGTCGCGCGTTACACCTTCTGCGCGCCGGGGATTGCCCTCTGGACCTTTCCAGGCAAATACCGCTCTGGCAGCCAGCCGATAGCGAACTGCTTTCCTGCGTTCCATTCAAACCAAATGGGCTGGTCGGATGTGGGGTTATCGCCCCGGCCGCACGGCGCCGTCAGTCTTGTCAAGACTATTCCTGCGTGCGTCGAGTCACAAGAAGCAGAAAGTCACTTCACACGTTGGCTTTCGCGCGAGGACTCGTTGTGACTTTTTTTACTGGTCGACAGCGCAACGTGCCCTTCAACCGTAGTGACAAAACTACTGGGAGGTTGGAGTCGACAATCTCTCCAACATCGACTGACTGTTTAAAATTTCGCTTGCATCCCGTATGGAGCTACCTATATTTTTACATCTACTTTCCGCGCGTGGCAGTCGAATGCACACCACGCTTTGGAAGACTAGAAGGCCGCGTCCACCTGCTGCTCGCTCTGACGAAGTTCTCCGAACGCGAGTGCACGCTCTTCACCCGCTCAAACGAGGGCGGCATTGGTTCCTGATCCCGCTCTTTGACCTCCCGCGAAACTTGAAGGCTACGGCCAGCCAGCGGCGATGCGCTTAGGATTCCTGGCGAACGGACCCTTCGGTCTTAGTTGATAACAAGGACTCTTGCCTTCGCTGACGGTGAGGCGCGAAGAGGTTAGTGACAAGATTTGACTCCATTTTGCGCATTAGTGGACAGAAAGTTTCCACATCAGCTGTGGATCGCACTCGACTACACAAACCCATGCAGGAGATTGCATGCCCTGCATCATCGCGATCATATTGCACTAGGCGGTCTATCCCTCTTAATATCAATGGCTTAGTGGATACAGGCGCGGGTTCCTAGGAATTACTTCTCGAGCCAAACTCTCACGGGCATGCTGCTGCAAAATCACCATCTTGCGCGGTCATTTCCGGCTGTTCGGTCTGTGACTTGCTCCACCTCACCCAATGTAAGGGAGCCACGGGAGTGATCGAACGCCTGTTGCACTCGTGGCGCAATAGTTTTAGTACTCGCTATCTGTTGTGCGCGAACACGTTCTACGGTGATTCAGACTACCTTACGTGCCCACTTTGTCGGCCTCGCCCCGTTGGGGAACATCGGAGCGTCCAAATCGTTCTACTCTCGTCCCCCGAGATTTCCGCGGTCATGAGCCATTTGGCCAATCTCGCGGCCGAGCGGATCCGAGTCCTCGTTGCCGAACCCACTTCCATGAGTAGCCAGTTGATTGCGGGAGCGCTGAAGCGCCGAGCCAACTTCGACGTTCATGCGTTTAGCGGCGACTCTTCGGGCACCTTTCGTGAACTGCAGAAGTACAAGCCTCACGTTTCGCTGATTAGCGCGGAATTGCAGGATGGCCCATTCACGGGCTTCAAAGTTCTGCATCAGCTCCGCACCGTTGAACCAAAGCCCGCGGCGGTCATGTTGCTGGACTCGGACGAACGTGACCTAGTAGTTGATGCCTTCCGGGCAGGAGCTCGTGGCGTTTTTTGCCGCGGCTATCCATTCAAGGCGCTGCCGAAATGCATCCGCCGCGTTCACGAGGGGCAAATCTGGGTGAGCAACAGCGAGTTGGAGGTTCTTCTCGACCTCATTGCCAACATGCGGCCCGCGCAGATTCGGACTACGGGAGGAATGGCGCGGCTCACGCCTCGCGAGCAGGATGTCGCTCGCTTAGTCGCTGAAGGCATGAGGAACCAAGAGATCTCCGTGAAGCTCAACCTCCGCGAGCATACCGTCCGCAATTACATGCTCCGGATTTTCGACAAACTGGGTGTGTCTAGCCGGGTAGAATTGGTTCTTTATGCCGTCAGCGAACCAGAAAGGGAGCGGGCGCGCTAGGTCACGGGGCGACCTCACTGTGGCGCAGCGGCATTGACCCTATGACGGCTGTCACGCGCTCGTCGCTGGCCACCCCCTTGTACTGGGCGTCGCGCAATTCGCTCCGTCTTATTCCGGCCGCTGCATCTCGTCTCACACTTTCACACCTATCGCAGCGCGAAATCGGGGCTGCACTCGGTTCTGCGTGACCATCGCCATCAAACACATGTTTAGGGCCAGAAATATTTCTCCAACCAGGACCTCGCCACCATACCTGCTCCTTTGTCCCCTGTGCGCGCCGGGTCTTGCCAGCGCGCTGGCCGCGCCTCCCGAAGCGATGCCCTCCTCAAGTGGAAATTAATTGAACTTTTTCTTTAGGAAACTGCACAGTCCTGAGTCGTTCAGTACTTCCGCCCGGCACCCTCTCCATGCTCGCTATTTAGCGCTAAACACTGAAGTTTCAGCAAAAAACAGGATGGAACCTCTGCACCTGAAGATGGCAACGCTCTTGCACAGGTTACTCATGCAACTTAAACGTCATTGAAATCCTGCGTTAACGTGAATTAGATCCGGGCAAATGGGAGTTTCATGGCGGTAGCTTGTTCAGGGCTTCCAAAAAAAATGCACCTCACCTTTGATGCAACAACGTCCTTGGAGCGGAAGACGGAATTCGCAGACATCCGACATCCGTGGTACGCGTTACGGGTCAGAGCTCGTTATGAAAAGAGCGTCGAGACACTGCTGCGCGGTAAGGGCTACGACCCGCTTTTGCCCCTCTACAGCTGCAGGCGGCGATGGTCCGACCGCTTCAAGCAAATGGAACTTCCTCTTTTCCCTGGCTATCTGTTTTGCCGTTTCGACGTGCAGAATCGGCTCCCTGTTCTTAAGACACCCGGTGTGATCCTTGTCGTCGGAATAGCCAAGACTCCGATCCCCGTCGACGACGCCGAAATCGCCGCCATACAGACCATTGTTCGATCCGGCGTTCAGAGCGAACCATGGCCGTTTCTCCACATTGGGGCTAAGGTGCGAATAGAGCACGGGCCTCTCTGCGGATTGGAAGGCGTTCTGTCGGGCTTCAAGGGACGTCAGCGGCTGGTCGTTTCTGTCACTCTTCTCCGGCGCGCTGTTGCTGTCGACATTGACGGTGCTTGGGTGAGTCAGGTTCACAGTTCTGCGGTGGTACCTCGACCTTTATTGGCCTAGAGTGAGCGATGAGCGTTCCCGCGCACATTCCTTTTGACGATCTGATTGCCCCACACGTAGAACTGCAAGGAGACCTGCTCTCAGTCTTCAGAGCCGCACTGCGAACCGGCACCTTCGCTGACGGCTCGATGGTCGAGGATTTTGAGCAAGACTTTGCCCGGTTTTGTGATACGCGACACTGCATCGGGGTCGGCAGCGGGAGAGACGCCCTGAGGCTAGCGCTGATCGCCGCCGGTGTCGCTCAGGGCAATATGGTGGTGACTGTACCCAACGCTTCCATCGCCACTGCCGAGGCCATTTCTCAGGCGGCGGGCCGTCCAGACTTCGTCGACATCGATGAGCGCACATACAATATGGATGTAACCAAGCTCCGCGAGCACCTCGAGACGCGGTGCTACTTCGACAGGGAGACCGGCAAGCTATTCAACAGGGCGACTCAAAGACCTGTGACCGCAGTGGTTCCGGTGCATCTCTACGGTCAGATGGTTGATATGGATGCCATCCTCGAGCTGGCTGAGCAGTACAACTTAATGGTGATCGAGGACGCCTGCCAGGCTCATGGCGCTGCCTACTTTTCCAACAAGGAGAGGCGCTGGAGAAAAGCGGGATCGATGGGCCACGCCGCCGCATTCAGCTTCTATCCCGGAAAGAACTTGGGAGCTTGTGGAGAAGCGGGAGCGGTTACGACCAACGATGGAGAACTTGCACAAAAGGTTCGGATGCTGCGCCATCACGGTCACGCTCGAGAGAACTCTCAGGAAATGGAAGGATATAGCCTTCGGTTGGACGCGATCCAGGCCGGGATCTTACACATCAAGCTCAAGCACCTCGCAGATTGGAATACGAAACGCCGCGAGAATGCCTTTTGCTATCACGGGCTATTAACCTCGGCCCTCGGCGCCCTAGCAATTCCGTATGAGCCGTCATGGGCGAGGGCTATCTACCACCTGTACGTGATCCGCGTTGACAATAGAGACCAGCTCAAGACGTATCTTGCCGCAGCCAACATCGCGACTAAGATCCACTACCCTGTGCCACTTCATTGCCAGGAAGCTTACAAGGAGCTGGGCTATAAGCTAGGCGATTTCCCCGTCGCGGAGAAAGTCGCATCGGAGATCCTCTCCTTGCCCGTGTATCCGCAGCTCGAATTCGATCAGCAGTATCAGGTTGCCCAAAAAGTGTTGGATTTCGTCGCCCGAGCGAGAGTGCGGGAATCTTATTGTGATGATGTTGTACCAGTATCTCCTGCTTAGCCTCGCTTGCTGCCAACAAACTGGCTCAGCGAGCGGCTATTCGAGGAGAGTGAAAAAGATACCGGTAGCGGAGGGGGCCGAGATGACAGGCATACGACAAAGGCACTGGATAAGGATCGCGATCGTGACGGGTTGTCTCGCTTCGACTGGGATCGCGGCCGTTTTGGGGACCCCCGTGTGCGCTTCTGGCGCACAGGAAAAACAGGAACCACCCGTGCTCGCCACAACAGGGCCAGCCACTAGTGACGCCGCGACCGGCGGTGAAGAGGCGGGTCGGCCCGTACTGCAACGGAGAAATCCTCGCTATCAGCTGTGCAAGGGCGATACGTTCGATTTGACTTTTCCTTTCACGCCGGAATTCAACCAGACAGTGACCGTTCACCCGGACGGATACATCACGCTCACAGGTTTGGGCGATCTCTACGTCGCTGAGAAAACGATACCGGAGCTGAGGCAGTTGCTCCGCACAGCCTACGAAA
>JBARRP010000171.1:0-5880 GCA_049644285.1 Candidatus Acidiferrales bacterium | reverse complement strand
GTCGGGGCGTAGCGCAGCCTGGTAGCGCGCCTGCCTTGGGCGCAGGAGGTCTGGAGTTCAAATCTCCACGCCCCGACCCTAACTCACTGAAGCAGCGGAGTTTCTTCCTGCGCCGTATTTCCACGTTCATCCAACTTGGGAACACTTGGGAACAATTGGCTCTCGAGCAAGGTCACGGCCTCTCGCTGGGCGCCAGCACTGGCGTGCGTATAGACTTCCAGGGTCGTCGCCATGTGCGAATGCCCGAGTTGAGCTTGCGCGACTTTCAATGGTGTTCCTTGCGTGTGCAGCAGCGTGCCGTGCGTGTGACGACTATCCCGGCTCCGGGATAGTCGCCAGTATTCCGGCTCCCTGACTATCCCGGGTGGATTGAATTTAGACCGCCCCTCCACATGACTTGGCAGATTGACCCGGCATAACTCGGTGGTGTTTTCCTGTCAGATTCTTCTGATAGGAGGACACACAATGAACCTGATTTTCAAAAATCCCAAAACACTCAAGCGCATGCATGAAGGGCCCTTGGGGCCGTATATGAATTCCTATGCGGCCGACTTGCACGAGCAAGGCTATGCTCAGCCAACGGCGGAGTTGCAGATTCGGCTGGTTGCTGACTTCAGCCGATGGCTGGCGAAACGTCAGACCCTCCCACAGGAAATCACGCACGAACATTCGCAACGCTACCTGCGATTTCGAGCGCGGTACCGATGTCCGGGACGAAGTGATGTGGCAGCATTGAAAAGGCTTTTTGGTCTCCTGCTTCGCCAGGGTGTGATTCCTGAACCATCATTGCCAGCAGTTACGCCGACAGACCAACTGCGAGACGAATTTAGTCTCTATTTGAGGCAGGAACGAGCGCTAGCTGCGACCACAGTGCGCAGCTACCTGTCGTTCGTCGGCGAGTTTTTGACCGAACGCTTCAGTGGTGGTCCGATAGACCTTTCCAATCTCCGTGCTGCTGAAGTAATCGGATTTGTCCGGCGTCGTGTAGCCTTGATGAAGAGCAAGCGAGTCCAGTTGGTGACAACCGCGCTGCGCTCGTTTTTGCGATTCGGGCGATATCGCGGAGACCTGTGCACAGATCTTGCCGCCTGCGTGCCCGCTGTCGCGAACTGGTCACTATCGACCGTGTCCAGGGCTCTTCCTCCCGAGCAGATCGAACGTGCGTTAGCATCCTGCAACAGAAAGACGGCTGCGGGTCGACGAGATTACGCGATCCTGTTGCTTCTGGCGCGGCTCGGTTTGCGGGCCAGCGAGGTCGTGACTCTTCGTTTGGAGGATCTCGATTGGCAGAACGGGTTGATCACGGTGCGCGGAAAGGGGGGGCGCTATTCCCAATTGCCGCTTCCCGTGGATGTCGGCAAGGGTATTTCCAACTACCTAAGAAGTGCGCGTCCGAAAACAATCAGCCGATGCGTATTTCTTCGTACTAAGGCACCTATAGCAAGCTTCAAGGGTTCTCAAGCGATCGCCTCCTTAGTGCGACATGCTCTCGTACGAGCGGGGATTCATTCGCTACGGAATGGTGCTCATCAATTCCGACACGGCCTGGCCACCCAGATGCTTCGGCAGAACGCGTCTCTGGCAGAGATCGGAGAGCTCCTGCGGCATCGATCTCCTCAAACCACAACCATCTATGCCAAGGTCGACATCGCCGCTTTGCGGACGCTGGCATTGCCATGGCCTGGGGGTGCGCGATGAACACACTCCGCAAAGCCGTCCACGACTACATCGAGATGCGCCGCAGTTTGGGATTCAAGCTACACGATGCCGAACGCTGCCTGCTAAAGTTCGTTTCGTTCCTCGAGCGACACAACGCATCCCATATCACCATAGCTCTTGCCATGCAATGGGCGCAGGAAAACCCTTCGGCGCGTCCCTTCGAATGGGCTCGCCGACTGAGCTTTGTGCGCGGATTCACTCGCTATTGGAGTGCTACCGATGCACGAACTGAGATACCACCTTGGGGATTGCTGCCCCACCGCCCTCACCGGGCGCGGCCCTACTTGTATAGCGACGAGGAAATTCGGCTGTTGCTCGAAGCCACATTGCATTTGCCATCTCTTCATGGCCTACCCAGTAAGACTTATTACTGTCTGTTGGGTCTGTTGCCCGTGACAGGCCTGCGCATCAGTGAGGCTCTGAACCTGCTATCAGAAGATGTGGACTTGAAAGAAGGCGTTCTCACCATTCGAGGCACGAAGTTTGGCAAGTCTCGCTTGGTGCCCATTCATCGATCGACCCAGAACGTCCTCTCTGATTACGCATCGCATCGTGAGCGATTTTTGGCGGGACGTCCGGCGTCCTTTTTCTTCGTATCTAGACGCGGGACACGCCTGACTCCAAGTCGCGTCCGCCGCACCTTCTACACCCTGTCTCGGCGAACCGGGTTGCGGGGCACCTTCGCGAGCCAGGGCCCCCGCCTACATGATTTCCGCCATCGGTTTGCGGTCGAAACACTGGTGCAGTGGTACCGTTCCGGTCAAGACGTCGAGCGTCGCCTGCCAGTGCTGTCCACCTATCTTGGACATGTTCATGTGAGCGACACCTACTGGTACTTCACTGCCTGCCCCGAACTGATGGGCTTAGCAGTAAAGCGACTCGAAGAACATTGGGAGAGGCGCACATGAAATCCACTGCGACACTCGCCTTCCTGCTCGAGAGTTTCTTCACTCAGCGCCTCATGAATCAAAAGCAGGCGAGCCCCCACACGATCCGCTCCTATCGGGACACATTCCGCTTGCTTCTGAAGTTCACGCGACGGCGTCTGGCCAAACCACCTTCCCATTTAGCCTTCGAAGAGATCGATGCACCGCTGGTCACCGCGTTTCTTGCGGACCTGGAACAGAATCGAGGTGTCACGGCCCAAAGCCGAAATCTCCGGTTGACGGCCATCCGGTCCTTCTTCCGCTACGCTGCTTACGAAGAACCATCTCGTTCCTCTCAAATCCAGCGCGTGCTTGCCATCCCGAATAAACGTCATACTCGTTCTTTGGTTCACTTCCTGGAGCGTCCTGAAATCGACGCAGTGCTGGAGACTCCCGATCAAACAACGTGGTTCGGACGTCGGGATCACGCCCTGTTGCTAGTCGCTGTGCAAACAGGCTTGCGCCTATCGGAGTTGACTGGTCTACGACGCACAGACGTGCTTCTCAGCACAGGAGCCCATGTGCGCTGCATGGGGAAAGGACGGAAAGAGCGATGCACGCCGTTAACCAAGTCGACGGTCGCAGTGCTGAAAGCATGGCTCGGAGAACCAGCGAGACGAAATACAGAAATGTTGTTTCCCAACGCTCGTGGCAGTCGTCTCAGTGCGGACAGTGTGGAAGACTTACTCGACAAGCATGTGGCAGTGGCCGGTCGCACTTGTCCATCTCTCTGCAAAAAACGCGTCACCCCACATGTGCTTCGTCACACCGCGGCAATGGAACTACTGCACGCGGGCGTCGACCGAGCAGTGATCGCCCTCTGGTTGGGGCATGAATCCGTTGAAACTACGCAGATCTACCTGGATGCAAACCTTGCTTTGAAGGAGAAGATCTTGGCAAAGATCACGACGCCCGAGGGGAAACCTGGCCGATATAAGGCCGATGACGAGCTGCTGGTTTTCCTCCAACACCTTTAAATCACGAAGGGATTATGCCGAGTGGTAGATCGTAAAATCGGGGAAACAACCTTCAGTCATAGGTACTTGCTCGTTCCGTTCTCTGGACACCCGGGATAGTCAGGGAGCCGGAATACTGGCGAAGCGTGTGCCAGTCAATGCGCGGCAAACCAGCCCTCTTGCATGCGGAACGCAATAACTTCTTTCTGAGATTGTCCGCCGCAAGTGGACGGCCCTGGCGCGTAGCGAAGACCAGTGCGCCCGGAGAGTGATCTGCCGAACGAGAATAGTGCGCTTCCAGCTCACGCACGACTGCTGGAGCCAACGGAACCTCACGTCTGCTAGCGCGGGTCTTCGGTGATCCGAAGTGACCTTTGTAACAGGTTTCCGCCACGAGCAACGTTCCTCTGATGAAGTCAATGCGCCCCCACCGCAATGCAAGAATTTCGCCAATCCGCAAACCTGTCATTGCTGCTAGCAGGGTGATTGTGCGGCTGGTTCCTTGCTGGCTCCGATTAGTCGTCTAACTTCATCTGCCGTGAGAAATCTGTGCGGGCGCTTTAGTGTCCTCTCGGGCATTTTCACACCGCGCACCGGATTGCTCAGGATGTAGTCCCAATTCACGGCAGTTCCCATGACTTTACTCAGCAAGTGACGCAGATGGTTGGTGGTCTCCCATGCGAACCCTTGCTTGAGCTTCTCCAGAAGATACTGCTGGATTTCAACCCTGGAGATGTCACACAGCCGATGGTCCCCAAACCGTGGAATCAAATGCTTGCGTAACAGAAGCGAGTAAATCTCCTGTGTAGCAAACTTGAGTGTCGGCAGCACACCCGGCTCGAAATAGTCCGTAACGAACTTGGAAAACAAGATCGTTGCTTCCGGGCGGTACTGCCCTTGGTTAACGGGGTTGAGGCGAGCGTCTAGCAGTCTGCGGGCTTCGCGTCGGCCTGCGATCTCGCTTACAGGCCCAAGCACAAGAGAGCGCATTACCCGGTTGTTCGATCCATCAGCGAGTATCACGTTTTCTCTCCAGCGTGCAACCCAGACCTTCCTACGCTTGCCGCGAATAAACAGACAACCATTCTGATACTGGCAACGAGCCATGTTCCTCCTCTCTATTTTGAGGTTGGCTCGTCTGCCTTTTCCTATGTCATTTCCAAGTGTAGCGTTGGTGTCAAGCCGCACGACCGCCTCCGCGCTGACATTCGACCCATGCGAGTATTTCGTCTTCTGGGAAACGCCAGTACTTCCCAAGCCGGTAACCTGGTAATCGTTCCAAGGATCGTTTACGCGTCCGCCCGTAGACCCAAGACACAGGGACTTGCAATAAGTCAGCTACTTCGTGAACAGTCAGGAGGTGGTTTCCGTGGCTTTCGTCACCTCCTGTGGCCGCGGTGGGTGCGGCATCGTTCGGGGAACTGAATGACGATTCTTGTGACGATGATGCCGATAGAAGCGACATTTCCGCTCGCGAGACTGCCGATGGTCTCGCGGATTGAGACGGTATCGAATTCACTGCAAAGCGCGGGGCATGCTGTCTTGGGGACGCTGTATTCTCGCGCACGTCGAATTGGGTTGAACGAGGCTTCATGGTTGTTACGCGGTCTTCGTAAGAACGTCTCCTCTGTTTTGCTCCTGGTTGATGTTGGTCGGGTGTTCGCTCAGCCAGCGCTTGAACTCGTCATCCCGCTTGAACAGCAGCTTGAGCGCTTCACTGACGACGTAGGATGCATTTGCGCCGATGAACTCGGCGTATCTGTCCAGGTGGTGTCTGACTTCTTCCTCCAAGCGAACCTGAAGGGTTGTAGTCTTTGGTTGTTTGGATGGTGCTTTCAGTAGTGGCAACGGTTTTCCTCCTTTTCTCTTTTGCGATGTAATACGACTTGCATTACAAACTGTCTGCTTCGATCTCTGCACGCGGACAAAACACGGCCCCGAGCCGCTCGGGGCGGGCGGGAGCGACCCCACGACCTTTTGGGCGGCTGCAGGCCGCACAAAGTGGGGTCGCTCCCGCCCATCCGAGTGTTTTGTCCGCGTGCAGATGTCACCTGTTTCATTCATGCATCCGCCGTTCTTTGAAGCGCCTCCGGTTGCCTTGCGGGTGACGCCGGGACTCGAGCCGCACCTGAAGGACTGCGTATCTGTGAGCCGTCACCCCATCTTTTCCTGCTGTCCCCGAATACTGCTTCCTGGCCCGGCACGGTGACAGCTCGAAACAAGACTTTTTGTGCGTTCGTTCTAGCCGTTGCTGATTCAGCCCGCAAGTCATTCGGCAG
>JBARRP010000170.1:0-9734 GCA_049644285.1 Candidatus Acidiferrales bacterium | reverse complement strand
CCGTAGGTCGTTTCGGATCAGCGAGTGGGTCACCCAAAGAAGTAGCATTGTCGCGACCTAAGCTGGATCCTAGAAAATTCAGCCGCTGCGCTCACTCATGCCACTCCTCGTGAGAAAATCCGGCTAGAGCACTTAGCTACAAACTAACTTGCTCGAGCCTGCCCCGGTTTGTTGGCGTCCGGACAAATTCGTCGAAATCCTTGTAACTTAAAGCACTGAAACTAAGTATCAGCCGTCGCCCTCGGGCACGAGCTTGTTTGGCAGCGACACTTCGATGTTGGATCTCCATGTCCGCCAAAAGGGCCAATTTCTGCGCACGCAGAATTTATTAATTCCACGTAAAGATTTCAGGCCCAACCCGGGCATTTCGTGCCGCCAGGCAGGACAATCATGGCTGTAAGACCCTTATTTGCAGTAGCTTCAACCCGTACCCGACGGTTTGGTCCATTTGGAGAGACGCGTGCAATTTAGCTCCTCGCAAGGGAGTTCTAACAGGAGACGAAGATGAGCGAGCAACAGAATTACACGGTTAGCCCGGAAGTCGCCACGCCCCGGTGGGTGGGCCTGGTCGTAGCGATCCTGGCGGCAGTTTCTCTAATTGCCTTGGGAACAGCCTGGACGGCCTCTTCACGGTCGAAGTCGCTCGAGCAGAGCCTCCAGTCGCAGGTTCAGATCGATAAGCAAGCCACCGATCTGCTGAACCAGCGGCTGGCGAAGGACGAAGAGACCAATGCACAGGTGCAGGGCGAGTTGAGTGTCGTCACCGACAAGGTGAAACTGACGGAGGGCGAACTCAAGCGGGCACGGGCTCAGGCCAGCAAGATCAAGGACGCGGACGCCAAGGAACTGGCGGACCTGCAGAATTCGGTGAGCGGCCAACTGGCCACCAAGGCCAGCGTGGATGATGTCAACAAGCTTGGCACCGACGTGAGCGGCGTCAAGACTGACCTCGAAACCACGAAGGGCAACCTGCAGATGGCGCGCGACCAGTTCGGCAACTTGATCGCCAAGAATCACGACGAAATCGAGGATCTTCGCCGCATGGGTGAGCGCGATTACTACGAATTTACGATCGACAAGAAAGGCTCGCGCCAGAAGGTGGGCGATCTTATGGTCGAATTGCGCGGAACGAACCCGAAGAAGAACCTCTATTCGGTGGCGCTCTACGTGGACGACCAGCGCTTCGAGAAGAAGAACCGGTCCGCCATGGAGCCGATCTACTTCCTGACGCGCACCGCGCGCACTCCGTATGAGCTGGTGGTCAATCAAGTCACGAAGGACAAAGTCGCCGGCTACCTGAGCGTGCCGAAGGCGGCAGCGCCCCGGCAAACCGCCGGCAGCAAGTAAGAAGTAACGCTTCGGCTGAGTGGGCTTGCCCACAAGCCGAGCGAAAATCCTGGCAGGGTAAGCGAGGGCGTCCCGGGCTCGGGACGCCCTCGCTATTTTTATACGGACTTCGTCAGGAAACGCATTTTGCGCGCGTGAAATTTCTTGGCGAGCGCAGGCAGCTTGTCGTAAGTGACCTTGCCCTGCTCGTAGAGCTTCATCTTGGCCTTGGCGGATTTGCGCCGGCGGTGGTGGCGCTTCCAGGCCATGAATCTTTTCTCGTTTGCCATTCGATTCCCTCCTCGAAGTCCGGCTTTGAATTGTAACGAACCAGCACAGGGACGCAAGCCTTCCCTGTAATTTGGCTCGCGAGTTCGAGTACGATGGAACGCGCCATGGCCCCGCTGGTCGTTCACGCGAGTTATGTCTTGACGCCACACGAGGCGATTCCCGATGGCATTGTGGTCGTCGAGGACGGAAAGATCACGGCTGCCGGCCACCGGGATGAGGTGCAAGTGCCGGCCGGCGCCGAGGACTGCGTAGCAAATGGCATGTCGCTTACCCCGGGGTTTGTGGACGTGCACATCCACGGCGCCGGGGGCCACGACGTCATGGAGGCCACCCCGGAGGCGCTGCACGAAGTGGCCGCCATGGTCGCGCGTTACGGCACCACCTCCCTGGTCGCCACCACGGTGACGGCTCCGCCCGATGAAACCTGCCGCAGCCTCGAAGGAATCGCCGCTTACATTCGAAACGGCCAAGCACTTGAGCGGCACGCTCGCCCTGCCGCCGAAATCCTGGGAATCCACCTCGAAGGACCATTCATCAGCCATGTGCGGCGCGGGGTCCATCCGGAGGATGCCATCGCGCCACCTTCTGTGGAATTGATGGAGCGTTTTCTGGCCGCTGCCGATGGATGCGCGAAGATTCTGACGCTGGCCCCGGAGCTGCCTGGCGCGCTCGAGCTCGTCGAAGCGGCCGCGAAAGCCGGGCTGATCGTGGCGCTGGGCCACACCGACGCCAGCTATGAACAAGCGCGGGCAGCGATTGATCGTGGCGCGAGGCACGCGGTGCATGTCTTCAACGCCATGCGGCCGTTCTCGCATCGCGAGACAGGTGTGCTGGGCGCGATCTTCACCGAGCCTGAACTGACTGCGGAAATCATCGCGGACGGGTTGCATGTCGATGGCCCCGCGATTAAATTGCTCCTGGCTGCCAAGGGACCCGGGCAAGTCCTCGCGGTCAGCGATGGAACCGCCGCCACTGGGATGCCGGACGGGCGCTATCGGCTCGGGAATATGGAAGTTGAAGTGAGTGGCGGAGTATGCCGGAATTTCGAGGGAAAACTGGCCGGTAGCACCCTGATGCTTGATCGTGCCCTGCGAAACCTGATCTCGCTCGGAGTCCCTTCGCTCGAAGCTTTGCGCATGGTGACGCTCTACCCCGCTCGACGGCTGGGTCTCGCCGGAAAGAAAGGAGCGATTGCACCAGGGGCCGATGCCGACCTCGTCGTTCTCACTCCGGAATTGCAGGTAGCGGGTGTGCTGACGCGCGGAGTTGGCCTGGAATGAGGTCCATCCCTCGGACGAGATGGATTGGTTGTGTCTGTCACCGGGCAACCCGTATTCTGCAGGCGTAGGGGCACTCACGCCGTGCCCGTTCTCGGACTGAGGAGAGCACCTGGCGAAGCTTATTTGTTGAGAGGAATCTTCAGTTCTTCCGCGACCTGGTGGGGATCGAAAGGGCTGCAAGCAAAATAGCGGCCGTCCACTTCGATAGTAGGGACCTTGCGGCACCCATCGTTGGCGCGCATCACTAAATCCTCGGCGTCCTCGCTTTCATCGATATTAATTTCCCGGAAGGAAACTCCACGCTCTTTTAAAAACTGTTTTACGCGGCGGCAATCGCAGCACCAGCGTGTCGTGTAGATTTTGATTTCAGTCATAAGCTCATAAGGTCCTGTGCCCGAAGGGCCATACCAACTCATAGATGCGCGATTCAATGGTTGGATTCAACTCACGGGCTATCATTCAGGTGACAACCCTCCTTTCGACACGGCCTGCAGGCGGGCGAGCGAGCGTTCGAGCGCCGCACTCGCGCGGTGCCAATCAAGCTCCCGGTCGCCCGACTTTGCCAATCGCTGCTGGGCACGGTCACGTGCTTCCTTGGCTCGCCCCACATCGATTTCCTCGGCGCGTTCGGCAATCTCCGCCAGCACGATGATGCGATCAGGGAGCACTTCAGCATAGCCGTGGATTAAACTCAGGTACTGACTTTGGGCCCCGGTGCGGTAAATCAGGACACCAACGCCCAACTCCGTAATCAGTGGGGCGTGGCCGGGCAGCACACCCAGATAACCCTCGCGACCCGGCAACTCCACCGCGTCCACCGTTTCGCGCAGGATCTGCCGCTGGGGCGTTACGACCTCGAGATCGATTTTCTCTGGAAGCATCTGTTCGCTTACGCTTGCCGATCCAGCGGAGCTTATGCCGCCGCAGCCATCTTTTCGGCTTTCCCCATTGCGTCTTCGATCGTACCGACCATATAGAAGGCCTGCTCGGGCAGGTCGTCGTGTTTGCCTTCGACGATCTCCTTGAATCCGCGGACGGTGTCCTCGATCTTCACGTACTTGCCCTCGAGGCCGGTAAATTGTTGGGCCACAAACATCGGCTGTGACAGGAATTTTTCAATCTTGCGGGCGCGCGCCACCGTTTGCTTATCCTCATCAGACAGTTCTTCGATCCCCAGAATGGCGATGATGTCCTGGAGGTCCTTATAGCGCTGCAGGACGGACTTCACCGAGCGGGCCACATTGTAGTGCTCCTGCCCGACGATGCGGGGATCGAGGATGCGCGAAAAGCTGGCCAGCGGATCCACGGCGGGATAAATACCGCGCTCGACGATCTGGCGGCTCAGGTTCGTAGTGGCGTCAAGGTGCGTGAACGTGGCGGCGGGAGCGGGATCGGTGTAGTCATCCGCGGGCACGTAGATTGCCTGCACCGAGGTAATCGAGCCGTGCTTGGTGGAGGTGATGCGCTCCTGCAATTCGCCGATTTCAGTGTTCAGGTTCGGCTGGTAACCCACCGCCGAGGGCATGCGGCCAAGCAGCGCCGAGACTTCGGAGCCTGCCTGCACGAAGCGGAAGATGTTGTCGATAAAGAGCAGAACGTCGAGATGTTCCTCATCGCGGAAATATTCGGCCACAGTAAGCCCCGTTAGGCCCACCCGCAAACGCGCCCCGGGCGGCTCGGTCATCTGCCCATAGACCAGCGCGGCGCGGGATTTTTCTGAATTGCCCGGGACAATGACGCCCGACTCCTGCATTTCGAGCCAGAGGTCATTGCCTTCGCGGGTACGCTCGCCCACACCGGCAAAGACGGAGACACCGCCATGCTTCAAGGCCACGTTGTGGATCAGCTCCATGATGATCACGGTTTTGCCAACGCCGGCGCCTCCGAAAAGGCCGATCTTCCCGCCTTTCAGATAAGGTTCGATGAGGTCCACGACCTTGACGCCGGTCTCAAACATTTCAAGCGTCGTCGACTGATCTTCGAGAGATGGCGCCGGGCGATGAATTGGATAGCGCACCTTGTCATCGACCGGGCCGAGCTTGTCGACCGGCTCGCCCAGCACGTTGAGCACGCGCCCAAGCGTCGGCCTGCCCACCGGAACGGTAATCGCCGCGCCGCTGTCGATCGCCTTCATGCCCCGGACGACGCCCTCGGTGGACTTCAGCGCCACGCACCGGACGCGTCCTTCACCAAGGTGCTGCTCGACTTCGGCAACGATGTCGATCGGCTCGGGAACGTCAAAGCCTTCGCTGATGATTCGCACCGCGTTGTAAATCTGCGGGAGATAGTGTTCCTCGAATCCGACGTCCAGCACAGGTCCGATCACCTGGATGACGTGGCCGACGTGATGGTCCTGCTGCGCCATTGCGTTCTCCTTGCTCGACTTGCTCGACTTGCTCGACCTCAACTCTCGCTCAAACGATTCATAAATTGCTTCAAGCTGCCGACGCCGCGCCGCTCACGATCTCGATCAGTTCCTTCGTAATGCCCGCCTGCCGAATCTTGTTCATCTGCAGCGTCAAATCCTCAATCAAGTCGGCGGCGTTGTTGGTTGCTCCTTCCATCGCCGTCATCCGGGCGCCGTGTTCGGCCGCCGACGATTCCAGCAAGATGCGAAAGATCTCCGCATCCAAATAGCGCGGCACAAGCCCACGGAAGATTTCTTCAGCCGGCTGTTCGTAGATGTAATCGACCATGAGCTCCGTCCCGAAACCCGCAGGCGTCAACGGGAGCGATTCGCCGTGCGCCAAGGAAACTCTTGCTGTGCGCTCTCCCGGCGCCGGGGCAAGAATCTCGGGATCGATCGGCAGGAGCTTTTCATCGCGAAGGCGCTGGACCATCACGCTCTTGAACTCATTATAGATCGCATAAACGGCGTCCACTTCCCCGCCGGTATAGAGCTCGATCACCCGCGCGGCGATCTCCTTGGCGTGCCGGAACTCGACGCTCGACGACACGTTCAAGTATTCCCCGGCGAATTCGAAGCCGCGCTTCCGCAGTGCATCACCGCCCTTCTTGCCGATGGCGATCACCTTGATCTTCTGCTGCGTGTGCTGCCGAAAAAACGTAATGGCGTGCCGCAGAACGTTGGCGTTGAATGGGCCACAAAGGCCCCGATCACCGGTAAGCACGAGCCCCAGCAGGCGCTCTTCCGGTCGGCGCTCCAGGAGCGGATGCGTCGGGTTTTCGATGCGCGCCACTGCCGAACGTAAGACTCGAATGATTCCGCGAGCATACGGCCGAGCGGCAAAAACCCCTTCTTGCGCCTTGCGAAGCCGCGCCGCAGCGATGAATTTCATCGCGCGCGTGATCTGCTGCGTGTTTTTCACCGACCGGATGCGGCGGCGATAATCAATTAACGTCGGCATGGATTCCTAATCGACTCCGGTGCGGGGCCCGATTGCGGCCTCGTCATCCTCAATCGGCGGCGGCGGCGCCGGAAGTGGCGGCGAATCGGTCCTTAAAAGCATCCAACGCCTTCGTGGTCTCGGCGCGCAAGGCATCATCAAAGGCCTTCTTCTCGCGCAGGGTTTTCAGCAAGCTGCTGTAATTCGTCTCGAGAAACGGATAGAGCTCACGCTCGTACCGGCCACACTCCGGAACGTCGATCCCGTCGAAGTAGCGATTCGTCGCCGCAAAAATGATTAAGACCTGCTTGTCGACCGAAAGCGGCTGGAACTGGTCCTGCTTCAGAATCTCAGTCAATCGTTGCCCGCGGGCGAGCTGTGCCTGGGTGGCTTTATCAAGCTGCTCGGAGCCGAACTGCGCGAACGCAGCGAGTTCGCGGTATTGCGCCAGATCGAGGCGCAGCGATCCGGCTACTTGCCTCATTGCTTTGATCTGCGCGTTTCCGCCCACGCGGCTGACAGAGAGCCCGACGTTAATCGCCGGGCGGATGCCGATATTGAAAAGGTCGGCTTCAAGATAAATCTGGCCGTCGGTGATCGAGATGACGTTCGTCGGGATGTAAGCCGAAACGTCGCCCGCCTGAGTTTCGATCACCGGCAGCGCGGTAAGAGAGCCTCCGCCATTCACGTCGCTCAGCTTGGCGGCGCGCTCGAGCAAGCGCGAATGCAAAAAGAAAACGTCGCCCGGATAAGCCTCGCGTCCGGGCGGCCGCCGCAGCAACAGCGAAATCTCGCGGTAAGACTGCGCGTGCTTCGAAAGGTCGTCATAGAAACAAACGGCGTGGCGCTTCGAATCGCGGAAATACTCGCCCATGGCGCAGGCGGCGAAAGGGGCGATGTATTGCATCGTGGCGGGCTCGGTCGCCGACGCGACCACCACGATCGTGTAATCCATGGCGCCATTGTCGGTCAGAATCTTGATCACCTGCGCGACGGTCGAGCGTTTCTGCCCAATGGCGCAGTAGATGCAGATCATGTCAGCGCCGCGCTGGTTCAAAATCGTGTCGAGGATGATGGCGGTTTTCCCGGTCTGGCGGTCGCCAATGATCAGCTCTCGCTGCCCGCGGCCGATCGGGATCATCGAGTCGATGGCCTTGATCCCTGTCTGGAGCGGCTCGCGCACCGGCTGCCGATCGATGACACCAGGCGCGATTCGCTCGAGCGGATTGCGCTCCTTGGTCTGGATCGGACCCTTGCCGTCGACCGGCTGTCCGAGCGGATTGACTACCCGGCCGATCAATGCGTCGCCTATAGGCACGGACATGATCTTGTTCGTGCGCTTGACGATGTCGCCTTCTTTGATTTCAGCGTATTCGCCCAGGAGCACAGTCCCGACCTGATCTTCTTCGAGGTTCAAGGCGATACCGAAAACGCCGTGCGGAAATTCGAGCATCTCGCCGGCCATGCATCTGTCGAGGCCGTGCACGCGGGCGATGCCGTCGCCGACCGAGATAACCGAGCCGACTTCTTCGACCGCCAGAGTCTGCTGGTAGTTCTCAATCTGCTCGCGAATCAGCTTGGAGATTTCGTCAGCTTTGATCGTAGCCATTCACCGCTCCTATTCCGCTTCGAGGCGCGCCCGCAGGCGTTCGAGTTGTTCGCGCACCGATCCGTCGTAAATCGTGGAGCCGATCTGCACGACCGCGCCGCCCAGAAGAGACTCATCGAGCGAGTAGCGCGCCTCGATTCTCTTGCCGGTGACCCTCTCGAGCGCCTGCATCAGTTCCTTCTTTTCCTCCGTGGCGAGTTCGCGCGCCGAGGTCACCTGCGCTTCAGCGATGCCCAGGCGCGAATTCAGCTCGACCTCGAAAACCGGAAGGATTTCGCGCAGCAATTCAGCGCGGCGATTGTCCACGAGAAGAAACAGAAAATTCCGCACCGTGTCGCTCAGATCCATTTCCTCTGCCAGCTTCTCGATCAGCGAATGCTTCAGCGCAAAATCCACCGCAGGGCTGGCCAGAAAATTCCGCAGATCGGCCGATTCCTGATAGGCGCCGACGAAGGAAGCCAATTCGCGCTTCACCGCCGCCGGATTCTTGCGCTCGAGAGCAACATCCGCGAGCGCTGCCGCGTACCGCTGCGCCAGAACGCTCAATTCACGCTCCTCTCGAGCTCTTCCACAAAAACACGGAACAGAAGACCCTCCGCGCGCGGGGTGAGTTGCTTGCGGAGGAGATCCGAAGCGCGGTCGATGGCGAGATCGGCCGCAAGCTTTTTCAACTCCATCCGGGCAGCGCGCTCGGCGGCATCAATTTCCGCCATCGCGGCGCGCTCAATTTTCTGGGCGTCTTCCCGGGCCAGGGCGCGGAGGCGCTGGATCTCGGCTTCTGTATCTTTCCGAGCCGCTGCCCGTATTTCGGCGATTTCCTTTTCAAGACCGGCGAGCTTTGCTTCCACTTCGCGCTGGCGGTTTTCAGCCTCTTCCCGGGCGCGCGCCCGTTCGGCGATTGCATTCGAGATAGCGTCGGCACGGCTGCGGAAGGCAGGCGCGGCATATTTCACCAGAGCGTAAGCAATTCCCCCAAAGACCAGGGCGAAATTCAGCCAGCGGAACACCCAGCCGATCGTCGAATCAGTGGGCGAGGCGCCCTCTTCCTGCGCAAATGCGGGGGCGGCTTCGCAGAAAACAAGAAAAGCGGTGACGGCGATGCGACCCATGCTGTTGGAAACCCGCAGAGGCCCCCACAAGCCGAAATTCATCGCGCCCCTCCGAGCGCGGCGGGAGGCTTTTCGAGAATCATGCGGGCGATCCGGCTGGCCAGTTCCGGCGTCTGACTCTCAAGTTGGGCGCGCGCCGCTTCGAGCTCCGCGACGATGCGCTGCTTCGCCGTTTGAACTGTTTCCTGGGAGCGATTGCGCATCGCCTTCAGGAGCTTGGCGCGCTCATCGAGTGCAGCCTGGCGCGCGGCTTCCTGCTCGAGATAAATTTCCCCGCGGGCTTTCTTCAGGGCCTCATTGTAAGCGTCGAGTTCCTGCTTGGCCGCGGCCTGCGCGGCAGCGGCTTCCGCACGAGCGCCTTCGATGCGCCGGTTACGTTCGTCCAGAGAGTGCTCGATGGGTTTGAAGAAGGCAGAACGAAGAAAAAGATAGAAAAGAAATACGATAATGACGGTGGGCACAGCTTGAAGGAACAACTCACCGAGCTGCTGGAGAATGTCCATCGTCTAGGAACAGAAACGTCGCGCACCCCTTGCGGATTTGAGCCCGAGCCGCCCCGAACCACCTTCGGCGCACGCTCCAACTCCAAGTAAAGCCCGCGATTATCGCATCCGCGCGCATCTCCGTCAACGCCGAGCTGCTGATGGGGCGGGCGACTTTAAAGGGAGAAGGGGTTAATATTCTTTTCGGGTGGCTATTTCCTTGCGTATATTATACGCTCGGAATAGGAGGCCACCATATGCCCCAGTCTCTTTCTGATTTAGAACAGCGA
>JBARRP010000169.1:0-4833 GCA_049644285.1 Candidatus Acidiferrales bacterium | reverse complement strand
AGCGCGCCATTTGTGCGATGCGCAACCACCGAATGCGCCACGGCATGCCACAAGCGCGATCCAGTGCTGCCCTGCGCCAGGCGGTAGTAGCGCGGATCCTCTGCAAATATTGTCGGGTAGGCGAAGTCCTTGAAAAACCCTGATGAGGCCTGATCGGCGAGGCTGGCTCCGAATCGCTTGCCATATCCGGCGGCGCCCTGTCCGTAAGAGCGGTCGCTATTTTCCGCCTGGCCAATTCCGGCATTGAAACCAGCGTCGAGAAACGTGATGGGATCGATCATATCCTCGACGAACAGAATGAATTTGTCTTTCACCTCGAGAGTGCACATCACTTCGCCGGTCTTGTAATGCATCGGGTGTATCGATCTACGCTCTAGTTTCCGGCCGAATGCGCCCACCACTTTCGCGAATTTCCCCTGGTAATCTTTCCAACTGACGATCGGAGCAGGTTGAAGGCAGCGTGCGGCGGTGTTTACCTGGGCTTGTTCTTGTTGCGGAGTCGGCGCGGGGGTCGGCTGCTGAGCAGGGCTCTGTTGCTGAGCAGAAGTCGTTTCCTACGCCCGGACGATGCCGCCCCAGGCCAGCGCGGCCAGCAAAATGGCTCCAGTCGAGTTGAGGCGCATTAAGGCGGCGACGAGTTGCTTGTGCGATGCGCCAGCCACAGTCGAGTTGGTCCGTGGTGTATGTAGAGCGAAGGGCATTATGGAAGTTGAGAAACCTCGCCAGATAGAAAAGGAACCTGCGCTCTTCGCTTAGGTATTTTATATCCTTTCGACTGCGTGATAGTAGCCTGCCATGAATCCCCTATGACGCCCGGAGCGATGCTTCGCTGCGCCAAAGCCAACGAAGCCCCAGAAGTTCCAATCGTGGATTAGCGCGCGAGCAGGCTCGAGGAGGCACAGTTCGCGCGTAAAAGCTACTTCCCGATCTCCTCGCTTTGAACAAACAGCACAAAGGCCCAGTGGCCTGAGGAAACCTGCACTTCTCCTCGCGAAGCCAGAGCGTCAGGTATCTGGCTCCCTTCGCCACCCCAGCGCTGCTCCATCGAATCCAACCTCTTTTGCCAGCGCCCTGCTGGGACGGGCAGCGCAATTTGCGTCTGGGTTTCGTCGAAGTGAAATGCGGCAACGACTCGGCTCGCGGCACACCACCTTTGGATGAACAATACTTTCTCATCCAAGAAAGCTACGACTTTCATGCTGTCTTTATCGAGCCGAGACAGCGCCGGGACGTCTCGTCTCAAAGCCAGCAATTCTTGATGAAAATTTCTCAGGAGGTGATGATGACCCTCGAATCGCAATTCCCAGTGCAGTTTTGACCGCAGGAACGTTCCGTCATCCTCGGGGTCGACGGGATCTGCGGCCCAATTAAACTTGGCGAACTCATCCCTCCTTCCGTTTCGCACGGTCTCAATGAGAGCGGGATCTCCGTGGCTGATGAAATATTGAAACGGGGCTGGTTCTCCGTACTCCTCGCCCATAAACAACAGAGGAACATACGGAGAGAGCAGGACAATCCCCGCGGCGAGCTTCAATTGCTCAAGCGACACCTGCTGTGCCAGCCGGTCACCCAGCATTCGGTTACCCACCTGATCATGATTTTGCGCAAACACGACGAAGCGTTCGGCAGGAATTTCTCGCGACGAGTTCCCATGGCGTTTCTGTCGATATTTGGAATACTGCCCCGAGTAAACGAATCCATTCCGGAACGCCTGGGCCAAATCTTCAATATCACGAAAGTCTTCGTAGTATCCGTTTTGCTCCCCAGTTAACAGCACATGCAGGGAGTGATGAAAATCGTCGTTCCAGACGGCGTCGAGCCCCCACCCACCCACCTCGCAACTCTTAATGACGCGCGCATCGTTTCGATTACTCTCTGCAATTAAGTAGATTTGACGATTCAGCTGTTTCGCTTTTGCGTGGCACGCACTCCCCAGTTCTTCCAGGAACGGTCTGGCGGACGGGTCTACAATCGCGTGGATGGCATCGAGCCGCAGTGCATCGATATGGAACTCAATAATCCATTGCAATGTGTTCTCAATGAAGTAACGACGAACTTCGTCGCTGTGCGGACCATCGAAATTAATGGCTTCGCCCCACGGAGTCCGATAATTGTCGGTGAAATAGGGTGCATAATCCGCTAAGTAGTTTCCTTCTGGTCCGAGGTGGTTATAGACGACGTCGAGCACGACAGCCAATTCCTGTTGATGGCACTCATTCACAAGCCTCTTCAACGCCGCGGGGCCGCCGTAGGAGTCTTGCACGGCATATGGATAAACGCCGTCATACCCCCAGTTGCGGCTTCCCGGAAACTGTGCCACGGGCATGAGTTCGATTGCGGTGATCCCCAGACTCTTTAAGTCCGCGATCCGAGGAATGATAGCGTCAAAAGTTCCTTGTGGCGTGAATGTCCCCACATGAAGCTCGTAGAAGACATACTCTTGGAGGGGAAGCCCAGGCCACTGAACATCCCCCCAGTCGAAGCGCGTGTCCACGACCTGCGAGGGACCGTGCACTCCCTGCGGCTGAAACCGGGAAACCGGGTCGGGCCGTTCGTTTTGACCGTCCAGACGGTATCGGTATAGGGCACCGGGGACTATGTCTTCGACAACAGCACAGAAATAACCGCGCTCCAGCGGTTGCATGGGAACCGTGCGATCGCATGGACTGACAAAGTGGACGTCGATGCGCTTCGCCCGTGGGGCCCATAGCAGAAATCTGCACAAGCCCTCACCTGACCAGACGGCGCCAAGCGGCCCTTCAAGTTGTGCGGTCACTCTAGTCCCACCTTTTTTCGAGCGAGATCACATCTGGGATCCCATTCAGAGCACCAAGAGTTTCGCAACCCCTGCTAAAGGAATCTCAACCCAGTCCGGCCGATTGTTCAGTTCGTACCCGAGCTCATAAACGGCCTTCTCGAGCAGATGCAGTTGCAGCAGGGTCACCAGCTCATTGCGACTTGGAGGAACATAGCAGGCTGTGCTGGAAGTCTCGAAATACTTCTCTAGAAAGCGGGTCTCAACGTCCGCGTTCCAACTTTCTGCCCACGACACGAGGCTGCTGACGCCGTTTTTTGGTGCGGTCGTGCCGCCCAGGGGCGCCAGTAGCGGCGCGAATGCCGCATAGTGGAAGGACCTCAACATTCCGGCGACGTCCTGGAGAGGAGAGCGCTTCATGCGCCGCTCCGATATCGACCGGGCCGGCTCTCCTTCAAAGTCGATGATCACAAAATCGGAGCCCGTGTAAAGGACCTGACCCAGATGATAGTCGCCGTGGATTCGGGTGCGCATCGCTCGGATAGATCCGCTGAGCGCGGAGCGAAACCTGTGTAGGATTTCTCGTTCCTGGCCGGCAACCTCTTCGGCCTTGCGGCGTAGCTCGCGTGGCAATTCCTTGACCCTGCGGCGCAGGAGGCCGAAGACCCGGGCGGTGAGTTCGCACAGCGTGCCCTCGAGAGTCCGCTGGAACGAGCCGGTGTGGAGCTCAGGTGCGAAGGCCGGATCCGCCGACTCAGATGCCAGCGCCAGATGGAGTTCGGCCGTCCTCCTTCCAAGAAGTTCGACTGATTCAAGGTACGGACCCATCCATCTCTGGGCAACCCCTGGCAGTTTCTGCTGGTGGAGCAGGAGGAAGTTGCTGTCCTTCGGACTGTAAAGCCTAGACTCTTCGGAAGGCCGCGCAGCTTCCCGGTAAAAGCTGGAGAGAGTCTTCAACGTGTACTGCCACGCATCCCCTTGATTGGGCACAAAGCCCTGCAGGATACCCTGAGTCATCGGTTTGTCGTCTCTGGTCCGGTACTCCAACCAGCCGGCCACTGGCGGAATGTGTGGGAAGTGCGCCTTCTCTGTGAGGAAGAGTCCCATTTCCAGGTCAGGATTGATTCCTTCTTCGATACGTCGGAAAAGTTTTAGAATGAAACGGTCTCCGAAGACGATCGAACTGTTGCTCTGTTCAGCCTCGATTGACCTCGGCCTCAAAGCATTCGCGGACGGCGATCGAAGAACTTGAAGAGCGCCGGTGGATGTGGCGCGGATCTCCCCTTCCATGCCTTGGAAGACAAGCTTATGCTCAACGGCTTCGAGAAGCGCCAGCAAGAACTCTTCCTCGGTCAGCGCATCTGTAAGAACCAGAGGTTCGCCGCGCTCCTGACAGTGGACCGTCAAGACAGGCAGATTACGCTCCGTCCTCGGAGTTGACTCCGGAGCGCATACGACCGGGAGTACGTACGTCTCTCCGGAACCGGTCGTATACTCGACACGCGCAATGAGGACGAATGATTCAAAGCGCGTGCCGCCCAGAGGGATTGCGTCAATGAGCTCAACGGAGCGAATATGGCGTGCCTTTCCGCCAAACCATCTTTGGCTGGTCAGATAACCAGGCAGCAATGGAGGCAAAGCCATTCGCAGCTCGTCATACAGCTTTTTCTCCAAGCCAGGTGCGCCCAAGGCTTCCTTTCACAAGTGCCACATCGCGAGAGTGTAAATCACGAATCAGATGCTCGTACCGCGCAGATTGCGCCATTCAGCGGCGGGTCAGATGCGGCGCAGGCGAAACCAAAAAGACTGAAACGGGGCCAAAGTCAGCAAGTAGTACAGCTCTCCGATCCGCGGAAAAAGGTTCCCGCCCGCCATCTCGATGGGAATGTTTCCCCGGTGGCGCTTCAAATCCAGCTCCACCGCCTGGGCGGAGTTTGAAAGGTTGTTCACGATAAGAACCTTTTCCTCGCCCAATTGCCGGACATACGCCAAGACTCTGTGATTCGAGGGCTGCAGAAACTCGATCGATCCCTGGCTGAACACGCGAGAGGATTTGCGCACTTGAATGAGCCGCTTCA
>JBARRP010000168.1:0-57872 GCA_049644285.1 Candidatus Acidiferrales bacterium | reverse complement strand
CCTACAACCTGGTCAACCTCTTTCGCCTGCACTTGCCCTCGTCGCTACGCTCGGCACAGATCGAAACTCTGCGCACTCAGCTATTCAAGATCGGTGCCCGCAGTCGTCAGACGGCCCGCTGCATCCGCATCCACCTGGCCAGCGGTTGGCCCTTTCAACATCTCTTCCAAACCGTGGCGCTCGCCTTCGACTCTTCTTAGCCGGTCTCGCTGATCGAGCTCATTCGCTCACTGTAGTCCAGAGCGGAGCTTTGCCCGAAAAATCGCTCCATGCGTTTGCAGAAGGCAGCAGCAACAGAGATGAGGCCCTTCAGACCTCGCCTCGCTGTTCCTCGACCACTGACACCGCATTCAAGAGCGCATTTCTGCTCCTGGTGAATAAAGCAGGCTAGCCCACGAAAAAGAGAGCAAAATCCAGACCGGAAAGATTACCACAAGGGACCAAGCGAGGAATATCTTTCCTTGGGGGAGTTCGGATGCTTCTGTGGAGGGCATAACTTCTCCCGAACCATTTGGAGCGTAACTTAGAACTTCCAGCCGGGTCAAGGTACTTTCACCAACCGCTTAGTTTCTGTTAGGCAGCAGCCTTCATCAGAATTATTTCCGCCGCTGGCCTTCCCAGCTATACGTGCGTCGTCGGAAACCTGCTATCATCGCGGCGTTCACGCGCGCAACCCGAACGCTGTCAGTTGAATCCAAGCGTTGGGTCAAATCCACATCCGCTTTCGTGGCACAGGGAGAGTCGGTGCGTTATCTCGTTTCGGCGGTTTGCACGATTGGTCTGAGCCTTTCGTTCGCGGCTTCCCGCAGCGATTCGCAGCAAGCGTCCGCAACATATCCAGCGCCGGCGCGTGGAACCGTGCGGACGATCGTGCGGGACATCGCGGCGAGGAGCGGGGTTCCGTTCAGCCTGGCCGTCGGCGCTGATGGGAAGATCTACGTTGCGGTCACCATGGCCGAGACGATGTCGGGCCCGGTCTCGGCAAGCGCTGACCCGATGGCGAATCGCGTTTTTGTTGTCGAGCCCGAGGGCGCTTTCCGGGTTCTTGCGGGCAAAGGACCCAGGGGATTTCTCGGTGACGGTGGCGCGGCGAGGGATGCCGAGTTGGATTTGGGCGGTAGGCCGGCGGGCACAGCATGCCTCGTACCATTCGATGCGAAGCGGGGCTGTGCCCCTACGTCCCCAACATTGACCTTTCCCCGCAGCGGAATTGCGGTGGATAGCGAAGCCAACTTGTTTATCGCCGACACGGGCAATTCAACCATCCGGCGCATCGCGGGTCCTGCGTCGAGCGAGCCGATGATCATTCGCAGCGTTGCCGGGCGTTGGGCCGGGGCGTCGCGGGTGGAATTGGTGGCACCCGCAGGGCTGGCGATGGACGCCAGCGGAGATTTATACATCGCGGACGTCGCAGCGAATACGATCGCCGTGCTGCGCGGCAACGAATTGGAAACGCTCGCGCACGTGATGGCGCCTGGCGCGATCGCGGTGAATGCAGCGGGCACGAAAATTTACGTCGCCTCGGTGGAGGCGGGGCGCGTTTTCGAAATGGACGTGGCCAGCGCGTTGACGCGCGGTGTAGTTCCTAGCGCAACGCCCGTGGCGCGGAGCGAAGAACCTCGGCGGACCAGTTCATCGCGGGGCGAATCTTTACCGAGAGATCCTTCGGTCGAGCCGACTTCGTCGGCTCTCGGTCACGATGACAGCGCTCACAACGGCGCTGCCCCTACGGGTGATTCGATCCGCGGCGTCGCGGAGGTTTCAAATCCGTCGGGACTGGCGGTCGACGCAGCGGGGAATCTGTTCATCGCGGATGCGAAGGAAAACGTGATTCGCCGCCTGGATGCAGAGACTGGCGCGATCGGCGTGGTCGCCGGAACGGGCGCGGCCGGATTCGCGGGCGACGGCGGGCCGGCGATGCGCGCGGAATTCAATGCTCCGGGCGACCTCGTATTCGACCGCGACGGGAATTTGTTCGTTGCGGACCAAGGCAATCGCGCCATTCGCGAGATCGCGCAAATCGGCGTGGAGCAGGCCGCGGGCAGCGTGACGCTGACTCCGGCCGGCGGAATCAGCTTCGGCAATCAGCTCATCGGCGGTGCGGCTCCGGCGCAGGCATTTACGGTCATGAACAGCTCCAGTGCCGCGTTGACCAATTTGATTTTCAGTTTTATTGGCGCCGATCCGGGTGATTTTTCGCAGACGAATTCCTGCGGGTCGTCGGTCGCGCCGAATTCGAGCTGCATGATCAATGTCACGTTCACGCCGCAAGCAATGGGTGCGCGTTCGGCCACGCTTCAGGTGAAAGATTCCGATCCCTCGAGCCCGCAGACCGCTCCGGTATCGGGCTTCGGCGACGACTTCCAAATTATGGCTCAGGGGACCAATCCAACCACGGTCAATATCGCTGCCGGGTCGACCGCAACGTTTCACTTGCAGGTCATGCCCGACGCGGTTTTCTCCGGCAGCGTTGCGCTGCACTGCCCCATCAACTTGCCGGCACAAACAACGTGTACGCTCACACCCACGTCGGTGAAAGTCGCTGCGGGGAAGGCGCAATCGTTCACGGCGGCGTTTGCAACCACGGTGCACCAGGTGGTGCCGGCCGCGCCGGAGGTCCCGCAGTTCCCTGCCCTGCAGATTTTGGTGATTGCATTCGTCAGCGTCATCTTTAGCGCGTTTCTCGCCCGCCTTTTCAGAGGCGGGGGCGTTGCCGGTGGCTCGATGGCCTTAACGCGGCAGAACCCCCCCGGGTCTTCCCGAAGAAGATCTCGGGTCGCAAGAGGCGCGGAAGCCCCGGACTACAAACGATTGCTGCCGGCCTGTTCAATGCTTGGGGCGCAGCAAGCGGGGCACCTGTTGCAGGTGCTCACGTTGCGGCGCCGGGTGGCGCTGGCGCTTGCGCTAGGAGCGATCGCGGCGTTCGCAGGCGGCTGCCACCATTACAGCGCGAAACCTGCGGTCGGCACGCAAGCCGGGACCTATACCCTGACGGTCACCGGCTCGGCGCAGAATGCCGGCCGCGGAATCACGGTGACGCTGATTGTGCAGTGAAACAGCGATTTCGAGTCGTTCTCGCACCCGTTTCGCAAGCGCGTGACCTGAAATTCCTCGTCACAGATAAATGATTCGACGGCGATAGCCGTAGGGGCGTCGGCGGCGGCCTTGTACTGTTCGGGGCGCACGTAGCGTTCGACTAGTTTCTCGGTAGCATCGGCAGCCGCGTCGGCCATGTCGGCCGCAAGGGCGCGCTGTCCGCGCGAGCGCGCCGCCATTGCGGCGGTGGCGTAAGCGAGTGGATCGGTGGATGACCGGATCTGCACGGGATCCGTGCCAAAAACCAGAGTGGGCAAGACTTTTTCGTAGCGCAGGCGCGCAGTGATTGCCTGAGTCGCGCCAATCAAATTGATTTGGTCTTGCCGCCATTCCCAGATTCTTAGATAAGGGCTCGGCTGGAGATTGGGCATCCCGCCGGTGATTTTTTCCATGGGAATGAAGAGATCGCTTGACCCGGTGGCCATCTCCCAGAGGGTATGCGGCGCGAGGCAATCCGAGGGCAACTGGGGCGAAGATGTATCGCTGATGGCTGTCGAGGTGAGGCCGGTGGTGAGAGCAAGCGCCAAATCCGCCTGGGCCACCAGCACGGTCACACCATTCTCGGCGAGCTCGCGCTGAAGGGTGCGATAGGCCGCGTTCAGGAATGGCATCAGGACCGTGTCGCTGAAGGCGACCCCGGCGGCATCGTTCGCGAGCGAGCGCGCGAGGTTCAGCGCGTCTTCGGCCTGGCTATATGCGGTTGTTGGGACGACGGGCATTTCAAGTCACCTCGCACGAACCGACGATACTGTGTAGCTCACGTCCGGTGTCGGCGATTGGCCTTATGCCGACACTGACGTGAGGATCTTCTTCGGATAAACGGGACTCAGCATGCCGAGGCGCCGGGAAACCCTCAGGTCAGCCCGGCACAACCCGCCGGGCGGGACCTGAGCTACAAGCCTAACTATTTTTCTGCCGGCAACGGCGACTAGCGAAGATAGAGCGCGACGCCGAGGACGGCGCTGATCGCGGCACTGACGCCGCCAATTGCCAGCGTATGATGGAATCCAGCGCCAAGATTGAAATGGTTCGGATCGATTCCGATCGCGGCGAAACCGGTGACGATGCCGTTCGCACCGCCTGAAATGCCGGCGGCTAGAATTCCCCTCAGCCAGATTTCCCAGGTCTTCATGCCGTTTGCTCACGTTGATTGCCTGGCGTTGTTGCTATTCCGAGGTTGCGTCGATGCCCGAGGAATGGCAGGCAGACGACCTCTCGGCGAAGAATGATGGGAGGCGCCAAGCATGAGTGGGTGGGATTGTCCGCAGAGCCATCCGGACGGCAAAAGACGCACTTCGCTGCGCTCAGGATGACAGCGTGTGGAGTCATGCCATTTCACCAAGCGGGAACGGTGAGATCCCCTCGGTCACCTCAGGGCAAGCACTTCGCTGCGCTCCGGATGACGGCGCGCTCCCCGTGTCGAACCGAAATCACTGGATCACCCGGACGTTGTAGGCGCTTGCGGTCGGCGTGCCAGCGACCGAGGCGCAAACTCTGACCGTGACCGTTCCGGCCGCAGAAACGTAGCCTTCCCACCAAAAGCCGTCGCCGGGATAGCTGGCGGGCGTGGCGACGACGGACATCGAAGTCGTGGAATTCGCCACCGAGACCGTGCCGGACGAGCACGCGCCGACTGCGAGAGCGCTGCCGCCGATGGAGCCGGTGGTGGCGCTCATCTGAGTCGATTGAGCAAACTGCGCTGCCAGGTTAGACACAGGTGTAGTGCTGGCTACCGAAAAAGGCGCAGTTCCGGTCGCGACCGTCGAGGTGAACTGCTTAGCGGTGTGAATGGCAGCCGCCGAATCCAGAAACGTCTGAATCGTGCCGCCCGTGTCTATGACGAACAGCGGATCTCCACTTCCCGATACCTTCAGCCCAAGCGCTGAGGATGGATTACTCGCTCCGCTGATCACCACTGCGGTGCCACCAGCGAACGCTCCCAGCGGCCCGCGGTTGGTGGTGAGCGTGGGATCGTAAATCTGGATCGTCTGGTTGAAATAGAAGAGCGCCGCGCCCGGCGGTGAAACCAGATTGAATTGCGCCGGGGGGCCGGTGACGACGCTCGAAATCGTTCCGAGGACGCCGTTTCCGTTGGTCTGCATCACCTTGTCGAGGAAGGGCGCGGAACTGCGCCATCGCGTTTTTCACTTCACGCTTGGCTGCATTCTCGATGGCCTTCTCAGGTGCATTCGAGGCGTACTCGACGAGCTTGGTGATTTCGACGGCGTGGCGGAAAAAGACGGGGGTGACCTGCGCCACATCGTAGGTGGTGCCCGAGCCGCGGCCCAGGTCGCCGCCGTCCATGTTGGCAAGACCTGCTTTGCCTCCGGGACGAATCTGCAGCGGGAGCCGCATGTTGCGGGAGGAAACTCGTTCGATGTCGCCGCGCTGCTGGATCATGGTCAGCAGGATGTCGTCCCGCTCGTAAAGCAGCGGGAGTTTGTCCCGGACCTTTTCCAGTTGCAGCGCGACCGACTGCGCATTCTGCATTTGTGCCATGGTCCCTGATCTCCTTTAGAAATTTCAGTGCGATTGAATGGTGTGGGGTTCGTAGGGGAATCTGTTCGGGCCGCTCACGCCTCGAGTCAGTTTTCAGCGCCGTTCGCGCGACCTGCCGTTCTGAGGTCGCCACGGCGACCGAAGAATCTCAACCGAAGGAGCTGGGCTACCCATGATGCCGCGTGCCAAGCATTGTCGGTTGAGATCCTTCGGCCTGCCGGCCTCAGGATGACACAGCGACGAGGACGCAGCCTGAGGCGACCCCAGGGCAAGCCTTCGCTGCGCTCAGGATGACGGTGCGTCTTTTGCGCCGAGCGAGATCCGTGAAACCCAACGCTGATCCTCGCGTGCAGCTGTCCTCCAGGGCAGGAGTAGGCCCGGCCAAAGACTGCTCTTCGGTCCAGTAGTCATGCACAGATGCCGGCAGTAGAGTGTCGGTGGATTTAGGCGATCCAACGATGGCGTTCCACCCGCCCAGGTTTCATGTCCTCGGGATCGCAGGCAGCACAGGATTCATGTCAAGGAGCTGGGGAATGAAAGTGACCTGCCAGGGCGTTTTCGGAGGATTGGTGATTGCATTTATCGTTGCGGTGCTGCCGGGTCGGGGTCAGACGAATTGCGCCTTGAACCAAGCGGCCGCCGTGCAGCGTTGCTTCGCCCACACGGTCAAAGCCCAACCCGCCACACCGCAGGCTGGAACGATGCTGAGGCAACACTAGGCGTACGGCGTCACTGTTTCCAGGATTCTTCCGAGCAATCATAAGACGTGGCCGTAGTCGCGACACTGAGCGCGAATTCCGACGGGACGCCGCCAAAAGACACCAACGGCACTGCCACTGTTATGTGGCTATAAGGCCGCAACGCGCCCCCGGAGTTTTCAACGAGTTCGGCGCTGAACTTCCCCACGGCGCCGACAAGGGCCGGCCCTGATAGTAGACGGGATTCGGGGCCGGCCCCCCAAAACCAGTGCGATTCTATGGGCAATCACAGATTCAGAATCTCGGCATCGGAGAGCTTGGCGTAATCGAGATCGGAGGGCGAAAGCAGCGGGCGGCGCGCTTCGCTGGCCGCCGGACCGGCACCGGCAATATCGACACGGCGTTCCGCGGTGCGTTGACGCGCGAGGCGCGCGCTGGAAGCGGCGAGAACGCTCGAGGTCCATTCCTCGATGACCTTCTTCGCGACGCCGGGAAGCGCCTGGCGGGCGCCCAACAATCATTCCGACAATCGCGCGTTGCTGATCGGCGTCGAGCGCGCCGGAGCCAAAGGCTTGGCGCACCTGTCTCGCCAGGGCACGATTGCCGCGCAGAGTGGTATCGAGCTCGCGGTACACCTCGCCGATCACGCGATTCCGGGCGCCCGGCGCGATGCCTTCGGGCAACAGGCGATCCGCCTGCGACTCAATGGCCTGGACGACGCCTTCGACGGTTGCGGCGTTGGTGTCCTCGAAAAATGCGTCGCGAGCGGCGGCGGACGTTGGCGGCGTGGTCGTAGCGCCGGAATCGGGCGCGGCATGCGGTGCCCCTACATCCACAGTCTTCTCGCGCGCGATCGTCGGATTTCGATTTTCGTCGGTGGTCAATTCTCTGCGTCTCTGTGCCTCGGTGGCGTTGTTCGTCATTCCGGCCATGACCCGCGCGAGATTCACGAAAGCTTCGGGGTTCAGACGGTAGACGGTAGCGGCCAATTCGGCCAGGGACTCCGGACGATTCGAGAAAAACATGGAGTCGAGGCGGTCGAGTTCAGCGAGTTGCGCGGTGGCGCGTTCGGCATCCGCAGGCGTTGGGAAAATCTTCTGTAGGGCGCGAGCTTGTTCGATATCGGGGAAAATCTCGCGATAGGCTTGCGCATTCTGCCAAGCCTCGCGCAGGCCGGGATTGGCGTTGAAGATCGCGCGATAATTTTCGGGTTCCTCGGCAGCGGCTGAGGAGGCGGCAGCGCGATCCGTTTCGGCCGGCGGCGCATCCGATACGCCGCGATCATTCAGCGATGACTCGAGCGGATCGGCGGCGGGCGATTCGTCAACCAACCCTGCGGATTTCACATTCGCGGTTGTGGGTCGATCGGGAGTGGGCACGGCATCCCGCGCCCCCTGCGGCGGACGAATTTGAAATCGTGCGAGACTGCACAGCTCTCGGCGTTTTCAATCGCGCAGCCGGTGTAACTTTTGTGGCCGTTGGCAAGCCGAGAATTTCTTCATCGCTCGAGCGAGCGCCATCATTCGCGCGTGGAGCTCCAGTCGCAGTCTGAGACGCGGACATTTTCAAGCTCTCCTTCCTGGTCTACGGCGCAGGTTTCACGTCGCCACTCCGACACCGTGAAATCTCAGATGTTCTTGTTGGGGCACAAACGCCGGACCCGGCCCCTTGTTAACAAGCTGAGAATACAGGTGTTAGAGGCACTGGTTCGAAGGTTTTTCAAAATGAAACTAAGGTACTATGGCTCGAATTCGCGGTTAGCAGCTATCTATATGGCCAGCGGGGATCAACAAAGAGCGTGTCAGTCGAGCCAGGACCCGCAAATTTTCTGAGGTGAATCTGATGAGCACGACGCAAGTAGCTTCCGCAGACTCCAAATCAGCCGGGAAAGCATTTCAAGAGCGCCGTCGCCGGAAGCGCGCAAAAATCTCCGCCCAAGTGCACGTCAAAGGAGGAGCCGGCGCCGCCGAATCCTTCGAAGAAGTATGCATGAGCGTAGACGTATCGCGCGACGGGCTGCTTTTTATGACGTCACACAAGACCTATCACAAGGGACAACGGCTCCACGTTACTTTCCCCTACTCGGCCGCGGCCGCCGCGATTAATACCGCGCAGGTGGCAGACGTTGTGCGCGTCGTAGAGATGGCTGGCGGGAAATGCGGAGTCGCCGTCGAGTTCAAAGACAACGCCGCGAAGGGAAGCGATGACGGCATCGGCGCGGCGGCCGCCAAGACTGCCGGCGGCCAGTCCATCGTGCTCGCGGTCGAGCCGGATCCGCGCATGGCCGAAATCATGCGCAATCTTCTGCAACAGGATGGCTACACCGTAATCACGGTCGCGACCGCAAACGAAGCCCTGGAAGTTCTTCGCACGACCACGCCGGCTGTTTTCCTGGCCGAAGTGGAAGCCGAAGATATGTCCGGGCACGACCTGTGCTTGATCATCAAGCGCAACGAGCGACTTCAGCGGGTTCCGGTGATCCTGCTGACTCGCAGCGCCCAGCCGGCGGATTATTCGGCCAGCCATTCGCTCGGCGCGGTGGTTTGCATGGCCAAGCCATTCAAGCCGGAGCGGCTGCAACACGTGGTGAGGTTGGTGGCGCCGCCGCCGCGCATCGGATCGTCGGCGTACGCCACGCGACTCAGCAACAGCAACATCGAACGCACGCTGTAATTCGCCACGCAATCAGTTGCTTCCTCTCAGACGGGCGCTCGGAATATCGGGCGCCCTTTTTGTTTCTCTTGCGCCGAGCGCGACGCGACTGCTGGCCAATGCTCACAGGACGTGCCAAGCATTGTCGGTTGAGATCCTTCGGCCTGCCGGCCTCAGGATGACACAGGGACGAGGAGGCGACCTCAGGGCAGGCTCTTCGCTGCGCTCAGGATGACGACCCTCATGCCGCAGGGCGCCTTTTTTTCTATCTTACGGTTTGCCTGATCCTAATCGACTGTGCTCAGAATGGCGCAATCAGGCGAACGAGTCATGGGCACCTAGGGTCATGGTCCCAAGGCATGCGTTTTCGACCTCGGTCTTCGAGCGCGGAATAGCTCGTGCGTTTTCTCTGATGTTCAGTAGCTAGGTGGAGGCGCTTCTTCAAGGGGTTGAGTTGAAGATCGTAAGTCGCTTTTAGCCATGTCTGCTTGTCCCGAATTAGCTCGTCGTCGTCCATGTAAACCGTCAGGTAATTGGGACGCTCGGGCGTAAACCCAAGCTCAGGATTTCCATAGATGATCGCCGAACCATCATTCTCAATCGAAAACAGCCTGTAGACTTCACCGAAGGGCATCAGCTTGTAGATCACATAGCCCGTGCCCTTGTCATGGAGGTCGGGATCCAAATCGAGCATCGGTTGGATGTAAACGGGAATTCTTTGCTCCCCGCGCCCCACTGTCGCTCCTACGTAGCCGAAATCCCAACCTTGATATCCGCAATCGTAGATTTCATCTTCGATCGCTTGCACCACGGCCTTCTCATCTGCCTCTGTAAGAGGAGTTTTTGGTTTCTGCGCAGTTCCTCCCGGAAGCAGGCACACCGACGCTAAAACCAACAGCGGGGCAACGACCGGCTTCGGCATTGACAGCCTCCTCAAGGAATGATGACGATCCGAACCTTTTCCCCTTTTGGCACGTCTCCTTTTCCTGCGACATTCGTGAAAGGACCGAAGGTCGCGACTGTTTTCTTCCCTTTGGCCCAAGGTGGGAGCCTTATTTCGTCGAGGCCGACCGAGCGCATGGCTTCGCGCATTTTCATTCGTGGACGCGGCTTCGCTGTGGGGCACGATGCGGCGCGCGGCTGGACGCTTGACGCTGCGGCTGATTTCGATTTGGCTGGTTTGTGAGGCATGGTGTCATGCGAAGGGCCGGCAGCCCTTCGGAAGGCGGAAGCAAACCCAGCGCCCGAGGAGCAGCGGCACGGGGCAGCGCGATCGAGGCCGGATCGCTTTGCTCGATCGCGCCTACCGCGCGAGAGATGATCGGGCACTTGCCAGGGTTTCGAGAAGGTAGTATGAAGACCTATCGATGCATCAAGTAAAAAAACAAGGAGCTGACCAAATGAAGCGCCTTCTCGTTTCCGTTTCACTCTGCATTTGTTTTGTGGTGGCCACGCCGGCGCAGGACCGGGGCCAATCGTCTTCCACTCCTGCGCAGGGACAAGCAGCTCAGGCGCAGCCAGCGCCTAGCGTGGCGTCCACGGCGGACGCGGAAGTCTCGATTATTGAACGGGAATTGGTGGCGCTCGCCGAAGCCATGCCGGAAGACAAGTACAACTATGCACCGACCAATGGCGAGTTCAAAGGCGTGCGCACTTTCGCCGTGCAGGTGAGACACGTGGCCACGGTGAACTCCATATTCTGGTCGACATCCCTGAATGAAAAATCTCCGATCGAGATGGACAAGTCCCTGAATGGCCCGGAGTCGGTCAAAACCAAAGCGGAGATCGTGCAGCTCCTGAAGGACTCTTTCGCGCTGGGCCACCGCGCAGCCAAAGCGCTGACCGCGGACAACATGCTGGAGCAAAGGCAGCTCGGACCGCGAATCCTGACGCGGCTGTTCCTGGTGACCTACGCGGTCGCTCACGGCTTCGATCATTACGGGCAGGCGGTCGAGTATCTACGCGCGAACGGCATCGTGCCGCCCGCCAGCCGCGGCAGCAGTCAGTAGCAATTCAGGATTTCTTTGGAATCGGGTTCGCGGCGGGGTTGCTGCTGCGTCACACGAATCGAGCTTACAGGAAAAACTTGTACAGGAATGCGCGAGAGAGCGCAAGTGGTTGTTTGTGTAGAACAAAATCGTCCAAGGTGGCGACACCACGAAACCCTCGATTTTCAGGCGCGATTTGATGGCGGGAACCGGATCACTGAAGCGGCGATGACTGTTCCTGATCCGGTGCAGCCGGCGGCTGCGCGGAATCCGGCGCGGGCGCCGAAGGGGCCTGCGGGGAGTCTATTGACGCCGGCGGCGCATTTTGTGAGGGCTGCGCTGCGGGTGGCGCTGAATCTTGCGGCTGCGCTGACGGCGAGTCCTGCGGTGATTGCGGCGCGGGCGCGGGGCGGAGGGTGAAGGTTACGCCGCGCTGCGCATTGTCGTCGACCGTGCGCTGGAGATCGAGCTGCTCGACGGGAATGTTGTTTTCGCCGCCATACGTGGTGACGTAGTGCAGGCGTCCGCTCTCGAGCCAGTAATCGGTGACGCTGTAGCTGCTGCCATCCTTCAGCACGAGGATCGTCGTCACCACTGGCGCGGCTTCGACACTTCCCTCCCCTGCCGGCGGATATTGATAGGAGAACGGGCCGTATTCTTCCGGCGCTGACATGTCCGTTGGAGGCGGCGGTGGCGGCAAATAATATCCTCCGCCGTAGCCGGGATAGCCGAAGCCATTCATCCATCCCCAGTCCCAACCCCAGCCCCATCCGAAGCCCAAACCGCAGTTCCAGCTCCAGAACGGGCAGCCACCGAAGCCACCAAAACCGCCAAAGAAGAAATTGTGGGGGAAGAAATCTATATCGCCATCGCAATCGGGATCGAAGCGGCAGCCACCTCTAAACGGGAATCTTCCGGGCGCGGAGTGAGGAGTCGGAATGCCCATACCTGCGCCAGGCGGCCGTCTGGGAAAAGGGCGAGTCATTAACGAGCCAGGCGGCATTCCGGGGCGACCGGGCGACAGCATGGGATGAGTCAAGTTTGCGCCCGGTGAGCCTGACGCTGCGAAATTCCCAACGGGAGGCCGCGACGCGTTGGGTGCAACTACAACATGATTCACCCCTGAACCCGCGCGGGGCGGAGCTTGCCAAGCGCTCGACGGGATACCGGGGTGTGCGGAACTTGAAGTCGCGGGCAAACCAGGAGGCGCTTGCCAGGAGCTGCTGCCGACCCAAGAACCGGACGTTCCAGAGCGTGGCGAACCAGAGGGAGCGACAAACAACGACGAACCGACGCCAGCGACTGCATGGCCGCCTGAAGGAGACGCTGGTGCGTGCGTTCCACCACCGCCTTGAACTCCGCCACCTCCCGAGGCGTGCCCACCGCCGCCGCTCGCGGCGTGCCCACCACCTCCGCCACCGGCATGGCCTCCGCCGCCGCCACCGTGCGATCCACCGCCACCACCACCGCCGTGTTGAGCGCGCGCTGGCGAGGACAGCCACACCGTCAATAATGCTGCGAGAAGAATTCTTGCGCCAAAGGTGATGCCGTCCTTCATAGGCGTCTCCGGTCAGGGACTGCCGCGGGGGACCAAGTGATTCTACACCTATACGACGGTACACCGAAGGTTTTGGTTGCATGAAACAGCCACAAGCGACTAGTAACTAGCAAATTGCTGGCTTGAAGCGAGCTCCCGGCTGTCGTTCGAAATCCGCAGCCTGGTATGCGGAGACCGCGTCACAAGAAACGAAAATTCGGAGAGATTTAGAAAGGGGAAAAGGGCCGAGCGCAGGCGTCCACGGGAAGCGCGCAAGCGTTGCCGCCTCAGGTGATTAGATGCATGAGCACCAAAGATGCAATCGCGCCGATTTTTATAGGGTTGACACAATGGGCCCAAACTCGGAGGATGTTGAGTAGAGTCTGACAATGATGCCAATGAAGAAACGGGGAGTCGTGGCCGAGCGGCTGCGGAGAAAAATTCTGGCGGGCCTGGGGCGGACGTACGCAGGATTTGGCGTCCGGCCGAAGCGATTTCTTGCCAGCCTGCAGCGGGTGCATGGGGTCCCCATCCGTTCGTTCGACGACATGTTTCGGCTGCGGCTCGACATCGTGGATGGGCTTGCGGACCAGACGATTTCGGCTTCGAAGAAGCTGGCGGTGATCGAAGGCGCGGGCATCGGTCTGGGCGGCTTCGTGACACTGGTACCGGACATGAGTTTTCTGGCGGTAATCGCCATGCGCATGCTGCAGAAACTCAGTCTGATTTACGGCTTCGAGTATGCCAACGAGGAAGACATGGCGGAGCTGTGGCTGGCGGCCGCGAGCGCTGCCGGGCTGGACCTGGGGCGCGATTTCGTGCAGAAGGAACTCGTCGAACGATTCGTGCCGCGGGTGATGGAGCGAATCGCGGCGCGCATGAGCGTCGAAGTGGCGGAGAAATGGTCCGCGCGAGCGATTCCGCTGGTGAGTGGCGCGCTCGGCGGCGCGCTCAACTACTATTTCATCCGCGAATGGGGACGTCGCGCCAAACGGCATTTCCGCGAGCGGCACCTCGAGCGGCGCCAACTGCGGTTCAACTCCCTGCCCAATGTCTTACTCTTCCCTGGTTCCACTCCTTCTTTGCCCTCGCCGAATTGATTCGCACCGAGACGAAATTGTAAGGCGAGGTTCTTCGGCCTTGCGGCCTCAGAATGACAACCGGCGAGGCAAGCCGCCGAAGGTCGGAGCGGCAGCTGCGCAATTCCTAACCCGATTCTTCGCGCCGAAAGGGGATCTCCGAATGAGCACGCGATCGGGGATCCCGTCCAAGGCCATATGTGGCGATGTCATCCTGAGGCCGGCACGCTGAAGGATCTCCCGGTAATAGTTGGCCCCGCGGTGAATTCGTCAGTTGAGATTCTTCGGCCTTGCGGCCTCAGAATGACAGCGGTGTGGTAGCGCGACGTGGAGATGATTCCGAGGTTGGCCCGCCGAAAGGCCGGGCGTGAGACGCGCGGGCACGGAAAGGAGCGAGACCGAATTCTGCTTCAGAGTCGCGAGTTACCAAGAGGTTATGCCTCCCCGTCTAGAATCTTGACAGCATATTCCAACAGGTTGTACGTTCCTGGTCAAGTAACCCTGGAGGCGTCGGATGAGTGTCACCCGTTCCGGTACGAGGGCGTGCCAACACGCTGGCTGCGAGGGACAGCGATGGTGATGCTGGCGATCTCCACCTCGGCCAGCGGCTTCCTGGCCGCACAGAGAGACGAGTACACGAAATTCGACCAAGAGCGTGCCAAAAGCATGCTCCACACGATCGAAGGTGACCTCAAGAAAGCCTATTACGATCCGAAATTTCACGGCGTTGACCTCGACCGACGCTTCCGACTGGCCGAACAGAACATTGCGACGGTCTCCTCGATGAATAAGGCACTCTCGGAGATCGCTGCAGCCCTCGCCGAACTCAACGACTCGCATCCTTTTTTTCTTCCGCCCCCACGTCCGTACAAGCACGAATACGGGTGGCGGATGGCGGCCATCGGAGAATCGGGAATCTTCATCACCGCTGTTCGCCCGGACTGCGACGCCGCATCGAAGGGAGTAAGACCCGGGGACCGGGTGCTGCTGTTGAACGGCTACGAGCCGGTTCGGCAGGATCTTTGGAAGATGAACTATGTGTATAACACGCTTCGCCCACAGCCGGGATTGCGCCTGCGGCTAGGTTCGCCCGACGGAACGGCCCGGCAGGTCGATGCCATGGCGAAGTGGCAACCGGGCGTGCAGGTCCGCGAGGTCCAGCGGGACATTTGGGGTTTGGTCCGGGAGGCAGAGAACGAGCAGCATCTGCGGCGGTCGCGTTACCATGAATACGGCCGTGAGGCTATCATTTGGCACATGCCGGATTTCGTGTTTGCTCCGGATCATGCCTACGAAATGCTTGACCGCATTCGCTCCCATCAGGCTTTAGTGCTGGACCTTCGCGGGAATCCCGGCGGCATCGTCGAGACGCTCGAGAAGTTCCTCGGCGGCTTCTTCGATCACGACGTCAAAATTGCCGACCGTGTGGGACGAAAGGAGTTGAAACCGGGGTTCGCTAAGACGCGCAGAGGGGAAACCTACACTGGGAAGCTGGTGGTGCTGGTGGATAGCCAGTCGGCGTCGGCCGCGGAGTTGTTTGCGCGCGTGGTGCAGCTCGAGAAGCGCGGCACCGTTCTGGGCGATCGTTCTTCCGGGAGCGTGATGGAAGGAAGGCGCTTCGGCTATAGGATTGGCCAGGACATTGTGGTTCTTTACGGCGCTTCGATCACGGAAGCCGATCTGATCATGGCCGATGGGAAGAGCCTGGAACACGCGGGGGTAATACCTGACGAGCGCATTCTGCCAACACCAGAGGATCTCGCTTCCGGGCGGGATCCGGTGCTGGCGCGGGCCGCGCAGCTCATCGGAGTGAAACTGACGCCAGAAGAAGCCGGGAAGCTGTTCCCCATCGAGTGGCCGAAGGATTAGAGCGGGTTCCGAACACGCCGCCTGCGTCGAGGTCGCGGAGAATTCGTCAGGTGAGATTCTTCGGCCTTGCGGCCTCAGAATGACAGCGCTTTTGCTGGGGCGACGCGGAGATCATTCGGCGATTGTCGCGAGATGAAAACGTACTGGATATACATCCTGTCGAACGAATCGAAGGTACTCTACACCGGTGTCACGAATGATCTCGTGCGCCGAGTTGCGCAGCACAAGGCGAAGCAAATTCCGGGATTCACGCAAAGATACAATCTGACGCGCCTGGTTTATTTCGAGCAGTCGCCGCAAGTCGTAGCAGCCATCCGGCGCGAGAAGGAAATCGAAGGCTGGCTGCGCGCGAAGAAGGTGGCGCTGGTGGAATCGTTTAATCCCGCATGGAGGGACTTGGCCCCCAAGCTACGGTAGGAAACTGTGGGGGATCGCGACTCCGTTGGTTGCGCTGTCATCCTGAGGCCGGCAGGCCGGAGGCAGGAATCCCCTTGGGAATTGCGGCGTCAGCCTCTGCAACTATGCGGCGGGGGTGATCTGGTGGAAGACGAGGTGGGGTTTGGAGTCGCGCTCGAGCCAGAGGGACGTGTGGAAGCAGACGCGGGCGGGTTCGGCGCCGGTCAGGCTGGCGCGCGAGGAGCGGAAGGTCAGGCGGACGCAGCCGGGGGCGAGTTGGGTCACCTCGAAATCTTCCCGCGACGAGCCGACTGGACACAGCTCGCGAGCAGAGTCGAGCACGGCGCGGCGATTGCGGCGGCCGCGCTCAGAAACCCAGACAAAATCATCGGCGAGCAACTTCTTGAGTTGTCGCACATCGTTGATTTCCAGGGCGCGCCAGAAACCGCGTTCGCGCGCGATCCAGCGTTCGGAGAAAGACGCAGCCGCGGCGGCATTTTCGTGTTTTCGGGGGGCCGGCTCCGCAACCGCGGCCGCCACACCGGAAGCGGCGACGGCAGCAGTCGGCGCGGCCATGATTGTGTCCGGTGAAGCCGGCGCGCCGGCGTCGTGAAAAGCGGCGCTGGCGATGGTCTGCGCGGAATTGACGTCCAGGCCCCAGAAATCGTCGCGGTCGAGGAACTCGACGCCGATCTGCCGCTGGCCCTGGCTGTCGAAGCGGCAATAGGCGACGCGGGCCTGGGTGCGCCGGCCGGTGTCGCGGCGCGCGACGACAAGGGTTCCACCCGTCTCAACGAAGTGGCGGCACTCGAATCCGGCGCCGTGCCGGCTGATGGCGAGGGTGCGGGTTTCTTCCTCCCAGGTGCGACCTGGATCCTCGCGGCGGAGCCAGACCGGCACCGAGGCCGGCTGTCGAGGACTGCGTCGCAAGCGCGCGGTGAGGTCGGATGCACGGAGAAGAATGTCGAGGAGGCGCGCGTGCTGCTGCGGATCGGCGGTGACTTTATCTTCGGCGAACTGCTTGGCTTGCCGCACGCACTCCGCCAGGAATTTGCGGAAAGATTCGGTAGCGCTGCGATCATAAGCCGCATGCTTCAGGCGGTTGGTGCGCTCTTCGATCTCCTCGTGAGAAGAGGAAATGAAGTGCTGGAGGCATAACGCGCGCGACTCGATAGCTGCCGTCGCGGCGCGTTCGCAACCCGAGGCGTCACAATGCGCCGGCCGGGTGATTGACTGTACGTCGGATGAAATTGTTTGCTCCGCCATCGCTGACCCCTTGCGAATCGTTAAACGACCTTGGCATTCGCTTCGCGATTGCCAAACCCAGGGCCCAGCACAGCTATGGCTCGAATCCCGAGCGCGACCTCGGGACGGGAGAGTGGCTGGGCGAAAAACGACTGCCTAATCCTTGGTCAATTTGCCGAGACCTCTGGCCAGTTCCACAAACGCGCCACCGACATATTCGAGATGGCTGCGGCTATACTCCTTCACTTCCTCGCCAAATTGGCGCTGCACCTGCGCGGCCTTCTCTTCCAAACTGCTGGCGAACTGGACGACCACTGGCTCGAGTTGGGCTCGCAAATCGGTCTGCGCGTGCAGTCCGTAGCTCTCCGACGAATCGCGGAGGTTGTTTAACGCCGCGTCGCAAGCGGCCTTGCCGGCGCGTTCGAGCTCCGCTTGGGCGGCGGAGAGGCGCGCCTGAGTCGCGCGTTCGAAGCGTTCCTCGAAGCGGCGAGCGGACTCCTCCACCCGCGCCGCCGATTGCTGCAAAGAATCCTGAACCGTTTTTTGGGTTTGCTGGGCGCGCTGCTCGAGCTCGTTTTTCTGAGCGTGAAGCTCGGTGGCAATCTTTTGCGCGCTGTCGAGCAGCGGCGCCAATTGCTCTTTCAGACGCGCCACGAATCGGTCGACTTCCTCGCGCCGGGTTGTCTCCATGACCCGCTGGAGACGCTCGGCGGCGCTGGTGGAAAGCGTCTGGGCGCGCTGCTCGAGCTCGCGGTTCCGCGTCTCGATCTGGTCGGAGGCAGTTTTCAGGTCGGCTTCGATCCTCTTGTTCCAGTGGGCGTGGATGGAGCGCGCCGATTCCTCAATGGCCTTGTTCAGGTGCGCCAGCGATTTTTCGACCCAGGGTCCCGCCTGCGCCTTGACGAGTTCCGCGAGATATTTCCTGGTGTCGTCCCGCAATTCAGTGCGGAGCTCGCTGGCGCGCTCGCGGACCGCGGCGCTGGCGGCTTCGGACAACATCCGCTCCATCTGCTGCTGGAACTCGCCCATAAGCAGGCCCATCGGTTTGGACATGGAGGGCGCCGCGATGGCCGCTTCCAGTTTCTGCTCCTGAGGCGCTTGGGCTTTCACATGTTTTGCCGCCGCTGCGGGCGCAGCGGCCGAGGCCATTGCCGCCCCTCCGTTGGATCCAGTCGCCGGGGCGGAATCCGATGGCGCAGGCTTGGGGACGGAAACGAGCTTGGGCTTTGCGCCAGCGTCGGCGGTTTTCGAATCACCGAATGGCAGCCAATCCTTTGGCGGCGCCGGGATGCCCCAGATATTGCCGGGCTCTTCGAGCTCGATGGCGGTCTGGAAGAGATCACTGGTGGTGGGCAGGCGTTTCGCCCATTTGACCCGGCCGCGCGCTGAAAGAGGCGGGTCGTTCGTGTTGCCGTTGCCAAATTCGAGGATCACCAGGGAATCGTTCATCACCTGGTATTTCGATTCGTACCGGCAGCCGTGAGCGGAGATGGTGATCGTTGAAACCTGCTCGCGGTACGGTCCGCGCCACGAATCAATTCCCATTACGGTCACGGGGATGGCCTGATCCAGGCGGGTGCTGCGGCGCGTCGGACGCGCTCCGGAGGTGACGACATTGCTCGCGGTGTTGGACACGGTCCCCCTCGCTGCGAATGCCTTGAGGATAAGGCGTTGCGCGGCGAACGGAACCTGTGAATCCGCGGCGGCGGCGTCAATCAGTCAATCTGTACCAAAGTACAGGTGGGCACGTCTTCTTCCGCGGCGGCGGGCTAGGGGCATGTGGCTATGCGCACTGCGGCTGAAATTGGACGGGTTGCCAGTTGAGGCGGTGAGATCCTTCGCCCTTCACGGGCTCAGGATGACAACTCAAAGCAGAGCTACAGAGACGGCCGGACGGGGCCCTTCGGCGAGACTCAGGGCAGGCCTGAGCTACGCAGGCATCGCGTTTCACGCTAGGCGATAAATCACGTAAGATGCAGGGCTTGTGCGAGAGAACAGGGAGCCATGTTGAGGATCGAGGTGACGCCGAAAGAGGCGCGGGTTGATGAGGAGGTGCGGATTCGCGTCAGCCGAGTTGCGTCGGGGGTCGCCGTGCGGATCAAGGCGCGGATGACGGACGATTTCGGCCGCGTCTGGGAGTCGCAGTCCATTTTCTCGGCGGACGGGGAGGGCACGGTTGATGTGTCGCGTCAGGCTCCCGTCGAAGATGCGCCGCCGCGCGATCTGCGTGGCCCGCGGGACGGCACCCGCAATTCCAGCTACCACGGCGTGGATGCCATGGGACTGTTCTGGTCGATGGCGCTTGACCCGGCAGCGGTGGGTGGGCGCGACCTGTATCTGAAGAAGGAGCTCACGCCACAGGCCGTGACCTTGACCGCCGGAATCGTTGGCGGCGCCGATTGTGCCTCGGTGGAGCTGCTCCGACACTTTGTGCCGCCGGGGACGATTGTGCGCGCTCTCGACGCCGCCGAGCCGGAAGAAGAGGGTTTGTGCGGATTGTATTTTCTGCCGCCCGAGAATGAGAGAATGCCCGTACCACGGAGGACGCTGCCAGTGGTGATTACGTTGGGCGGCTCGGGCGGCGGGTTGGACTGGGAAACAGCCGCAGCGCTGGCAGGCCACGGTTATGCGACGCTTGCACTTCCCTACTTTGGATTCGAGCCGTTGCCTCGATCGCTCAACAGCGTCCCACTTGAATATTTTGAGGGCGCGCTGCGCTGGCTAGCGCGGCGGCCGGAAGTTGATCCGCGGCGCATCGCGGTGCACGGCATTTCGCGCGGAGGCGAGCTGGCATTGTTGCTGGCGGCGAGATTTCCAGAAATCTGCGCGGTCGTCAGCGTGGTGCCGGGTTCGGTTGTCTGGCAAGGGACAGGAAAGAGCCGTGATCGGCGCGCGGCCGTATCGACGTGGACGTTTCGCGGAAAAGAGCTGCCGTTCGTTCCCTACCGCATGTTTCCGTTTAGACTGAAGCAAGCATTCCGTGTGATGGCGTTGAGGCGGGCGGTCGAGTTCCTTCCGCTGCACCGTGCGTCGCTTCGTGATCGGGTCGCGGTTGAGCGCGCGGCAATTCCCGTGGAGCAGATCGGCGGGCCGGTGCTGCTGATTTCGGCGGGTGACGATCGCGTGTGGCCTTCATCGGAGATGTCGCGAGGCGTGGTGCAGCGCCTGGCGGCACGACGCGAGTCGCCGCCATGCGTCCATCTCGATTATCCAGCCGCGGGCCACATGATCCGACTGCCGCATACCCCGGCGACCACGCTCGAGTCGAAACACTTGGGACTCGGTGTGAAGCTTGCTTTCGGCGGCACGCCTGAGGCCAACGCGCGCGCCCGCGTCGACGCGTGGCAGAGGACACTCGAGTTCCTCAACGAGCACCTGCAACATGCCTGCCCCGCAGGCACGGGGTCATTCTGAGGCCGGACCTCGGCCGAGAATCTCACCTGATAATTTCTCCCCGCGGTGGATCGTTTCCGAGAGATCCTTCGCCCTTCGGGCTCAGGATGACAAGGTGCCGAAGCTCAGGGACATCGCTCGCTGGCTGATGCCCAGGCGGGTTCAAGCGCCAGGGGACTTACACGCCTGGGCTGCGTTGCGAGTCGCGAATCGGTGGATTTCCTCGGTGGCGCCGCGGCGCGGGTCGCAACCCCTGTGCTAGGATGCGGCGATGGTTCCCTTCTTGCATCTGGGGCCGGTGACGCTGCCAACGTTTGGGCTGATGGTGGCGACCGCGATGGTCGGGGCGTTTTTCGTGCTTCGGGCGGACTTGCGGCGGCGTGGCCTGGTTGCAGACGCGGAAACGCTTGTGGCGGTGCCGGTCATCGCAGGAATTGCGGGGGCCAAGCTGTATCACGTGCTCGAATCGCCGCGCGACTTTTTCGCTGATCCCTGGCACCAACTCTTCAGCCAATTCGGATTCGCGTGGTTTGGAGGATTGCTCGCAGGGTTCGCGGCGTTTGTGATGCTCGCACGACACTTCGGAATTCCCCTCCTGGAGCTTTGCGATGCAGCTTCACCCGCGGCGGTGCTGGGGTACGGGATTGGCCGAATCGGATGCTTACTCTCGGGGGACGGGGACTACGGGATCCCGACTTCGCTCGCATGGGGGATGAGTTTCCCGAATGGCTTGGTGCCGACGGCCGACCGCGTCCACCCGACACCCATCTATGAGCTGATCGTTGGCGTCGCGATCGCTTGGATTTTGTGGCGACTGGGGGCAAAGCAAACCGCTGCAAAAGGCCAACACAGAACCGTCGGCGGAATCCCTCGGAAACGCCCACGGCAGGCGCCGGCGCATCAAGGAGCAGGCAGTATTTTTGCGATGTATCTGATCCTGACCGGGGCGGCGCGGTTCCTGGTCGAGTTCATCCGCATCAACCCGCGCTCATTCTTCGGACTCACGAACGCGCAGGCCGCGAGCCTCGTTTCGCTCCTCGCGGGCGCGTTGCTGCTCTGGCGCGTCAAGGTCGCCGAGTCACTTCCCGGGCGACGCGAACACCCTTAGGGCGCAGTTCAGGAGTGTGGAACTAGCCACCACGACGGAAGGCAGGGAAAACCGCGATGTCTCGGTAAACATACCAGATAGTGGTGGAAAAAGAGCTCCCGATGTGGTAGCGTGATAGTGCGTTTGTTGCTCTTGTGATTCCTTTTGACGCATTCGAGAAGGCTGCGGGCAACTGCCCTGCGGCCTTTTTTTGTGTTCACCTCGAGGCTGATAACCCAGCCGACAGGCACCAAATCGAGACGTTCAGAGGCAGACGAGAGGCACAAATAGCTTCAAATATAAGAGGTAACAAGAAGTGAAAGAACAAGGAACGGTAAAGTGGTTCAACGCCAGCAAGGGTTATGGGTTCATTCAGCGCCAGAGCGGTGAGGATGTTTTTGTCCATTTCTCGGCCATCCAGGCCGATGGATACAAGACCCTCAACGAGGGACAGGCGGTGGAGTTCGAGGTCAAGAAGGGCCCGAAGGGCTTGCAGGCCGAGAACGTCGTCAGCCTCTAGTACGTCCGGGCGGGGATCCGCGCCCGCGGCGTGGTTTTCCCGCCCGTTTTCTTTATCCCGCAATTATTTGGGGCCTATCAGATTCAAGACGACCCGCACCAAGCATGGGGCGCAGTAGCACGGGCGAGGAGCATCGAGACGGCCCGGCAAATTCTTCGCATTAAGGAGGAAGCAGTGAACGTCCTATTGGAAGGCCAAGCCATCAAACATGAATTGTATGGAATGGGAGTGGTGACGGAATCGAATCCCGAGCGCACTACGATCGACTTCGACGATTACGGCACGAAGAAGTTCGTCACAAGCATCTGGGTTGCGGAGCTGATTGGAGAAGCCCCGGAACAGCCCATCCGCCGGCGCGGTGGCCGCCGAAAGAAAACTGCAGCGAAAACCGCGAAGTAAGTCCGCACTGATATTTCATTTTATACGTATGCGGTATTTCTTGAGTTTCGCGCTTTGGACCATGAGTGAAGGCGGACCTGAAAGCAAGCCAAACAGGGCGTACCTGTTAAAAAAGTTGAAGTGCATGGCTCCTTCGGATAGTGTGATGGGCTCCCAGCTCGAAAGGAGAAAAGCATGGCCACACTGCCAGGCAAAGCGTTTCGCGGTCACATTGGAGTGAGTTTGGCTGCCCTCACTTTGTTCTTCGTGTTTCTGATGGTAGCTAAACCGCAAGCATTCGCGGCGGATCCACCAGCCGCCGGAACCCCGGCCCCTTCCTTTACCCTGCCAAACCAAGAAGGGACGCCTGTTTCTCTGGACCAATTCCACGGCAAATGGGTGGTCCTTTATTTCTACCCCAAAGACTTCACCTCCGGGTGCACTTTGGAGGCTCACAATTTTCAAAGAGACCAGGAAAAATATCAGCAGAAGAATGCGGTGATCGTCGGAATCAGCTTGGACACAGTAGACTCACACAAGAGTTTTTGCGCGAAAGAGGGTCTCGATTTCAAACTGCTGTCCGATGCGGACCATGCTGTGACGGACAAGTACGGATCGGTGATGGATCGTGAAGGGAAAAAACTTGCCGCGCGAAATACTTTCTTGATTGATCCGTCTGGGGTCATCCGCAAAGCCTATACCCGCGTGAATCCCGCAACGCATAGTGAGGATGTGCTGGCAGACCTGGAACAGTTGCAAGCGGGTCAAAAAAAGTAATTCCTAAGTCGAAAAAGAAGGCGATCCCAGGATGGGGTCGCCCTTTTTTTTGGAAAAGAGATACCACATGAGATGGGTTTGGCGCGCAAGCCCGATGATCTTCTCACGCTTGCACGATGTTGTTGCGCACGGCATAACGCACCATCTCGCTGAAGGAATTCAGGCGCAGCTTGTGCATGACGTGGTTGCGATGGGTCTCGATCGTTCTCGGGCTGACCCCTAGTCGCGAGGCCACTTCTTTGTTGCTGTTCCCTTCCGCGAGCAACTGCATCACCTGGCGTTCACGCTGGCGGAGCGGGCCATAAGGAAATTCGGCGGCCACGGCGCGCTTGATTGTCTCGACCACGTTCCCCTCGACGTAGCCCGTATGCACAACATCCGCGACCCGCTGAGAAAGAAAGGGCTTGTGCTGCCGCAGATTGGCAATCGCGGCAAGCAATTGGCTCTCGGCATCGGTCTTGAGGATGTGGCCTCGCGCTCCTGCCTTCAGGACCTGCCGCGCCATTTGTTCGGAGAAATGCATAGTCAGGATCAAGACCTCGATCGTAGGATGCTTCAGCCGGATGGTCCGCGTGGCCTCGAGGCCGTTCAGCTCCGGCATGCCGATATCGAGTAGGACGAGGTCCGGCAGCAGTTCTTCCGTTTGCTCGACCGCCTCACGGCCGTTCGTAACTTCGGCGCAGATTTCGATTCCGGGCTGGGACTGAAGCAGCCCGCGGAGGCCTCGGAGCACGATCGCATGGTCGTCGGCGATGAGCACGCGGAGGGGCTTCGGCGCAGGCTGCTCTGCGGGACGACCCACAGAAGGCGATGCGCCATTCCCAGGCGAATTCGGCTTTGAGGAGCTGCTGGGATGCTTCGGGGCCCCGGTGCTATGGGAACGCGTGTCGGACGACGTGCAAGAATCATCATGATTGATTCTCCTCTGCACAGGCAACCGATGCGGGACCGACGGGCAAGACAACTCGTACCGTGGTGCCTCGTTCCGGCGCCGATTTGATTTCGAAGGACCCGTGAAGTTGTTTCACCCGTTCGCGCATTCCGGAGATGCCAATGCCCAGCCTCGCGTGGCCGTGTCTGCCGCCGGCAGCCAGCTCGGCGGCCACTCCGCGACCCTCATCTTCGATTTCGAGCGTGACGCGGCCATTTGAGGATTCCACGCGAATTCGGCCCCGACAGCTACCGGAGTGGCGATGAATATTGGCGAGACACTCCTGCACTACCCGGAAGAGGGCTACTTCGTGTTCCGGCGGGAAGCGGCCAAGGTCCTCTGGAATCTCCACCTGAATTTCGATGCCGCTGCGCTGGGAAAATCCGGAAGCGTACCATGGAAGCGCCGAAGCAAGGCCGGCTTCATCGAGCAGCGGTGGATGGAGAAGGTAGGAAAGCGTGCGCACCTCCTGTATGGATTGATCGGTAGTTTCAAGGCTTTCCTGAACGATTGCATGGAGAGTGGGGCTGAGATACCCGTTGGCCGCCGCAAGCCTCTGGAGGCTCATGTGCACCGCTCCGATGTTTAGCACGGTCTGGTCATGCAGCTCGCGGGCGATCCGCCGCCGCTCTTCATCCTGAGTCGGAAGCAAGCGGCCTGAGAGGCGCCGCAATTCCTCCTCGGTGCGGCGTATTTTTCGATAGGCGAGTGCGTTTTGGAGCGCGATCGAAGCCACTTGAGAAATTCCCACCACAATTTCCAGGTCGGCCGGGGTGAAGCCGTCGCCCTGTTTCTTGTTATGAAGACCGAAGAAGGCGATCACCTCGCTATTCACGTCCAGCACCGGAACGCAGAGCACGTGGCGGATGCGCGCGGCCCCGGGTATGTCAGGGGGACCGAGCGGATCCAGGTCGGCAGAGTTTGTGAGGTAGGGCCCCTTATCCAAGAGCACCTGTCCGGGAATATCCACGCCGGGCGGCCAAAGTAAGTCAATGCTTCGCGCACTCCCACCCTCAAAATACTTGTCGCAGGCAAGACCCTGTGGCACGCGCATGCCGGAGCACCCGCCTTCGGCGCCGACCAGATCCATGGCTTCCTTGATCAAAGCTTCCAAAATGGCGCTGATTTCGAGGGTCGATGTCAGAGTCTTGCTGATTTGAAACAGCCCGCGGATCGTGGCTTCTTTCTGGCGAAGGTCTTCCTCGGCCCGTTTGCGCTCGGTGATATCTCGGGCCAACAGGCAAACCGTCTTGTACGTGCCGTCGGCGGAAGGAATCGGCGAGACGCGGCCAAGAAACCAGCGCTCGCCGTCGCGAACCCGCAAGAGATACTCCAGATTCTCGGCTTGGCCAGTTCTTAAAACGCGCTGAAAGGCTTCCCGGAAGGGTCGGAAGAAGTCTTCACCGGTGAACTCCGACACCCGGCGGCCCAGCATTTCCTCGCGGGGGCGAACGAGCATTCCCTCGTTTCTGGTCCAGATGTTAACGTAGGTGCCTTCGGCATCCAGCTCGAAAACAGCCTCATCAATCGAATCCACCAGGGCTTGAAGCCGAGCCTCGTGTTGGCGCAGAGCTCGCTCCGCCTCGATTTTTTCCGTAACATCGTGGGCCGTGCCGCGGATTATTGGTGCGGGCACGCCCTGCGTTCGAAGGGTGTTCGTGTACTCCCAAATGCGGCTGTTGCCCCCACGGGTCATCAGGCGCATCAACCACCGCGCGCTTCGCTGTCGCTTGATACGCTCGATATATTCTTCAAAGTGCCCTTGGACTTCAGGCGGGAGAAGCTCAGGAATTCGGCGTCCGATCAACTCCTCGCGGCGATACCCCAGGATGTGGGCGGGTAATTCGTTCATCGAAAGGATACGGCCTTCCAAGTCGTGGGTGCAGACTAAGTCGTGGCTGTTCTCGACGAGGTCCCGATAGCGGTCCTCGCTCTGGCGCAAGGCCCGCTCCGCCTCTTTCCGCTCGGTGACGTCCTGGGAGATGCCAATCCATTTGACGACCCGGCCCGATTCATCACGGAAGGGCTTTCCACGAGTAAACAGCATGCGCACCTGACCATCGGGAAGCACATAACGAGCTTCATGTTCGAACGTCTGCTGATCCTTCACTGCCCAGTCCACGATGCTACGGACCATTTCACGATCATCGGGGTGAACGAGCTGGAGATAGAGCTGTTTCGAAACCTTCGTGCGGCCGGGATCGAGACCGCAGAGACGGCAAAGAGAATCGGACCAGGTGACTTCCCGGGTCAACTCGTCGTACTCCCAGCTTCCCAGTTTCGCCTGGCGTCGCGCCGCAAAGGAAAAACGGAAACGCGGCACTCGCGCACTGCGCCGTCGCTTCCGGGGTTTCCTCAACCGGATGCGCAGTCGTCATGGGATCTTGACCGGCAGTCGCAAGGCTTTCCAGAATCGCCCCAACAACGGGCGCGAGTCGAGGCACCACTTCGCCGGGACTTTCCGCAACGAGTCGCTCAAGCGAGCATTTGATCGCGTCTACCACTGTTCGCTGGGCCTCCCGGAGTTTGAGTTCACTATCCAGGATGATTAATCCGGCGGGACTCGAGACACTGAAGACGTCGTAGTGAATTCTGCCGGGGGCGCGTTTCGGCCCCGGTCGAGAGCCGCGGACCGAACCCGGCGACCGGAAGTGTGCGACCTTCGCTCACCCTCTGAGGAGGGAGTTCCGGCGGGTTTCGCCTACCCTCATCGGCTCCATCCTTGCGGAGCAGGCTGGGACAAACCCTCACGCACGACCGATGAGGGTGGGCGATCAACCCTCTCTTCCCTTCAGGGCAAGGCGGGGCTCGGCGCCCCGGATCCCGTCTTTTTTGCTTGGGTCAAGCAATTTTCCTAACGCGGGGCGCAGCCGCGCCGATAAAACCCCTGGAGGCTTCTGAAATGCCTTTGAGGTTTCTAATTGTCGGCCCGTCGTTCCGCAGCGCCGCCAGCCTGCGGAGCCGCGCGGAACAATCAGGCTGTATGTGCCACGTTGTCGAAACCTGCCAGGAAGCTCGCTCACTGATTAGAGCATTTCAATTTGATTGCGTCCTGGCCAAAGAATACCTCCCCGACGGCCAGGGCTACGAACTCACTGCCGAGCTCTTGGGTCGGCAGGGCAGCCTTTATGTGGCGGTCGCGCTCTCCGATTCGAGTCTTTGGCTGCCGGCCGTCGAGCATGGCCAGAGATGCCTTGGGGACACGGCACTCAGCCAGGAGGTGTTCTTGGGAACCATGGAAGAGCTATTTCAGAGCGCGGTTTCCCAGGAAAGCGAGGAGCAAAATCATGAAGCCACCGGCCCTGAATCTCGCTGCATTTCCTACCCAGGCCCGGGCCAGCACTCCCTGGGAGTCCGTCGCACTGCGCGACCTGAGCGAGTGCCTGCTCGAGGCTTATGACGCGGTCGCGTGCCGAGCCGACGAACTCCTCCAACAACGCGGAGAGAATCCCGGCGATGAGCTCGAAGACTGGCGCCGCGCGGAAGATGAAGTCCTGCAGAAAATCCCGATACACGTTCAGGAATCAGACCTGGCAATTACGGCTCTGGTCAGTGTGCCGGGTTATTCGGCGGCAGAGATCGAACTCGGAATTGACTCGAGCTGGATCGTTATCCTCGGACGACATCCTGCCAGCGACCCGGCCACGGCTGACGAAGACACCTACTCACAGGACGCAACACTCAACTTCCAGCCCCGGCGCGAAATCGGAAGGCAGGTTTTTGGTGTGACGCAATTGCCCGCCATCGTGGATCCTTCGCGATGCTGTGCGGTCCTGCACGACGGCTTGCTGGGGATACGAATGCTGAAGGCCCAACCGGACTCGATACCTGCGGAGCTTCCCCGCCAGCGCTTCCCGATGTGAACTCAGGCCCGCGACGGCGCCTCAATTAAGAGCTCCAGTAGAAACCGTGGACTCCGACGATAGAAACCCCATGCAAGGACAGCTTTCCTGAGGTGCAGGTACGTTTCGTTGTCGCCGATACAGAGAATGAACGGCTTGATCGGGCCTCCCGAGACATCCTCTGCTTCCACAGGATTTTCACCAGTGTCGACTGCGCCGGGAAGCGCGAGCCTGCTTTGCACCCCACGGAGGTTCTAGTACTTTCGTCGCGTCGCTCCCTGTTAACCTCGTACCAGAGAAATGTGCCTTTTCCTCTAGCGGCCCGAACCTGATCCTCCTGCTAACGTCTTGCCTGTACTCATGCAGGACGTAAGAGCTAACGACAAATTGAATCGAGAACAGGGGCCTTGGAATGACCGAAAACGCTGACGCCGCAGCAAGCATGAATTCAGACGCTTCCCTCCAGAACGAAGACATCACTCCATCGGAGTTTGGGTCAGGGCCAGATGCCCTGGATGTGATGTCGGCAACCCAAACGTGTGAGTGTCAGGAGCCCTTCGCGGCGATTGACGCCCCGGCCGCTGCCGAGGCACCACCCGCTTCGGACGCTCTCCCAGTCCAGCACAGCGGCCCCTCGGCGATTGATAGCCAGGACCAGGCGCAAGGCGCGAAGCGGCGCCACCTCGCCACGTGCCCGATGGAACGGCGCCGCCGACGGCGCGCCTTGATTTCGGCGCCGGTGCGGGTGCGTTCGCTGCACGTCACGCTGGATTCGATGGACGAAGTTTCGACTACGCTCGATGTCTCCCGCGAGGGAATTCTTGTCTCGACGCAACTCTGTTCTTATCGTCCGGGAATGGACGTCGCCGTCATATTTCCCTATAGCGGTCATCCCGGGGCTCAGCAGGTCGAACTAATCGGTCGTGTCGTGCGCATCGTCGAGATGGGCGACGGCTGCCGCGCCGTGGCGATTACATACGCCAAGCCTCAACAACCGGAAGACGAGCCGCTCTTCGATTCAAGCGGCCGTAAGATCGGAACCACCGGCCAGATGAGGGCGATCAGCCAGGACGGCCGCAGCCAACGCCCGGTGATCCTCGCGGTGGATTCGGACCCGCGCTCCCGCGAGGCATTGAGCAATTTCCTCTCCGGCGAAGGCTACGACGCATTCGTAGTTCCCAGCGGCGAGGAGGCTCGTGCGATTCTGGAAATGCACACTCCGGCACTCTTGATCGCCGAAGCCGAAGCCAAAGGCGGTCACGGGTACGACCTCTGCGCTTTTGTCAAGAGCAGCTTCCGGCTGCGGCACATTCCTGTGGTGATGACGACCACCTCTGCCTACCCGACCGACTACGCAAATGCACACGCCTTGGGTGCAACCATTTGCATGGCCAAGCCCTACAAGCAGGAGCGTCTTGCCCACGTCGTCCGCTTGCTCGCGCCGCCCAAGGCTGCCCTGCAAGACATCCAGGCTGTGTCGCGGTCACCTCAGGCGCATGCCCTGAAGCGCCGCGGACCCGCTCCCGCCGTCGAACAGAAGATCCGCCTGCCAAGATTTCCCAAGTTCTAGCGGCTGGGTGCCAAGTTCCTGCGGTAGGGATTCTCCGCAGGACCGTCCCGAATGCAAAAGGCGCACCTCGCCCCGTAAACGCACCCGGAGCGCTAACGATGCGCTTCGTTTGGGATGAGGGCGCAGCCGACGAACTCGTATTGCACTACACCGCGTGGGTCGCCCCGGGAGCAAGCTCGTGACCGCTCCGCCGTGCTTGGTTCTGCGCTTGCCTCGACCTCGGATGACAGCTATGGCAGCTCGGTGCGAGGGATCGTTGATCGGCCCCGAGGCTAGATTTGATCCCGCGCGGGTAGCCGTAGCCCAGAAGCTTCGGTCCCCACGGCGCACTTCTGGCCTCGAGCTTTGAGCGTCTAGCCGCTGTCTTTCCCGTTACCTCTTTTGCGCCGAATCACTTCGTCAGGCCCGGACGGGTGCCCTCTCTCCATTAGAATTGGCCTATGGACTGCCCGAAGTGTGGCCAAGCTGTGCGCGAGGTTGACACGTTCTGCCGGCGCTGCCACGCAACGCTGTGGCATAAGTGTCCGGCTTGCGGCAACCGTCAACGCCAGGGCGGGAAATGCGAGAAATGCGGCATCGATTTTCTGAAATATGCGTACATGCTGATCGCGGAAAAGCGCGTGGTTGTTGATCAAGACCACGATCGCATCGAGCGCCGGTCCAATCTTCTCAAGAATATTTTGTTTGCCCCCGTTGCCGGCGGGATTTCGCTGCTCCGCTATTTCTTCGTCTCCCGCGAGCGCTAGTAGGGCTCTGCGCCGGACCATTTTCTCGCAATCGGGAAATAGCACCCTGACTACCGGATCGGGAATGTTTCCAGCTGTTTCCAGTTGCAAAAAAAAACACAAAAACGGGTGGACCGGAGAGATTCCTCCGGCCCACCCGTTTCTCGCTGCCCGGCTATGATTCAGCCCTGGGCAACTCTTCTCAATTCTCTGTGCCGCGCCCGCGCCCGTTCTGAGTGTTAAGCGTTTCTCCGCCCTAGCTCACCTCGACCCGCTGCCGGAGTCAACAGTCTCAAGCCAGTCGACCAGACATATCGCGGTTATGGATCCCGATACCTTCTCGCAACGTCCATTGTTTTCTCGGCGAGCCGACGAGCTCTCGCCGTTTATTCTGGCACCATGCAATGCCCCAAGTGTGGCGCCGCAAGTCCGGAAGGCGTGCAGTTTTGCACCCAGTGCCACTTCATCCTCTTTCATCGCTGTCCGAACTGTTGGCATGAGCAGGCCCAAGGCAATGTCTGCGAGAAATGCGGCCTGAATTTCGACGCCTATTGGAATCTGTATCTTCTCAAGCAGGCCGATGAACGCGCCCGCGAAGATGTCCGCAAGGTTAAGGCATGGGCCACCGTTTTCTTGCAGATTCTTCTTTTGCCTTATGTATCGCTGCGTTCGTTGCTGCGCTTCCTCATTCTTCGACTCGCCAGCTTGCGCTTCTTCAGCGATTAGGCTGCGGCCGCGCCCCTGAATGACGCCAAGTCTCGGGGTCGGCGTATTTCTGCCGGTGCTAACCGGCGTTTCGAAAATAGCGGGACGGAGGATACAACCCGGTGCGAGAGAGCTCGCGTCCCACTGTTTTCTTTACCTCTTGAAGCCACCAATCGAACGTGCCTTCGAGCACTCCGACCAGCACCATTGCGCGGCGGTATTCCAGGCACCGGCAAAAATAAACCTTGAAAAGGCGCAGCCGGCCTTTCCACTCCGGACGCCGGAGTACACGTTCGCCCGCCAATTCGAAATCGGCAACGTATTCCGCGGCGCGCGCGCGTTCGGGGCGCCAGCGGTAACCGGCCGATGGCGTATCCAGGTCCACCGAGGCGATCTTGCCCGCGAGATAGGCGCGTATGCCGCGGTAACGTCCGTGGCAGATCTCGAAAACGTATTCCGCCTTCATACCTCCTCCGCTTGGCGTCCGCGGCTGATGGACGCGTCATCTATCGCCTCGATTGGTCAATGCCTCTCAATTGATGCCCCAGCTCCCGAGCTCTTCCTCCATCGCTTCCTTGCACACCTGGAAACATTCCTGCCAGCCGGCCAAGTAGCCGCGCGCAAATTCCTCTGCGAGGCGTTCTCGCTCTCGGTGGATGCGTTCGAAATCGTAGAACTCCTTTTGTTCGCGCGGAGGAGCCTGCCAGGCAAGAGATATCCGGTAGCGAACTTCCCGTGTAAACCGCGCCAGCCAATGGAGGGGCATCGGCAGATATACACCCCTCCGGAAGCGGTGCTCATACCATGCGAGTCGCCATCCTCGCGGCTGCGGTGACCCCTCCGGCAGTTCCCTTCGGACTCTCATCGCGGGTGTTCTCGACAGAGAAAATCGCAACGAATCAGGCAGCGTCCGCTGTCTTCTTGCCTCCGCCCACCTCATCCAAACTATTCTGTTGCCGGGCCTGGTCTTGAGCCGAATCGAACAGGTTCCCTTGGGCGCAACGAGGGGGAGCCAGGGAAGACTGCGCCTCTAAAGGGACATCCGGTCCCACACTTTGGTCGAATCCCACTGTGGCGTCTCCTGCCTGCCTCTCCCGGTGCCGCACTTCAGGTCCCGCGCCCACTCGAAGCTCACGCCGAACCAGCTCCTCACGCCACGACCGCCAATCGCGGCACGGCGGGTCTGAAACATACGGTCTATTCGACAGTTCTTTTCGTGGGCCGGACCGCTGAAGATCCCTCCCATAACCCGGTGCCATTTCTGTGCGCGCCGTGGCTTCGCCCGCTCGGCGAGGCGTGTTTCTTGGGTTGTTCCTTTCCGCAGCGTCTGCGGATTTTGCATGGAAAAGCTCTGAATTTTCTAAGCCGGTGGTGCCCGTGGATTTCTTTGTATCTATGAATCCACTATCTATCCCCGCTGCGGCTCTTCCGCAATCGGTTGAATTTGCTATCGCGAACCCGCGATTTTGCCGTGGGGCCCCCTCAATGATTGGGCCCGGACTCCGCAAGTTTGAGTCCCGGAAATTCGGACGCTGACTTTTGTGTCCTGTTGCTTCCGAGCCCGTACGAGAATTTCTTTGCCTTCGTCACCTTCACGATAATTCCGCTAGCCACCGCCCTCGATTCGATGTATCCGTTTCGCCGCAGCACTCGCATCCAACGTTCCAGCGTCTTCCTTCCAAATCCAGTCTCCTCTTCGATCTCCCGATACGTCACAGGCTTCCCGCCGAGAACGAGGCAGAGGGTTCCTTCCTCGCGTGTTTGGCGCAGAATCAGCCACCCGTACAGCCACACGGCTGCGCCCATACGTTCGTAGGGTTGTGCCTCGAACAACCCTCCCCGCAGTCCGGCGTTGAAGTCTTTGCCTCGCATTCCTCAGTCTTTCTCGGACTGACCTTCAGGACGCGCGTATCTTGGACCAAGAAACGCGATCCCGGCGCCAATCGTCAGCATCATCGCGGCTTTCCCGTCACGCGGTGCTGCGCAATTTGCTTGGCCACACTCAGCACTGTCCGCAGTACGGCACCGTCACACGCTTGTATTCCCCATTGGTCAGAATCTTAAGTCGCGTCACTTGTTCCACGGGTGGTCGCTGGCCGCAAAAACCGCAAACGGGCGTATCACGCACGCTGGTGTAGTGTCTTATGCGTCGTTTCGCTTGGCGGAGCTTGCGCGTCCATGCCCATCGACACCGATTCACCCGCTCGCGACTTCGGTTGCGTGGGTTGGCCCGCCACGCTCGCATGTATTCGCGTTTATATTCACGATCGTGCTCCCGACGTTCCTCGCGCGCGGTTGATTGCGTCGGCATGCTGCGTCCCCCCTTCACCAAGACAGGTCGGAAATCCGCGTGAACACACCTCAATCGTCGCGAGTGTTCGCCTTTCTCACTCCGTTCCTTAACCTGAGTACGTATCCAGAAATTCTATTATAGTGACGTACCTTTGTGATACTATCCTCACAGCGATCGACTCCCTCCTCGTTGCGACGGGGATTCGCTCCGGAGGGGGTCCCGATGCGGGATTCGAAATCTTCCTTTCAGTACTTGAGAGCGTGCTCCCAAACTTCGCTCGAGGCTTTCGAGCTCTCGCGCTACAACCGCGTGGCCAATCTCCGCAAGGAACTGTGCGACTTGGTTGAGGAATGGGTCGAGGCCGAGGTCGACGCCCGCTTCGCGCGTTGGATCCGTGAACAGAAACAAGCGGAGTTGTCGAATAGAACCGCAACCACCGTTTCCGTTCCGGACTTATCAAAGTGTTTGTTGGCCGATACGGTCTCACACGTGGTGTTAAATCCGGTGCTGCGCCTGCCATCGCATCCGCCGTTCGAGGAATTCGAGATTCCATTTCCCCGCACTTCCAACCACACCGCCGCAGCCTTTTGCCGAGACGCGAACAATTTGCCTCTGTTCTCCTCGCGCGATTCAGCACTCGCCAGCTGGCGCTCCTGCGTCTTCGAGCAGTGCAAGATGTTTCGATCGGCTCCTGCGCCATTCTTCGAATCTCTCGACTCGCAGCTCGTGTGTCGGTGTGATCGTTCAAAAGCGTTGAAACTGGGACAATCCGTGGCTCGTCTTGCAGAGTCGAATCTAGAAAACCCTGAGCATCGTGACGAACGCTCGGACCGCGTTTGATTCCCTTTATCGCGTACAGCCTACAAATGCGCGATTTCACTTGCGAACTTGCCCTCCGCCCCCGCCAAGTAGTCCCTTCCCGGTTAATTGCTATCTCTCGTGAGTCCGAGTTCACACCTCATCATCACCAAGTGCCCTTGACCCTATCTCGCTCCAACATAAACACACTATTCATGATCGACTTCTGTACCAGTAATGTCCCATCTTCGAGACAAGAGAAGAGGGCTCTCGGAGAGGAAAGCAGCCGAGCAGACCAGGTTTTCATTGGAGGGTACGGGCGTGTCGACGGGTGGTGCGGCTTAGAGGGGTAGATCAAAATGAGGCGAACTGGCCAGGGGGTTCGTCTTCAGGTAGCGCCACGCGTATTCGACCGGATCCAGGTCGAGCGCGTAGGCGGGGAGGAAGTAAGTCTAAGGATAGTGCCAGACAACAACGAATTGCCAGGTAAGGCGAGCGCGGTGGGCATTCAGTCCACCCACAGCAGCAGGCCACGGTTTGTCCACTTTGCGATCTAAGGAACGCATGAACGCGATCACCTGATGGGCGTGGATGTCGATGCTGGGACGGAGCCGAAAATAAAACCGTTGCGAATCGGGGTGGGGGCGAGGCACAGGGCAGCGATGACGGACACTTTTTGATGATGCAGCGCGCGTTGCAGCAACAGCAGTGTGCCCCGCGGCGCCCAACTCCGGCGTACCAGCGGAGCCTAAGCGCGCCGCTTTCATCGAGAAAGACGAGCCAGGCTTTCGGTTGCGAGCCTTTTTTTTTTGACGGCCGACCACGTGTGACGGATCCAATGGCGAATGGCTTTTTCGTCGCTTTCGATGGCCCGACGTTGTCGCTCCTGGGGGCTCCAAGGCGAGTGCGTGCGGGAGATGACCAACGTGATCGGGATGATAGTACACGCGAAAGCGGTGACCGATCACTGGGCCAACGCGGGATAGGTCCACAGGTGGGTTTCGAAACCGGAGGCTCGTGCGCCGCGCAAACAGATCGCTTTCCAATTGGCGTCGATTGCTGGTGCTCAATCGCTGCGGGCGACCGGGTGCACTGCTGCTTTCCAACGCCACCCGCCATCCCGTTCAGAGGTCCAGGCGACGTTCCAGTTCCGCGGGGCTCCTGCTGGGTCGCATGGCTACCTCGGGAGCTAAGTTTCAGGGACACTACTTAGACAGACCTGATAGCCCAACGGTGAGGGTTCCAAGTGACGAAGCACTGTGTGGCGAACCGGACACCCAAGCTAGAACTCATCTTGGCCAGGAAATACGGGTGCAAGCACCGTGGAGAAGTACTCACTCACGCCACAAGGTTCATGCGAGCCGCAAGTGATGTCGCATTTCCGTCGCGATCCAAGGCAGGCGGCGAAGACTAGCGCAGAGACGTTCGCGTGGTCACATCGCTCTAAGCGAGCGGAGCACTAATCAGGCCGCGGTCCCGAATTCGAAGGTCGTCGGATCGCAAGCTGAAGGACTGATGTTTTCGGCGGCCAAGGCTCGAGGAGCTGTTCTTTGCGGTAGATGAGAGCGTTGATGTCGAAGGGGGCGAGCTCGAAGCCGTGGCCGTGCGTGATGGCATCGGTGGGGCAGGCTTCTACACAATAGCCGCAGAAAATGCAGCGTGAATAATCGATGTTATACACGCTCGCGTATCGCTCGCCGGCTGAAATGCGCTTTGCGTCGGTGTTTTCAGCGGCCTCGATATAAATGCAATTGGCCGGGCAGGCGGCTGCGCACAGAAAGCATCCCACACACTTCTCCAGACCATTTTCGTCCCGGTGCAATACATGGATGCCGCGATAGCGCGGCTGGAGAGTAACGAGACCCTCCGGGTACTTCTCTGTTGTGGGTTTGCGAAACATCGTTCGAAACGTCACGCGGAAGCCCTTCACGAGGGTCACAAACGTTTCGGCGACTTCGCGCAGGATTGAACCCATATAAACTTTACTCTACCAGACGCAGAGGTGCGCAGCAAACCAGCTTCGAATCACGAGATCGGAAGGGTCCATCGTATCCCTCTTGGCCGAGCTGAAGTGCACGAAGCAGCAAGCGGGTGCAGGAATCGGCCGCCCTGATGGGGGGAGAGCCGGGCCGCGCGCCACCGTTAGAATCCGCACATGCCATCGCCCCGATTCCTACCTCGGGTGAAATGTGTGAAGCCTACAATCACCTTGTGCGGTTTGTGCAGTTCGCTCGTCGCGACGGGATTAAACCAGCCGCCCGCGATGCCGTTCGCACTATGGGCAAGGGGCCGTGCCGGTATCATCAGCGGCACCGTCACTCGGGACTGAGAGAACGCAGCCGGGCGCATGACCCTTGCCTGCACAAGACGCGCCGGAAACCAAGCAACAGGTCCCAGACCTGCGTCGCCAGATGCCCACCCTTGGAGCTGCCTAAGGCGTGAGTTGGATCTTTGCACCTTGCTTCATTCGCCGGGAGGATTCGCGGGCGGAGAGTCTGCGGGAGCGCCCTTTCCTGTCAGGTAAGAAACAATCTGTTTCCCGTGAAACCGGCCGTTTTCGATAAAGATTTCTCCGGTTTGAAGTCCACCGACGAGCACGCCAGCAAGAAAAATGCCAGCGACATTACTCTCGAGAGTTTCCGGATTGCAGACCGGCTTGCGCGTGACCGGGTCCAACTGGATTCCCTGCTGTTCAAGGAAAGAGAAGTCCGGATGATAGCCAGTCATCGCAAAAACATACGAGGCACGCAACTCCCGATCGGCACCTCCGTTCCGAACCCAGATGCGTCCCGATTCGATGCGCATCACTCGAGTATCGAAAAACGCACGGATCTCTCCGGCGCGGATGCGATTTTCAATGTCAGGTTTTACCCAATACTTCAGGCTGCGGCCCACCTCCGGCCCGCGGTGCACCATGCTCACTCGAGCGCCGCCGCGAAAGAGTTCCAGAGCCGTTTCAGCGGCAGAATTCTTGGCGCCCACAACCACGACTTCTTCATGCCAATACGGATGTGGTTCGCTGAAGTAATGAGACACGTGGGCAAGTTCCTCGCCAGGTACGCCAAGAAGGTTGGGCCGGTCATAATAACCAGTGGCCAGGACAATTTTCCTGCTGCGGTAGCGATTCATGGAACCGTCTTTGGGCTGCGTCGCAACTTCAAACGCCCCGTCTCGGCCATCGATCCGGAGCACGCTTTCGTACAGCCGCACTTCGAGGCCCTCGTGCTCGACCGCCTTGCGGTAATACTTGAGTGCTTCGGCACGCGTGGGCTTGGAGTCAGCAACGGTCATCGGCAGATCACCGATCTCCATCCGCTCCGAAGTTGTGAAAAAAGTCAGATTCGTCGGGTAGTGAAAGATCGAATTGCACAGGCAACCCTTGTCCAACACCAGAGCGCGCAGGCCGGCGCGGTTTGCCTCTATGGCGCAAGCGAGGCCGGTCGGGCCCGCGCCGACGCAAATGAGATCGTAAGCCGCAGTCATGTTTTCCTAGTTTCCAATGAGTGGCGGATAAAATTCAACTCTCGCGCATCGCGTTTCTTTGCGGGACTCAAACGGATCGTTGTAGGAGGTCAGAGAGTTCTCTTGAAAATTGCGCAATCTCATCCTGACGTTCTTTAGTCACCTCAAGCCGTCGCTCTTTCCATACAAACCATTCCTTCCCTTCTCGTACAACCCGGACCGCCAGATTCCCAGCCAGTAGATACGAAGGCGCTCCGAAAATGCGCAATTGGTTGGGGGGAACCGAAGCCAGCAGCGCCGCACAATTCCCCTTCTTGATGCCAACACAATTTGTGTACAGCGGAAAGGCGACGATCTCGAACCCCTGCGCCCGAATTCGCTCGAGCAAGGAGATTTGCTGGGGCGTCAGCTCGGGCATGACGATCTCAAAACGGCATAACTTGTGGTTCGAGCCCAGCTCGAGGATTGGTGCAGCGACTGTGCGATCCGAAGAGCGTCGGATCAGGCGGCGGACGACACCGAGCCGGATTCGATTGCTCGCAAGACAGCGCGAAGGATTGAAGCAAGCTCCTCGCGCGAGACATGGCTCTTCCGGAACTGGACGCGGAGATGAAAGGATTCATCCTCCGGCCGAAAATCAAAGAGAAACGGCTTGGGGCGAGCGTCCGAGGGGTCCTCTTCCTTGCGCGCGCGGCGAGCTTCATCGCGGGTGAGCCCGCCTTGGGCGATCCGCTGAACCATCTCCCGCATCTTCTTTTCGCTCGGCTGCCGGGCAACCTGAAGGAGAACAGATTTCGAGGCGACGCCGCTCTCGACGCACAGGGTGCGAACCGGGTCCGGAATGATCCTCAGGGACAGCGTTTCCGTGACGGACGAGCGGGCGCGGCCGATCTTTTTTGCAATGTCATCGTGAGTGTAATCGAATTGATCGGCAAGGCGTTGCAGCCCGTCTGCCTCCTCAAACGCGGTCAAATCCTTCCGCTGAAGGTTTTCAATCAACGCCAGCTCGAGAGTTTCCGCATCATCGGCAATTTTTTCGATGCAAGGAACTTCATGCAGGCCCGCCGCGCGAGAAGCGTGGTAACGCCGCTCTCCCGAAATGATGTAATAGGTGTCTTCCCGCGGCACGTAACGCACCAGCAGCGGCTCGAGCACACCCTTCTCGCGAATCGAATCAGTGAGTTCGCGCAAGTCACCGAGGGCCTTTCGCGGCTGATCCGGATTTGGCCGAACCTTTTCCACAGGAATCATGCGGCCGATTGCAGCGCCACTGAAACTGGAGAGCGTTTCTACATAGTGGGCGTCATGCCGCATCTTGAGAGTGACGGGCAACCCGATCCTCTTCGACACGTTGGATCACCTCCAGGGCGAGCTTCCGATATTCTTCGGCGCCGGATGACTTGGGCGCATAGTTGAAAATCGTTTCTTTGTATGCCGGACTTTCTTCCAGTCGAACATTCTTGCTGATGCGAGTCTTAAACAACGCGTTTCCAAAAACGGCGCGGATCTGCTCGTGCGTGTCCCGTGAGATGTTTGTGCGTTTGTCGAAGAGCGTGATGACGACACCGAGCACCTTCAGATCCGGGTTCGGCCGCGACCGAATCCGGGCGTAGGTTTCCAGCAGGTCGTCCGTGCCTTCGATCGCGAAATAGGCGGCTTGAATCGGGACCAAAAGATGCGTCGCCGCGACAAGAGCATTCACGGTGAGGATTCCCAGCGCTGGCGGTGTATCCAGGATGATGAATTCAAAGTCCTTCAAGACGGGAGCCAGCGCGTCTTTCAGCTTGAAGGGCGCGTCAAACTGCCCGGCAAGCTGCTGCTCGAGCCGAGCGAGGGCCAAGCGCGCCGGAACAACAAACAAGCCTGGATCCTTCGTCGGCCGGACAACCTTCGACATATCCGTGGCCTGATCGACAAAGACGTCATAGATCGTCGCCTGAATCTCGGTCGGGTCAAAAAATGCGATCGTCGAGTTCGATTGCGGATCGAGATCGACCAGCAGCGTTTTTTTCTTCCGAAGGCCGATCGCAGCAGCCAAGTTGATGGCAGTGGTGGTCTTACCAACTCCGCCCTTTTGGTTGGCAACGGCCAGCACGCAGGTCAAGTGCGGTTCCCGCCTCTTCTCTCCGGCAACGCCAGGGCTATATGTTGTTATCACCCGGCGCGGTAGCCCCACCGGTAGGCAAACTGTACCGATTCCGGGGGGTGCACTGCAAGCAAAAAATGTTATGAGGAGTCGTTTGGCGGGCTGGTGCCGGGGACCGGCTACATCTTGTACCGGCCCAAGTCCTCGTCGTTCAAATTCTCAAGCCACTTCCGAAGCTCTTCGTTGGAGCTTTTCTCGGAGATGGCACTGGCCATGCGTGAGTTCTTGAGCACCTCGTCTTCGACATAGATCGGGCAATCGAGGCGAAGCGCCAGGGCCAGAGCGTCGCTCGGACGGGAATCCACGGACATCATCTGGCCGTCGCGTTCCATCCAGATCAGCGCGTAGAACGTGTCATCCTTCAGATCGCAAACGACCACCTTATGCACGCGAACGTGCAGCCCAAGCAGGACATTCTTCAGAAGGTCGTGAGTCATCGGCCGGGGAGTTTGCACCTTCTCAATTTCCAGCGCGATCGCGTTCGCTTCGTAAATGCCCACCCAGATAGGCAGAATGGCACTCCCTTGGGTCTCTTTAAGCACCACGACCGGCATATTGGTGACCGGGTCCATCATCAATCCACGGATTTTCACCTCGAGTTCCATGGTGCCTCCGGGAAACTCAAAGCACGTGCTCGCCTACGAAACTATGCGGCCCGGCGCGCGTGACCTTGACCTGCAGATATTGTCCCAAAAGGTTCTCCCGAGGCGAAGTGAAATTTACGACGCGGTTGCTTGTCGTGCGACCTGCCCATTGTTGTTTTGACGTGTGCCTTCCATCGACGAGCACCTCGAACGTGCGACCGACCAGCGACTCGTTCCGTGCGATTTGGATCTGCCGCTGGTGTTCCTGCAAAACGACCAACCGTCTACCCTTCTCTTCCTCGGCGACCGCGTCTGGCATCGAGAGCGCGGGCGTGTTTGGTCGCGGAGAATATTTGAACGAAAAGACCCCGTCGTAGTGGACTGCGTCGAGCAAACTCAGCGTCTCCTCAAAGTCCCCTTCCGTCTCACCCGGAAAGCCGACGATGATGTCCGAAGTGATGCTCATCGGTCGTCTCGCCGAGTGAATCCAGGCAATCTTCTCGAGATACTCTTCTCGGGTGTAGGTCCGGCGCATGGCCCGAAGGACGCGCGTTGATCCGGCCTGCACCGGCAGGTGAATGTGATCGCAGAGCGCGGGGATTTCCTCAATTGCCTCGACGATCTCGCGATGAAAATCATTCGGGTGAGAAGTAGTGAACCGCACGCGACGAATTCCAGAAACGGCAGCAACCGCGCGCAGAAGCTCAACGAAGTTGAGGCGCCGCGTCCCGGGATCACGATAGGAGTTCACAGTTTGTCCTAGCAACTGGATCTCGGTATAACCCAGATTCGCGAGTTGCCGAACGTCGCTCAGAATGGATTCGCTCGCACGGCTGCGTTCGGGCCCACGCGTGTGCGGTACGACGCAGTACGCGCAGGAATAATCGCAACCCTCGATGATCGTGAGGTAAGCGCGGAATGGATTATCGCGGCGCGTCAACTCCGTCTCGAATGTTTCGTCGGTTTCGAGGCTCAAACCCGTGACCCGACGCCCGCCTGCCTCGAGTTCGGTCAGCAGTTCTGCGAGCTTCTGGTAACTTGCCGAACCGCAGACAAGCCGAACCCACGGGGCGCGCTCAAAGATCTCTTCCCCTTCCTGCTGAGCGACGCACCCGAGCACTCCGATGATCTTGCTGTCCCCCGCACTCCGAAACTCCCCGAGGCGCGAAAAGACCTTTTGCGCGGCCTTCTCGCGAATGCTGCAGGTGTTGTAGAAGATCATGTCGGCTTCGGCGGCGCTTTCGACCTGTTGATAGCCGCGCCCGAGGAGCACTCCCGCCACCTTCTCCGAATCGTGGACATTCATCTGGCAGCCGAAGGTTTCGATAAAAAAGGTCTTCCCTTCTCCCGCGCGATTCGAGACGCGCGGTGGCAACGAGCGCAAAATGGTGCCCGCACACTGCTCAGGGACGCGCGAAGCCTGAAAGGTGGGGGCCAGCGCCTGCAAAGGGATGTCAATATGGTGGCTCATGTGCCCGCGGGTCATTCTACCACACGGATTTTCGCTCCGTTGGGCAGCCGCAATGTGTCGTTTCAGGCAGCAGGAACAAAAAACAACTGGACCGATTCGTTTGACCGCCCTAGGAGCGTGTGCTAGCTTAGTTTCTGGGGGGCACGAAACTCTTTTTTCTCTGGGGGGAACGATTTCTGACCTGGCGTTGATTCTGTTCGCCAGCCGGCTTGGGACGCTGATCGAACAAACGGGCTGGGTGGCTCGGATTGTCCTCATCATTCTTTTCTGTCTCTCCCTCTTCTCCTGGGCGATCATTTTCCAAAAAGACCACGTCTTCGGGAGGATCGAGTCGCAAACGCAAAAGATTTTGCACATTTTCCGCACTGGCAAGGGTCTTCCGGACCCGAAGACTCTACGCCTCGCCGCGGGGAACTCGCCTCTCGTCTCCGTGTACGAGGCCGGATATCGTGAACTCGACGCGCAGCTCTCAGGCGGAAACCCGCACGGTGGCAGACTGAAGAACGCCCAAGCGGTCGGGGTTCAGATGCATGTAGCCTCCGCTGAGGAGCTTCGTCGGCTCGAGAAATGGATGTCGTGGTTGGCCACGACCGGGTCGGTGTCGCCATTTATCGGTCTTTTCGGCACCGTCTGGGGAGTTATGGACGCGTTCGCCGGCCTCGGCGATGCCGGAACGGCCAGCTTGCGCGCGGTTGCTCCCGGGATCGCGGAGGCGCTTATCACGACGGCCGCGGGGCTGTTTGCGGCTATTCCGGCGGTGGTCGCTTACAACCATTATTTACAGCGAATTCGCACCATCGCCTCGCGCATGGACAACTTCACCATGGAGTTTGTCGCCAAGATCGAAACGATTTACAGCGGATAGAAAACGAAGATGCCGCAAATTGCTCGCGAAACCGGCACGACGCTTTCGGACATCAATATGGTGCCCTTTATTGATGTCGTGCTGGTCCTGCTGATCATTTTTATGATCACCGCTCCGATTCTCCAATCCGGAATCGAGGTGGATCTGCCGAAAACGAAAACGGTGAAGGAGATCTCCGAGGCGCGGCTGGTGGTTACAATTGACCGCTCCCAACGCGTCTATCTCGGCGACGCGGCTGTCAACATCCATGAACTCGGCGCCAAGGTTCTGGCGCAATCACGGGACCCGCAGCACCAATCGGTCTATGTGCGCTGCGATGAGACGGTGCCTTTCGGCAGCTTTACCACCGTCGTGGACACACTGCGGCAGTCCGGCATCACAAATATTAACGTCGTCACCCAGCCGCTGAGCGAGCGGCCTCAAATTCGCTAGATGGCTTCCTACGTTGCACAACGTCCTTCGGAGAGCATCACTGGTCCGCTGGGCTACTCCTTCGTGCTTCACGCGCTGCTGGGAGGGTTCTTAGTGTTTTCGACCTTGCAATCGCGTCGCGGAGACACTTGGGGCGGACCTGGCGGCGCGGTTAGCGTGGGCCTTGTTGGCAGCGTTCCTGGCGTTCCCATGCCGCGGCCGGAGGTGGTCACGCCCAGCCAGGTCGTGGACGAAACGAAGGGGCTTTACAAGGCGGAGCCAGAACCGAAGCCCAAGCCCCCGGTGGACGCGACTCCGATTCCCAAGTTCGAGAAAAACAAACCGCCCCGCTATGTTACGCGCCCGTCGAAGATCTTGGAGAAGCCGACGCCTCCACCGCCGAATGCGGTTCCTTATGGCCAAGGCGGCGCTCCTAGCGTTCCTTATTCCTCCTCCTCCTTCTCAATGGACGCCGGAACCCAGGGTGGTTTGGGATTCACCGGAGCCGGCGGCGGGAACTTCGGCGCGCGTTTCCAATGGTATGTCGAAGCAGTGCAGCGACGCGTCAGCAGCAACTGGCTGCAATCGACGGTCGATCCAAGCGTGCGTTTCGCGCCGCGCGTCGTGGTTACGTTCGAGATTCTGCGCGACGGTTCCATCACCAATATTCAAGTCACCCAGTCCAGCGGGAACGCCTCGGTGGATACTTCGGCGGTTCGGGCCGTTCGAGATTCGAGTCCAGCGGAGCGGCTCCCGGCTGAATACGCCGGCTCGTTTGTTAACGTGGAGTTCTGGTTTGATTTTCGACGTTGAAGAGCGTCCACAAACGCTCTCGAGGTTTGGAATTGATGACTGCGATGACTAAAAAAACTGCCTTGATTCTCGGTGTTCAGATGTTTCTATTCGTGTCGCTGGCTCTCACGGCACGCGCGCAGGATTGGATCAAAACGGGAACCGGACTCGGAGTTGAAAAAGCACGCCTCGCCGTACCCGAATTCGCCGCTCGCTCGGCCCAGGCTCAACCGCTCGAAAAGGTCTTCCACGAGGTGCTATGGAACGACCTCGATTACTCCGGCATTCTCGAGCTCGTCAGCCCGAGTTTTTACCCTTTGCAGGCGCCCAGCCAGCCCAGCGAGTTGCGAGCGGCGGATTGGAGCCAGCCACCGGCGAACGCTTACATGGTGGCCCTTGGAAATCTGGCCGTCGATGCATCCAGTCTCTCCGTCCCCGGCTATCTGATGGACGTTCACAACCCAACCGCTCCGCCCGCCCTGCAGAAGATTTATCGGGGAGCCGCGACCGATGCCGACGCCCGCAAGCTGGCGCATCAGTTTGCTGATGACATCATTGCGCGCCTGGGCGGCGGTTTGACCGGCATCGCGAGTACCCAAATCGCCTACGTAAGCACGCACAGCGGCAATAAAGAGATCTGGGTGATGGATTATGACGGCGCGAACCAGCATCAGGTGAGTCATCTGCGCTCGATCTCTCTCACACCTCGCTGGTCGCCCGATGCGACGCGCATCGCTTTCACTTGCTATGTTCCTTTCCGCAGGGTCACCTCGGCGCAAATCTGCGTCTATTCGCTCGATTCCAACCGGTTGATTACGTTTCCACGCTTCCGCGGAACCAACAGTTCGCCCGCGTGGTCCCCCGACGGAGCCCACATCGCGTTCATGTCCAGCTCCCAGGGATCCCCCGAAATTTTCGTCTCCGACGCCGACGGAGGTCATGCCCGCGCGATCAGCTATTCCAGGGGCGTCGACACTTCCCCGGCATGGAATCCGAAGACAGGCCAGCAGATCGTCTTCGTCAGCGATCGAGGCGGCGATCCGATGCTCTACACCATGAATGCTGATGGCACTGACGTTCAAAAGATCGCCATGCCCGACATGGGTTATGTCGTGGATCCCTCATGGTCGCCCAACGGCCAGTTGCTCGCCTTTTGCTGGCGCCGCCCCAGCGGTAACTTCGACATTTACATCATGGACATTGCCAGCCGGCAACTGGTCGAGTTGACCCGCGACGCTGGCCGGAACGAGCGCCCAAGCTGGGCTCCGGATGGGCGCCACCTCGTTTTCGAATCCACCCGCACGGGCACGAGGCAGATCTGGACGATGCTCGCCGACGGGAGTCATCCGCGGCAATTGACAAACAGCGGGGAAAATGAGTCGCCCAACTGGTCGCCACGTTGACGGTCCGCCCGAAGAATCGGCGCGGTACCGCAGGGATTCGGGTTTCCTTGGGTAAGAGTTCTCAGAAGAAGGGATTCCAACACGTTTGATTGCCGCTTTGCGATTCTGAGACGCAACGCGGCATTCGAAGGAGGCTTGTCGATGCAGAAGGTGCTCTTACGGAAGTCGCTATTGTTGTGCAGCTTCATCGCTCTGATGGGGTACGTGGGGGGCTGTAAGAAGAACGTACCGGCCACCCCTCCCGCGCCTGCGCCCGCCCCGGCTCCGGCCCAGCCGACGGTTACTCTGAATGCTTCACCCACCTCGATTAATCCGGGCGACACCGTGACGCTGACCTGGTCTTCGACAAACGCCACGGACCTGAATCTCAGTCCGGGCGTCGGCAAGGTTGCGCCGGAGGGCTCGACTCCCGTGACCCCCGCAGAGTCTACGACCTACACGATTACGGCGACGGGTCCTGGCGGCAGCGCCAACGCCTCGGCCAGCGTTTCAGTGAAAACGGCCCCACCTGAGGCGCCTACTCCGCCTGGCATGGACGAACTCTTCCAGGCAAATGTGAAGGACGCTTTTTTTGACTTCAATAAGTCCGACATCCGGGCCGACGCGCGTCAGGCGCTGTCGAAGACCGCGGAATTCCTGCGCTCATATCCGCAGCTCCGTGTGAGCATCGAAGGCCACTGCGATGAACGGGGCTCGACGGAATACAATCTAGGCCTCGGACAGCGCCGCGCTCAGGCCGCCAAAGACTATCTGGTCTCGCTCGGCATACCGGCGGACCGCGCGGAAACGGTGAGCTGGGGAAAAGAGCGCCCCTTCTGCTCCGAGCATACTGAACAGTGCTGGCAATCGAATCGCCGGGCGCACTTCGTCATGATTCACTAGAGCGAATCTGAGTCATTTGACGCCCGTTCCCGCGCCCGCCGGGGACGGGCCCGTAACTTTGGAAAGGAGGATTCACTGTGCGTATACGATGGATCGTATTGGCGCTAACCGCGCTGATTTTCGGCGCCCTCGGCGGCGCTATTCTGGCGCCCTCTCCTGCGGGCGCGGTCTCCCGGGAGATTATCCAACTGCAGCAGCAGGTTGGTCAGATTCTGCAAGCGCAAACGGATCTTCGCAGCACGGTCGATTCGAATAACGCGACGATGAGAACGCTGGTTCAGCAGTCCCTCGACTCCATCAATAGTCTCAACTCCTCGATGGGCTCGCTGCAGAAGACGGTCCAGGAAGTCCAGGCCAATTCCGGCTCGCGCATTGACACGTTAACGACTCAAACTCAGGGGCTCTCCGACAATTTACAAGATGTTCAGGCTCGCGTCGGCAAGCTCTCGCAGCAGTTGACCGACATGCAGGGTCTGTTGCAGAGCATTGATGCGAAGGTTTCCGGCGGCGCGCCGCCGGTGGCGGCCTCCCCGTCGGGTGGCGCTCCAGCCACGAATGCCCCAAGTTCGGCCGCGCCACCAATGTCTTCCGACACGCTCTATCAGAACGCGCTTCGGGACTACACCAGCGGCAAATACGACTTGTCCCGGCAGGAATTCAGCGATTACCTGCGGTATTTTCCAGCGACCGATCTGGCCTCGAACGCCCAGTTCTACCTCGGCGAAATTTCATACGTACAAGGTGACTATCAAGGCGCGAGCGCCGAGTACGACAAGGTGATCGTCAATTATCCGAAGAGCTACAAGCTGGCTGCCGCGCTGCTGAAAAAGGGCGAATCCTTCGAGAAACTCGGCCAGAAGGCCAGCGCCGTGCGCCAGTATCACGAGCTCGAACGGCGCTTTCCCGGCACCGATGAGGCCCGCCGGGCGCAGGCACGGCTCAAGGTGCTTGCCCCAGCCCCTGCCGCGCCGCCTCACTAGGCTTCCGGCGAATTCCCTGCCTTGCAGGTTTGCCGCCACTCAGCCTCTTACTTCGGTTATACTCGCCTTTGTTTTCGAGTCTCCAACGAACTTCCGGGGGCGGCAATGTCAGTCAATAAAGTAATTCTCGTGGGCCGGCTCGGCCGCGACCCAGAAACGCGCTATACCTCATCCGGCCAAGCTGTGTGCAATTTCACGATGGCAACGGACGAAACCTTCAAGGACCGTTCCGGCGAGCGGCAGAAGCGCACCGAATGGCACCGCATCGTCCTCTGGGCTAAGCTCGCCGAGATTTCCCAACAATACCTGAAGAAGGGCATGCTCGTTTACATCGAGGGACGCCTGCAGACCCGTCAATGGGATGACCGCTCCGGCAACAAGCGCACCACTACCGAGATTGTCGGCACGACGATGCGCATGCTCACGCCGCGCGGCGAAGCTGTAGCCGCAGCCGCGGGCGCGGGAGTAGGGGCGGGCGCCCCTGATGTCGAGGCGCCGATGCCCGAGGACACCGCTGCTGCCGGACCTGAAATCACCGACGAGGACATCCCCTTCTAGCGCGTCCTCCGGTGCGACCTTGCGGTCAACCGAATGGCCCGGCCGTAGGGCGCGGCACGCCCCGCCCTGCACCGCATGGCGCGGCGCCGTGCCCGTTCCATTACAAAGGCGCTCCCACGCCGTTCAATCGCCAGCGTGCAAAAACGCAGTATCGTTCGCTCGCGAAAATCCTGGCTACCAACAATCGTCCGCCCCTTTACCTGCCGAAGCGCGTCGCGCTACATCTGTCGAGGCAGTCCACGTGATGAGCCGCGCTCCGCGACTGAACGTCAGATACTGAAATCCCCACTGGATAAAGACCAGGATGCGGCTTTCGAATTCGACGATGTACAGCAAATGGATGAACAACCAGATCAGCCATGCCGGCCAACCCCAGAGGTGCAAACCAAAAATATTGGCGACCGCCGCCGCCCGTCCAATCACCGCCATGTCCCCCTTATCAAAATAGCGGAATGGCGGCAACGCGCTCTGCCCCTTCACACGCCTCACGATCTCCTTCGCCGCGTAGGCGCCCTGCTGCATGGCGACCTGCGCGACACCCGGCAAGGCTCTCCCATCAGCCCGGAGTGCGAGAGCCAGGTCACCGACGATATACATGTCAGGATAATTCGTCACACTCAGGTCCGGCTTTACTTTGATGCGTCCAGCTTTGTCTGTCTCCGCCGCTGTCCGTCGAGCCAAGGTCTCGCCGAATTCGGTGGCCACAATTCCCCCGGCCCAGATGACTGTCTTGGCCGCCAGATGGCGATTCCCTTCGGGCGCTTGAAAAGTCACGCCATCCTTGTCGATTCCCACGACCTTCACGTTGGTCTGCACTTGCACGCCAAGCCTGCGTAATGCTTTCTCGGCCTTGGCCGAAAGATCTTCGGGATAGCCCGGTAAGACCCGCGGCGCTCCCTCCACCAACACGATCTGCGCTTCCTCCGGCCGAATCGAACGGAAGTCATGTCGCAAAGTCTCGCGGGCAATCTCCGCCAGGGCGCCCGCCAATTCCAGCCCGGTGGCCCCAGCCCCCACGATCACGAACGTCAGCCACGCGCGAACCTCTTGCGGATCAACGGTTCGTTCTGCAGCTTCGAACGCGTACAGAATCTTGTGCCGGACAGTAGTTGCTTCTTCGATGCTTTTCAAGCTGGGCGCCCACTCCCGCCATTGGTCGTTTCCGTAATACGAAGTCTGCGATCCCGTCGCCACGATCAGCGAATCGTATTCGAAGCTCGCGCCGTCCCGGAGCATCACTCGCTTGGCGACCGGATCAACATCCACCGCCTCGCCCAGCAGCACCGATGCATTCTTGTGGTGCCTCAGCACACTCCGCAGCGGCGCCGCGATTTCCCCCGGGGAGAGCGACCCCGTCGCCACCTGATACATCAGCGGCTGAAAAAGGTGGAAATTCCGCCGGTCGATCAGCGTGACATCTACTGGCGCGGACCTCAAAGCCTGCGTCGCATACAGTCCCCCAAAACCGCCCCCGAGAATGATGACCCGGTGTCTGTTCGCCATAATCGAGAGTCTATCGCATCCGCGGCACCCTGAGCAGCGGGCACTGGCCTTGGCCGTCGGAAATCCCTGTGGCTTTCTTTTCGCGCGCCAGGCGCCGCGGTTTTCTCGGCGTTCTCTGCGTCTCTGCGGTGGGGGTGCTAGCTTGAGATATGAACGGAGGGCACTAATCAGCCGAACCGGGCGCGTCCGTTGCCGCGGCGTCTTCTTCTTCGGGTGTCTGAAGTGTGGGCAGGACAAGCCTCGCGATCTGGCGCTTTTGGATTCGATAATCGCGACGCAGCTTGCCATCGCGGAATTCCAGCGCGCGCTTGGCGTATTGCGCAATGTCCGCCTCGTGCGTGACCAGCACGACTGTGAGGTCTTGTTCCTCATTCAAACGCTGCAGGATTTCCATGATCTCCACGCTCGTGCGGCTGTCGAGATTCCCGGTGGGCTCGTCAGCCAGCAGGATCGCAGGACCGTTCACCAGCGCCCGCGCAATTGCCACTCGTTGCTGCTGCCCGCCGGAGAGTTGCGCCGGATGGTGGTTCGCCCGGTCGGTCAGACCCACCCGCTCGAGCGCTTCCTTGGCTCGCGCTTCCCTCTCCGCCGGCGGAATGCCCGCGTAGACTGTCGGCAACTCCACATTCTCCAGAGCCGTCGTCCGCGACAACAGATTAAACTGCTGGAAGACGAACCCGATCTTGCGATTGCGAATTCGTGCCAGTTCCCGCTTGCTCAGCGACGACACGTCCACTCCATCCAGCACGTAACGCCCCTTCGTCGGGCGGTCAAGACACCCCAGAATATTCATCAGCGTGGACTTGCCGGAGCCCGATGCGCCCATGATCGCCACAAATTCCCCGGCGCAGATTTCGAGCGACACCCCGCGCAGCGCGGGCACCTGCATCTCGCCGAGGTCGTAAGTCTTATAGACGTTGTCGAGATGAATCGTGACGCGGCCGGTGTCAGCTTGCGAGGTGTGAGCTACCACTATCTCGGGGTTCAACGAGGCATCTGAATCTTCGGTCCGTCGTGTTAGTGCCATCCCGACTCAAAAGTCCAATTAAATTGGACCGGTGCTAGCGTTGCCCCTCCTGCTGCTTTTTCCGCTCTTCGTCGAGGCGGCGGACGAATTCTTCAAACTTGGGGCGCTGTTCCGGAGTCAGGATCGCCCGGATCCGATCTCGCCCTTGCTGCCGGATTTCCTCGTGCTGCGGCTCTAGCGGTTGGTAGAGGGTGCGCCATTTCGCGCGGGTGTCGTCAATAATGCCCGCGAGCTGCTTTTGCTGGTCCGGAGTAAGTTCGAGCTGCTGAGTCAATTGCTCGACGATGTTGTTGTGTCCGCTGGAAGCGAGCCGTGCGCCCCAGACGCGATCCTCCCAGTAATGGGTTCCCAGGCCGCCCAGCACGATTCCCAGGACGAAGACAACAATAACCAGCGCGGTTGCTTCTCGGCCCGTTCGGTTACTTGTCATGGTTCGCTTCCGCTACCATCAATAGCACTTCCTCTCGATCGCTCGGTGGCCGCATTGGATCTTGAAAAATGTCTCGCACCTGCGCCGGTCGCGCGCCGGCGTCTCCTGGCATCGATACGTGCGCCATCCTGCCGTAAGCCAGCAGAACGATCACTGCCACTCCAGCGGACATTGCGAACCGCCAGGCCAGCGCTTCCATGGGCTTCCAGAAGCTCTTCTCTTCCGCCAGACGGTTTTCTTCTGCGCCGATGGCTATCATCGTTCGTCGCACAAACCACACATCGACTTGCTCCGCCGGTTCACGCGTCGCCCTCAATAACAAACAGCTCGCCGAAGCCAATTCGAACGCGCTCTGGCATGCCGCGCAGCTCTGTAGGTGGTCGCTTACTCGACCGATTTGCGTCGATTCCAACTCCCCTTCGACGTACTCCTCCAGCGCGGACTCAAACTCGGGGCACGCTTTGCTCTTGACTTCTCCATCCATGATTTCTAGCCCTTCCTCTCTTCTCGTGAGAGATGTCTGGAGTTCTTCATTCGTTTCTTAAAACTCTCCAGTAACCGCCCTCGGGCCCGGAACAGCCGTACCTTCACTGTATTCACGTTGAGATCGAAAATTTCTGAAATTTCCTGCACCGATAACCCTTCCACTTCTTTCAGCACCAGCATCTGCCGGTCTTCCGCATCCAGATGGCTTAGCAGGTACTCGGTGATTTCCTTCAGTTCAGCCTGTTCGCTCGGATCCGCGGGGCCCTTTTCCGACGAGATGTAAGTATTCAGTTTGTAGACCTGATCCTCGCTCAAATCCGATTCGTATACCAGCGGCCGCACCCGCTTCTTTCGCAAGTAGTCCCAGCACTCATTCACCGAGATCTTGTAGAGCCAGGTCGAGAACGCCGCCCGCATGTCGAAGCTCCGAATCGACACGTAGGCCTTCATGAACACTTGCTGCGCGACGTCTTCAACATCCTCCCTCCGGCGCAAGACCGACCGCACCACCGAAAATACGCGCTGCTGGTGCCGGCGCATCAGCTCTTCAAATGCCCCGGCTGTTCCATTCTGGCACTGACGCACCAGCTCCCGTTCTTCCTCGTTTCCTCGCCGAACCGCCGAGGCCGCCACGGGGGGCGCCGTTGCTGCCACATTTTTTGGGACGTTTGCCATCTTCGCCCGGTTACATCCGTTTTTTCGTACAGGTACCCTTTAGTTTTGTCTTGCGGCAGTCATCATTCCATGTAACAATGCGTCCCATGATAATCGGTGACAGGCTTCGCTTGCTTCGTGAAACAAAAAAACTCTCTCAAGGCGACATCGAGAAACGTACCGGCCTTCTCCGTTGCTACATCTCGCGCGTCGAAAACGGTCACACCGTTCCGGCGATCGAGACCCTCGAAAAGCTGGCTCGGGCGATGGAAGTCCCGCTCTACCAGCTCTTCTACGACGGTGAAGAACCGCCGGAGCTTCCCAACCTTCCGAAGCGGAAGAGCGCGGATGATATCGCCTGGGGCAGTACTGGAAAAGAGGCTCGCTACCTGGGTCGTTTTCGCCGCTTGCTCGGCCGGATCGATGAGTCCGACCGGCGGCTGCTGCTTTACGTGGCCCAAAAAATGGCCGGCCGCCCGTAGTGCGGAAAGCCACGCTGGGAGCGGGTTTTTGCCTCATTCCCATTCGATCGTGCTGGGCGGTTTCGAGCTGATGTCGTAGACGACCCGGTTTACTCCAGGTACCTCGTTCACGACCCGCGCCGAGATCCTCTCCAGCACCTCACGTGGCAAGCGACTCCAATCGGCGGTCATGGCGTCGTGTGACTCCACGACTCGCACCGCGATGGTGTCTCCGTACGTCCTGCCGTCTCCCATCACTCCGACGCTCCGCACCGGCAGCAGGACTGCAAACGCTTGCCACACCTTCTCGTATAGACCCGCGCGGCGGATTTCCTCCACCACCACGGCGTCCGCGCCACGCAGCGTTTCCAGGCGATCCTTTCGCACTTCCCCCAACATCCGCACCGCTAAGCCGGGACCGGGAAACGGGTGTTTCACCAGGATTTCTTTCGGCAGGCCGAGCTCGCGGCCGATCTGCCGCACCTCGTCCTTGAACAGGTCTCGCAACGGTTCAATCAGTTCAAACGGCATGTCGGCGGGAAGTCCTCCCACGTTGTGATGGGTCTTGATGGTCGCCGAAGGCCCCTTGACCGACACCGACTCAATCACGTCCGGATAGAGCGTGCCTTGAACAAGGAATCGCGCCGGGCTCTTTCCGCCGGCTGAATCCGAAGCAAGCCTCTGCGCTTCTTCTGAAAATATTGCGATGAACTCCGCCCCGATCCTCTTCCGTTTTTCTTCGGGGTCGGTGACGCCGGCCAGCCGTCCGAGGAACCGTTCCGATGCATCCACCCCGATGACATTCAGTCCTAACCGGTCGCGAAGCAGCTCCAGCGTTTCCTCGAACTCATTCCGCCGCAGTAATCCCGTATCCACAAACACGTTCGTGAGACGATCGCCGATCGCTCGATGAACCAGTGCCGCCGCCACCGCCGAATCCACCCCGCCGCTCAGCGCGCACAAAGCCCGCGCATCCCCCACATAGCGTCGGAGCGTTTCTACTGTCTCCGAAATAAATCCGGAACGATTCCAATTCTTCTTTGCGCCGCAGATTGTAAAAACAAAATTCCGCAGAATTTCGGCGCCGCGATCGGTGTGTTGAACTTCGGGATGGAACTCCACGCCGAACAGCTTCTTCTCCTCGTCCTCCACCGCCGCGACCGCATTGTTCGTCCGCGCAGTGATGTGAAATCCGGCGGGCAGACCCACTACATGGTCGCCATGGCTGTTCCAGACTTTCAGTTGGCGCGGAAATCCCGAGAACAACTTCGAGCCGTTCTCGATCGTGAGTTGAGCGGGTCCATATTCCCGCCGCTCGGCGGCCTCGACTGTTCCGCCGAGTTTCTGCGCCATCCACTGCATCCCATAGCAGATTCCAAGTACCGGCAAGCCCAGCCGCAGAACTTGCGGATCGCACACCGGCGCGCCGGCGTCATAGACCGAGCTCGGACCGCCCGACAAGACCAGCCCCACCGGCTGATAGCGGCGAATCTCATCGAGCGAAGCCGTACACGGCAAGACCGCTGAAAACACTTCCTGCTCGCGGATTCGGCGCGCGATCAGTTGCGTATATTGCCCGCCGAAATCCAACACAACGATGCCGCCGGATACGCTCACGAATTGCCTCTCGCGGATCGCTTCAGTTTTTTGTCGGACGCCCGCTCATCGCAAGACAATGTTGACCAGCTTCTTCGGAACCACCACCGTCTTCGTCACCGTCTTCCCATCCACCAGCATGGAAATCCGCGGGTCGGACAGTGCTCGTTCCGCCAGTTCATCCTCGCCAAGCCCGTCTTCGACCAAGATCTTCCCCCGCAGCCGCCCATTGATCTGGATAATCACCTCGAATTGCTCTTCGCGCGCCAGGTCTTCGCGATATGCCGGCCAGCGCACCTGTCCGAGCCCTCCGGAATGACCCAGGATCTGCCACAGCTCCTCCGCAATATGCGGCGCCATCGGATCGAGTATCAACACCAGCATCTCCATCACCTTCTTCACTACTTCGGGACCGGCATCCACTTCCAGCGGCTCTTCCGCCTGGAGCAAATTCGCCAGCTCCATAACCAGCGCCACCGAAGCATTGAAGTGCCAGCGAACCTCAAAGTCGTTCGTCACCCGTTTCAACGTTTGGTGCGCCGCCCGAAGCAGTTTCTTTTCCTTCGGCGTCGCCTTCGCCAGATCGATCCGGTTGCTCAGGTCGGCTTCGACGCCGCGCAGTCGCTCCGCATGCCGCGTGATCAGGCGATACACCTTGTTCAAAAAACGCGAGCAACCCTCGATTCCCTGCTCGCTCCATTCCAGGTCCCGCTCAGGCGGGGCCGCAAAAAGCGTGTACACGCGAGCGGTGTCGCAGCCATACTTCTCAGCCATTTCGATAGCGCCCACAACGTTGCCCTTTGACTTCGACATCTTCGCGCCGTCCTTCAGCACCATGCCTTGCGAGAACAGCCGCTTCACCGGCTCGCGATGATCGATCAGCCCGATATCGTGCATCACCTTGCAGAAAAAGCGCGAGTAGATCAGGTGCAGAATCGCGTGCTCCACTCCGCCGACGTACTGGTCGATCGTGAACCAATATTCGACCTTCTTGCGGTCATACGGCGCGTGTGAATTATGCGGATCGGTGTATCGATAGAAATACCACGACGAATCGACGAACGTGTCCATCGTGTCCGTCTCGCGCCGCGCTGGACCTCCGCACTTCGGACACGTCGTGTTCAGGAATTCCGGGACGCTCGCCAGCGGCGACTGGCCCTGGCCCGTCAGCTTCACATTCTCGGGCAGCAGCACCGGAAGCTGGTTTTCCGGCACGGGCACGGTCCCGCATTTCGCGCAGTACAGGATCGGAATGGGCGTTCCCCAGTACCGCTGACGCGAAATCCCCCAATCCTTCAGCCGGTAGGTTGTCTCCGCTTCCCCGAACCCTTTCTCCTTGGCGTCCGCGCTCATCTTTTCGATCGCTTCTTCCGAAGTCAACCCGGAGTACGCGCCGGACTCCACCACCCGCCCGTACTCGGTGTACGCCTCGATCAGATGATCCGCTCGCAGCGGCGAGCCGCCTCGCGGCTGGATCACGAGTTTCACCGGAAGCTGATACTTGTCCGCGAACTCAAAATCCCGCTGGTCGTGCGCCGGGACGCACATCACCGCTCCCGTCCCATATTCCGCCAGGACGAAGTTCGCCACCCAGATCGGCAGATGCTCGCCCGAAAATGGGTTTACCGCAAACCGTCCGGTGAAGAACCCCTCCTTCGGCGCCGTGGCCAGGTCCGCAGCCCGCAGTGTTTTTTGCAGCATTCCTTTCCATTGTGCTTCGATAGCAGCGCGTCCCGGCATCCCCGCGACAAGGTCCCCAACTTGGGAATGGGCCGGCGAGAGAATGACAGCCGACGCGCCGTAAATCGTGTCCACCCGAGTAGTAAAGACCTCGATGCTGCGCCCCGCCAGCTGCGCTACCGGAAACTTCACGGACGTCCCGCGTGATTTTCCAATCCAATTCCGTTGCATGGTCAGCACGCGTTCGGGCCATCCCCCCGCCAGCTCCGCCATATCATCCAGCAATGCGTCGGTATAGGCGGTGATCTTCAGGAACCACTGCTCGATCTCTTTGGCTTCGACGGGTGTGGTGTCGTGCTGCCAGCAGCAGCCGTCAACCACCTGTTCGTTCGCCAGCACCGTCTGGCAGAGCGGGCACCAGTTCACTCGGCTGCGCTTGCGATACGCCAGGCCGCGTTCCAACATCCGCAGGAAAAACCACTGGTTCCACCAGTAGTATTCCGGCTCGCAGGTGGAGATTTCGCGCCGCCAGTCGTAGCTGAATCCGAACCGCCGGCAAACCGCTTTCATCTGCGCGATATTCGCGTTGGTCCATTCGCGCGGCGGCGTTCCCCGTTTGATCGCCGCGTTCTCTGCGGGCAAACCGAAAGCGTCCCAGCCGATCGGATGCAGCACATTCAACCCGCACAGCCGCTTGTAGCGAGCCACCGCATCGCCCAGCGTGTAATTCCGCATGTGACCCATGTGCAGAGTCCCCGAAGGATACGGCAGCATCTCGAGCAGATAGTATTTCGTCCTCGACGCGTCTTCATCGGCATTGAACGCGCCAGTCTCCTCCCACTCTTTTTGCCACTTCGCTTCAATCCGCTGCGGTTCGTATTCGCCCAACGATCATTCCCCCACGATTCTCGCGCCGTCGTGATGTCGAGCGCAGCGCGCCCTTTGCGCTCCGGTTGAATTTGCGCGGCGAAGCCTCTCTGCCCTGGAAATGAGCTTCCGTACCGCTCTCATGACGGCTACATGTCCGAAAGACCCTGTCACTTTGCTCCGCAACCCTGCACTAATGGCTCTTTCCTGGCTTTCGCATGCCGCGAATTCGTTTCCGGCTCGTTCTCTTGGCCTTCCGCGTTCCAGCTTTCTGGCTCCGCCGCCGAAAGCCGTTGCCGGTCGTGTACGGTGGAATCCGTCCCCCGACCAGCTTCCACAGCGCGCGCACATTTCGGCTGTCATCGCCGGGCTTGTCAATCGGCGTCTCCAGAATGAACGGCCGGCTGGCCAGCAGTGGATGATTCAGGATCCGCCGGAATCCGTCGAGACCGATGTGCCCCTTCCCAATGTGTTGGTGGCGATCGCAATGCGAGCCCAGCGCCGTCTTCGAATCATTCACGTGGACCACGCACACTCGCTCGAGCCCCACTGTGTTTTGGATCTCTTCGAGCGCCCCTTCAAGTCCTTCTGGCTTCCGGAGATCGTGCCCCGCCTCAAAAAGGTGCGCCGTATCCACGCAGATGCCCAAAGCCAAATCGGGGCACGCATCGAGGATCGCCTTCAGCTCTTCGAATCGCGACCCGATCGAGCTTCCCTGCCCCGCCGTGTTCTCGAGCAGGATTCGCGGCCCGCCCTCCAGTTTCAATCCGCGTGCGGCCTGTCTCAAGCCATCAGCAATCGCGGCAATTGCAGTGCCGCGATCGCAGCCCCGCCCGCACCCCGGATGCGCCACCAGAAAGTCGGCGCCCAGCGCCATCGCGCGGACAATCTCGTCGTGAAACGCTTGTACCGAGCGCGCCCGCAGCACTCGCTCCTGCGACGCCAGATTGATCAAATAGTTGTCGTGAATGACGACCGGCCCGAGCCTCAGTCTGTTGCGACGTTCGCGAAACCGCGCCGCATCCGCCGGCGAAATGCGGTTTCCCCCATGTGGCCGGACCCACATCCGCGGACTCGAGGAAAAAATCTGCAGCGCATTGGCGCCCAGCCGGCGCGCAATCTCGAGCGCATACACCAGGTCCCCTGCAATCGACGTGTGAATCCCGACGCGGATACTGCCATCCATCCAGGCGGGAACTTGCGGTGGCGGAGGAGGTTCCGGGCGGTATTCGTCAGCGACGTCGTAGGCGGGTTCTGGGCTGTGTTGTGTTTCCGCCATTCCCTCAATTGACCCAGCAGCGATGAAGCCGTCGCAGCCAAGAAGGACGCGATTCGTCAGCGCCGCCGGCCAACGCTTATCTTGTCATTGTAACCGATTCGCCGCTCATTCGCCAGCGCCCCGTAGCGCAGGGGCGGGCGACTTTAAAGGGAGAAGGGGTTAATATTCTTTTCGGGTGGCTATTTCCTTGCGTATATTATACGCTCGGAATAGGAGGCCACCATATGCCCCAGTCTCTTTCTGATTTAGAACAGCGA
>JBARRP010000167.1:0-3548 GCA_049644285.1 Candidatus Acidiferrales bacterium | reverse complement strand
TGCCGTTATCGGAATCAAGAACAATTAGCTTCGGCGGGTTGCGAGTGGTGACAAACAGGCGGTGGCCATCTTCGTCCAAAGCCATTGCAACGTTCTGCTTGTCTCCGGTTGGGAGTGGCCAGGTAGCAAGCAGTGAAGACCGAGTGCGATCGAGAACCTCTACCGCGTTTAGACCGGTAATGTTGCAGAACAGGCGGGGCCCCGACTTCTCCAGCACCACCGCCTCGACCCAATTCGAGTCAATTTTTATGTCCCTTAACTTCTTCGAGCTGCTCGTATCAATTACACTTATCAAGGAATATGGCGTCTTGGCCTCCCTGCCGCCGTTGACGACATACATGTACTTTGTGGCTGGATCGTAGGCCATCGAGTCTGCGTCGACTGTCAAGGTGACCTTCCCGAGCAGCTGGTAGCTATCACCGTCGTAGATTTTGACTTCCGAGGCGCCTCCATCAACGACGAACATTTTCTTCGAATCCCGGCGGAAAAGAATTGCGTGTGGCTCTTCCAGCCCTGTAATGGTGTGAATGAGCTTATTTGAAGCGGTATCGAACACTTCGACCGCGCCATTCTTTTCTGCGGTGAGGAATAGCCGGTGCCCCTCGATATCCGCGGCAAAGTGGTCAAAATCGCCCTCCTTGAGGCCGGGCAGCGGAATCGTTTGCACCAGCTTCAGAGGCGCCTTATCTTGAGCTTTAGATCCGACGGCCAGCGTGACAAATACCATGAGAATGACAAATCGCACTCGCTTCACCTGTTCCTCCCTCACTTCTTGTCGTTGATCATCAACGCTGAAAACTTTAAACCGATAGATGTGTGAACGCAGTTGTTCTACTCCTTCTTCTCAACTGTTTCCTCTTCAATCCGGTAATATTCCTCAAGACCAATGGTGTCCTCAATTTCTTTGCGAATCCTCGTAAAAACCGCTTGGTCCAAGCCGGTACCGCCCGTTTCTTTGAGTCGTAAGAATAGTTCTTTCACGCTCTTGAACATGACAGTGATGGCGCTAATTGCGTCATTCACCATCTTATAGCCCATTGTTTCCAGCTCACCGATCGCAAGAATAGGCCTTCCGAGCCGGTTGCCTTCGCTGTTGACGTAGATCAATGGCGCGCGCACTTCTGCCGGGGCTTTGCGGGCTTCTTCCGCCGTGTTCGGGAAAAGCATAACCATATCCGCCCCCGCTTCGACGTAGAGATTGGCCCTGCGAACGCCCTCGGCGAAGCCATCGGTGCGCATCGCGTCGGTACGGGCCGCGATGATGAAGTCGGGATCACGTCGAGCTCGCACCGCAGATCGAATTTTCTGACACATTTCTTCGGCCGGAATCACGTGTTCAACGCCTTTGTGATAGTGAATCCGTTTTGGGTAGACCTGGTCCTCGATGTGAACTGCAGCGGCGCCGGCCCGTTCCAGTTCTTGCACTGTTCGAATCACATGAGCAGCGTCTCCATAACCGGCGCCTCCATCCACCATCACGGGAATAGCTACGGCAGCGGTAATGCGCCGCGTTGCCGTGACGACTTCTTCTAAACTGAGGAGCGGCTCCGGAACACAAGAGCTCGCGCCGAGGGCGTAACCGCCGATGTCCAAGCAGCGAAATCCGACCTGCTCTGCGATCCGGGCGGTCAGCGGGTCATAAGCGATTGGAGCATGGATAATTCCTGAAGTGTGGAGCATCTCGCGGAAGACTGTCGTTATTCTTTTCACAAGCCGTCTCCGTGGAAAACGTTACGGTCGAAGGCGGATGCCGCCGATGCTCGCCGCCGCTCTGTGATTCTACGATGGCGTCCCGACGCCGGCGCCTGATTGTGCTCCCGCATCGCTCGCCATGATTGCGGCAATATCGGCGCGTTTGCCGCCGGGTCGGCCTCCAGATTGTCATTGGCATTCACGAAGACCCATAAGATTCCAGCCGTGAAGCTCACGAGTGCTGCAAAATCCAGCGCCCTCGTCCAGCCGTATACGGTTGCTATGTGTGCCGTCAAAATTGGCGCGATCCCCCCGGCAAGATTCGCGCAGGTATTCATCAAACCGGAAAGCGATCCCGAGTAGTTGGGGGCTAGATCGATGCAGGCCGCCCACCAACTGGGCGCGGCGAAATTGCTGAACCCCGCCGCCCCGGCCAGCAGCAGGATGGCGGAGGTGTTATTCACCGCGTGACTCCCCGCCCACAAGAGCAAAGCCGAACACGTCATCCCAACCCACACCGTGCTTTGTCGTCCGCGGCGCCGATCGAAGTGAGCCACGGCTCGATCGGAAAGCCATCCCCCAAGCGGCGCCATCAGCGTCATTGCAATGAAGGGAGTAGAACTCCAAAGTCCACCTCGTGTGATGCTGAGGCCGCGCACGCGAGTGAGATAAATAAAGAACCAGGCAAAGTAAATGTACGGCGTGTAACCGTGAAAAAAATAACTTAGAATCAAGCCCCAAACCGACCCGCTGGAGAAGATCCTGCGCCAGGGGGTGCCTTTTAGCCGAAACGAATGACTGGTGTGGCCGCGCAGCCCTGATCCGAGAGTCTCGAGTTCTGCGGAGTTGACGCGCGGGTGTTCCTCCGGCCGGTTGGTCGAGTAAAGAAACCAGGCCAGCGCGACTACCGCCGCAAGCGTCCCAGAGATCAGAAAAGACGAGCGCCAGCCCCATCGTTGCATTGTTCCGGCGAATAAAATTGGCGCCAGCACGCCACCGGCACCGACCCCACCCAACAGTAAGCTGCTACCGATACCGCGTTCCCCCTTGGCTGTCCAAAAAGCGACGATCTTATTGGCATTAGGGTAGCTCGCAGCCTCGCCAGCCCCTGTCAAAAACCGGACCAATCCAAAAGCCCAGGCGAGATTCCACCACGAGCTTGCGCCGAGGTAAGGAACGAGGCTCATCAAGATGGTGAACGTTGACCACCACAAGATCGCCAGCGTAAGGGTCGTGCGCGGACCGAAGCGATCGCCGGCCCATCCACACGGGACCTGAAATAGGGCATATCCGAAAGCAAAGGCCCCGAGGATCCATCCCATAGTTTGAGTTGTGAACTGAAACTCTTCCTGAAGGTACTTCCCGGCGATGCCGAGATTCAGGCGACCGAGGGCGGTCACCACCATGATGATTGTGAGGATCGCGAGGATGTGCCATCGAACGTGAGTAGGACGTTGATCAGCCAATTTGCCGGGCTCCAGTAACCCAATCGGTCTCGCCGGATGGAGAAACGAAGGGAAGTTGCCCACAGCTCAATTGAAAAAATGCGTCTCGAACCGGCGGATGCTACGCCATCCAAGCTTCTTGAGTCAACGACGGATCGTTAGTATCTTTTCCATAAATGGAAATTAATCTTATTTTAAGCTCGTATGGCGATGAGTGATTTATGCTCTGTCGCGCCCGCCGGGCACCAGTACGCTCCGCTGCTGTAGCGCGCCGCCCGGGCCCGGGATCCATCGATAGCGCGCGCAGCGTGGGAAGACGACTGAGCAAACTCCTAATGGATTCGTTCAAGAGAAAATAAAACGTCAACCTTTAGGGAGAACAAATGAGACGACGGTATTTCACCCTCATCG
>JBARRP010000166.1:0-22817 GCA_049644285.1 Candidatus Acidiferrales bacterium | reverse complement strand
CGGGCGCGGAGCAGGTTCGGAATTGCAATCGCCGCGATGATCAAAATGATCGCCACGACGATCAAAAGCTCGATTAACGAAAAGCCTTTCTCTCTCTTACTCATTTTCTCTCCTTGGACCAAGTCATGAATTCTTTGTAGTACGCCCTGGCAGGGGTACGGCCTGACCAAGTGCAAGGGCTTGGCCAGAGAAGGCCAGCGCCCGTAACTGACACGACACATGCAACCATCCAGTCCAGTTTGAACAAGATACCAACTGTTCGCCATCCGGGTTTGCCCCTTGCAGCATTCTCTTGGCTTAAGATGCTACAAGAAGTGACAGAGTTTGTCAGCCGCACCCGACGAAAATGGCCCTCCGCTGGCCGCTAGCGTGGGCCAGGACCTCACACGCCATGCTTTTTCGCATAGTGGCGGAAGGAACGGTAGGTCATCTTGAGGAGCTCGGCGGCGCGGACGCGGACTCCTCCCCCGCATTCGAGCGCGGCCAATAAGTAGGCGCGCTCCATCTCGGAGATGTGGTTTTCGAGATTGATGCCGCCATCCGGGATCAAGACCGTGCGGTCCGGGCCGGCGGAGCCAGAGTAGTGCTCCTGGTAATAGCGGCTGATTCGCTCGGGCAAGGTTTCGACGGTAATCCGCTTTCCGGTCTCGAGGGCGACGGCTCGTTCGATGGTGTTCTCGAGTTCGCGGACGTTGCCGGGCCACTCATAGGCTTCGAGGCGGCGCATGGCTTCGGGGTCGATTCCTTCCACTTTCTTCTTCATGGCTTCGCGATAGCGCTCGAGAAACGCACGGGCCAGCAAAGGGATATCTTCGCGGCGCTCGCGGAGTGGTGGCAGGTGAATCGGGATCACGCTCAGGCGGTAGTAGAGGTCTTCCCGGAAACGATCCTCGGCGATCTCTTTCTCCAAATCCCTGTTGGTAGCAGCGATCACGCGGACGTCCACGTCCGCTTCTTCGGTGCTGCCGAGGGGACGGATTTTGCCTTCCTGCAGGACGCGATAGAGCTTCACCTGCATCGCGAGGCTCATGTTCCCGATTTCATCCATGAAAAGCGTTCCGCCATCGGCTGCCCGGAAGAGTCCGCGGCGATTTTCGTTTGCGCCAGTGAACGCGCCTTTCATGTAACCGAAGAGCTCGGACTCCAGAAGCGTTTCCGGGAAAGCGCCGCAGTTGATGGTGATAAAAGGCGCTTTCGCGCGGGGGCTGTTTTCGTGAACGGCGCGGGCAACGAGCTCTTTCCCGGTGCCGCTCTCGCCAGTAATCAGGACGCGGCTCGATTGGGGAGCGATGGTCTGAATCAACTCGAAAATCTCGCGCATTTTGGGACTCGAACCGATGATGTGATCGAGACCGGTCAGGCGACGGACGGTGCGCCGCAGCTCGCCCGCTTCCTGCTTCAGGCGCAGATTCTCCGCGACTTGCTCGACAGCGGGCCGCAACTCGTCGAGAAGGCGATCACCTTTCACGGCGTACCGATCAGCGCCGAAATTCACCGCGTCGATCGCCGTGCCGATCGTTGGAACGCCGGTGATCAAGATGAATACCGTGCCCGGGGCAATTTCCTTGCAATAACGCAGCAGGTCCACGCCGTTCATATCCGGCATGCGGATATCGGAGATGACGATATCGAAGATCTGCGAGGCGAGCTTTCGCTTGGCAGCTTCACCGCTTGTGGCAACCTCGACGCGGTGGCCTTCCTTGCGAAAGGAAATCTCCAGCAATTCGCAGATGGACCGCTCGTCGTCGACCACCAGCAGATGGGCCATAAATGCGGTCGCCTACCTCGTCCGGCTCAATACTTCACCCCGGTCGCGGGGTTTGGCGCGCGCCCCGGTCCGCGGAATCTTGTCGACGGAGCGAGGCAGCTCAATGATGAATTCGGCTCCGTGGTCCTTCTCGGATTCAACGCGGATGCTGCCGTTGTGCGCCTGAATGATCTGATACACGATGGCGAGTCCAAGGCCGATGCCGCCTGAGAAGCCCGACTGAAACGGTTCGAAGATCTTCGGCGCCTGCTTGGGATCAAGGCCAATGCCCGTATCGCGAACCCGAATGCAGACGGAACGATCGTTGGTCTCAAGCTGCACGGAGAGCGTGCCGCCGTCCGGCATGGCTCGCATGGCGTTGTTGAAGAGATTCCAGAGGACCTGCTTGAAGCGGTCGCGATCCACTCGGACGCGCGCTCCGCGCACATCGAGGCGGCGCTCGATACGATACTTTCCCGCCGCTTCCGGCTGGCACTCGAGGAGAGTGAGAGTCTCGTCGAGAAGCGACGGGATATCCTGGTCGGAGAATTCGTAGGTCTTTTCCCGGGAATAGTCCAGGAAGTCGGTGATGATCTGATTGAGGCGCTGGGATTCCCGGCTGACGATCTTGACAAGCCGCCGGTCATCGTCATCGAGGGGAGCGAGGCGCGCCAGCTCGTGGAGCGCGCCGGTCATAGCGGTCAACGGCTGGCGAATCTCGTGAGCAATCGCGGCGGAAAGACGTCCGAGGGCCGCCATGCGCTCCTTGACTTCGATTTCGCGCTCGAGCCGCTTCAGCTCGGTAAGGTCCTGGAAATTGAAAACGTAGCCGCTGATCTGATTCTGTCCGGTGCGCAGGGGAGAAATCGAAATCCCGAGAAAGCGGGCGGCGCCGCCGGGCGTCCGAAACTCCACCTCTCTTCTCAACGCGGCGGGGTCGCCGTGCTCATCGGCCTCGACGGGCCAGAAACCGGGAAACAATTCGCGTACGTTTTCCCCCCGAATAAGGCCGAAGCCATAACCGGTGATGTCCGCGCCGGCACGGTTCATCAGCAGGATTCGACCTTCCAGATCAGTGGTGAGCAAGCCACCGCGCATCGAATGAATGATGTCCTCGTTGAATGCCTGCAAATCCTTCAGTTCCGCGCTTTTTTCCTGAAGCTCGACCCCCTTGCGCTGCAGCGTCTGTGCCAGCAGGCTGCTCAGATAGGCGACGGCGAGAAAAGCGAAGAGGTTGGCCGCCATCCAGAACTGCAGCGCGCGAAGTTGCGGCATGGCACTCGCCGTGCGCGGGATGACGTTGTAATAAGTCAGCTCAACCAGCGTGCCGAGCAGAGCGAAGCTGCCTCCCGCGACAAGAAAGACTCCGCGCCGCGGGAACAAAACGCTCGCCATCAGGATGGCCAGGAGGTACAGAGAGATGAAATAGCTTTCATGACCGCCCGTGGAATAGACCACGCCGGTTGTCAGCAACAGATCGCACACCATCTGGAGGGGAGCGTGCCAGCGAGCCTGCGGAATCCAACGAAGCAAGATGACGTAAACGATCGCGAGCGTGTACCACAGAAGGATGATGGGAACGAAAGTGCGCAGCGGCAGGGCGAGCGGCGTCAACTGGTGGATGACCAGGGTGATCCCCACCAGGAAGGTGATGACGTGAAAGCGGACCCGGCTAAGCCAGGGAAGCCATTCGCTCAGGTTTTGCGTGTGTTCCATGCCCGGATCCGCCGCAGATGCGCTCTACCCGCGTTCAAGGCCCAAACTCCCAGGGTCGGCGCCGAGCAGGCCGGCGAGGATCGGAGCCAAGCGACGCCCTCATGCCCCCGGATAACTGCTCCCCGATCTCGGGCGCCGAACAGGCCCGCGGTCGCCTCCTCACCGATGAGGTGCCATTATCCGGACAGCTTGGAGATCAACGAGAAGAGCGGCAAGTACATCGAAATCACCACGCCGCCAACGATGACGCCGAGGAAGACAATCATAATCGGCTCGAGCGCAGTCAGCAGGTCCTTGACGGCCGCGTCCACTTCGTCCTCGTAGAAGTCGGCAATTTTCTGGAGCATGGCATCCATTGCGCCGGTCTGCTCGCCGACGCCGATCATCTGGGTCACCATGCCCGGAAAGACCGCCGTCTCCTTCAACGGCTCAACCAGGGACCGCCCGGCCTCAACCGCTTTTCGCGTCTGATTGATGGCCTTCTCGACGACGGCGTTGCCAGAGGTGCGAGCGGTGATATCGAGCCCTTCGAGAATCGGCACACCGCTGGAGATCAAGGTTCCCAAAGTGCGGGTGAAACGGGCCACGGCGATCTTGCGCAGGATGATGCCGATCAAAGGGAGTCTCAACATCACCTGGTCAATTGTCATTCGTCCTTGAGGCGTGCCGTACCAGATTTTGAGGGCCACGCCAGCAAGAATGAAAATCACAAAAATTGCGAGACCGTAGATGCTGCCCACAAATTTGCTCAGCCCGATCACGATGCGAGTGGGCAGCGGAAGATCGACTCCCAAACCATTGAAAAGGGTGACGAAGACCGGCACCACCTTCCAAAGCAGCAGGATGATTACAGCGGCCGCGATTCCGAGAACCGAAGCGGGATAGATCAGCGCGGACTTCACGGCGCGCTTCAGCTTGACGTTCTTTTCGATATACGTTGAGAGGCGCTGAAGAATCGTGTCCAGAATACCGCCCGTCTCGCCGGCTTCGACCATGTTGTAGTACAGCGGGTCGAAAACCTTCTCATATTGCTTCATCGCCGACGAAAGCGTGGTGCCGCCCTCCACGGAAGAGCGCACGCCGGTGAGAATCTTCTGGAATGTCTTGTTCTCCTGCTGGCCGGCGAGGATTTCGAGGCACTGCACCAGCGGCAACCCGGCGTCAATCATCACCGAGAACTGGCGGGTGAAGATAGCCAATTCCTTGCTATCCACGCCGGTCCCGAACGTGGGGAAAGCGAACTCCTTTCCCTTCTCGGATAGCTTGCTGACGTTAATCTGCTCGCGGCGCAGAAGAGCGGCAAGTTCAGACTTGCTGGCCGCCGCGCGTTCTCCAGAGACGTTAGCTCCGGCGCGATTGACTCCGCGATATGTGTAAACCGGCATGGCTGCTTCCCTCCTAGATTTCTGAGCTCGCTATCTATCGGCGAACGGGCACGCGCCCGCCGGGAGGCGGCGAGGTCACCCCACGGTTAATTAAATCCTGCAATTCGTCTGGATTCGAGGACCGCGACAGCGCCGTTTCCAAAGTAATCAACTTCGAGAAGTAGGCGTTGGCGAGACTCTGGTTGAACGTTTGCATCCCGGACTGGCCAGTGCCCGTCTGCATGGCCGAATAAATCTGGTGAATCTTGTCTTCGCGGACCAAGTTCCGGATGGCGGCATTCGGGATCAAGATTTCCATCACCATCACCCGGCCGCGACCGTCGGCGCGAGGCAAGAGCGCTTGACAGAGGATCCCTTCGAGCACCATCGAGAGCTGAGCGCGGACCTGCGGCTGCTGGTGAGCCGGGAAGACATCAACGACGCGGTTGATGGTCGATATTGCCGAATTCGTGTGCAAAGTGGCGAAGGTCAAGTGACCCGTTTCCGCAATGCGCAGCGCCGATTCGATCGTTTCCAAGTCGCGCATCTCGCCAATGAGCACCACATCCGGGTCCTCGCGAAGCGCGGCGCGCAGTGAATTCGCGAAGGAATGGGTGTCGGAGTGAACTTCGCGCTGGTTCACCAGACACTTCTTGTGATTGTGCAGGAACTCGATCGGATCCTCGATCGTAATCATGTGCTCTTCGCGCTCGCTGTTAATTTTGTCCAGCATTGCCGCGAGTGTGGTGGACTTGCCCGAACCGGTGGGGCCGGTGACGAGAACCAGGCCGCGCGGCTTGTCGCAGAGCGACTTGACCATCGGCACCAGACCCAAGGCTTCGAAGGTCTTGATCTCCCATGGAATCGTCCGGAAGACGGAGGCAACAGCGCCACGCTGATGAAAAATATTGCTGCGGAATCGCGCCAGGCTTTTCAAGCCAAAGGAAAAGTCGAGTTCGAGGTTTTCTTCCAGGCGATGCTTCTGGGCATCCGTGAGGACACTGTAGGCGAGGGCTTTGGTATCGGCCGCCGTCAGGGGCGGCATATCGAGAGGCCGCAGTTTGCCATGCACGCGGATGCGCGGCGGGCTGTTGGTGGAGAGATGCAGGTCGCTGCCACCCAACTCGATCATCTTCTTCAACAACTCACTCAAGGTGATGCCAGCCATGGTTCCCCCTCGCTTACAAAACTGTTTCGCGCAGGACCTCTTCCATCGTGGCGAGTCCCGCGCTCACTTTTGTCAGACCGCTGCGTCGCAGCGTAATCATTCCCTGTTCCAGAGCCTTCTTCTTCAATTCAATCGCGGATGCGCCCACCAGGATGAGTTCCCGCAATTCGTCATTGATCTCCATGACCTCATACAAACCGAGGCGCCCTTTGTAACCGGTGTTGTTACAGGTGGCGCAGCCGCGACCGTGATACACCTGGGCCGTCCTGGCTTCTTCCACGGTGAATCCGGCATCCAGCAAGGCCTGCGCCGGCATCTGCAAAGGCTCCTTGCACTGCACGCAAATCCTGCGAACCAGGCGCTGCGCGCAAATCAGGTTGACGGAAGTGGCCACGAGAAACGGCTCAATTCCCATGTTCATCAAGCGGCTAATGGTGGAGGGCGCGTCGTTGGTGTGCAGGGTGGAAAGGACGAGGTGGCCGGTGAGTGCGGCCTTCACGGCGATTTCCGCGGTTTCGAAGTCGCGGATCTCGCCGACGAGGATAATGTTGGGATCTTGCCGGAGGAAGGCTCGGAGCGCCGAGGCGAAGTTCAGCCCGATCTGCTCCTTCATCTGCACCTGGTTGATACCGCCGAGTTGGAATTCGACCGGGTCCTCAGCGGTCATGATGTTTGTGTCTACCTGATTCAGACGCGCCACCGAGGAATAAAGCGTATTGGTTTTTCCGGAGCCGGTCGGGCCGGTGACGAGCACCATGCCGTAGGGCCTCAAAATGGCTGTCTCGAACCTCTTCAGAGAGCCCGGTTCGAAGCCGAGCTTGGTCATATCCAGGCGCAGGTTTTCTTTATCGAGTAGTCGAAGAACGATCTTTTCGCCGAAGAGAGTGGGAACGGTGGAAACGCGGAAGTCCAGCTCCTTCTTCTTTCCGTCCTTGACGTACTTGATCATGATGCGGCCGTCTTGCGGAAGCCGCTTTTCGCTGATGTCCAGCTTGGACATGATCTTCACGCGGCTGGTGATAGCATCTTTCAGCTTCATGGGCGGAGCCATCACGTTCATCAAAACGCCGTCAACGCGGAAGCGGACGCGATATTCCTTCTCGTAGGGCTCGATGTGGATGTCGCTGGCGCCACGCTTGACGGCGTCGGTGAGAATCAGGTTGACGAGCTTGATGATGGGCGCCTCTTCGGCGGCCTTCTCCAGCGACGCCAAGTCCATCTCGGACTCTTCGCCTGCCAGCTCGAGGTCGGCGGCCTCGTCGCCCGTGAGGTCCTTCATCACCTTGTCGAGCTCTTCGACGCTCTCGACCTCGCCATAGAACTTGTGGATCGCCTCGCTGATCGCCGATTCCGAAGCCACCACCGGCTCGACGTTGAAGCCGGTCATGAACTTGATATCGTCCATGGCGAAGACGTTGGTGGGGTCGGTCATCGCGATGGTTAGAGTTGAACCTACGCGGGAGAGCGGGACAATCTGGTAACGCACGGCCGTTTCTTGTGGGACGAGCTTTATCACCGATGGATCCACTTCGTAGAATTTCAAGTTGATCGAGGGGACACCGTACTGCCGGGAAAGCACGGCGGTAATGTCCTCGTCGCTTACCAAGCCCAACTTCACAAGACAGGTCCCCAGCCGGCCGCCATTCTTCTTTTGATACTCGAGCGCCTGCTTCAACTGATCCGCAGAGATCAGGCTGTCCTTGACCAGAATTTCGCCCAGTCGGGATGACATGATTCAGGCTCCGCCGGTTTTAGTACCGCGGGAAACGCCAGCGTAGCATGTAAGTTGGGCAGGGCTAGAACCAGGTTCAAGCCGTCGTAGTGAATCAAGCAATACCCGGAACGAACGTGCGCTGTGGCGATTCGACCACACCACCGTCTTGACTTACGACACCTCGGTGGCTATCTTCAGTTCTCATGCCTATATCGTCTGCGCTCGTGGCGCGCCCCTCCCGCTCGATGAAGAAATCGGCTCGTCGGCGGGCAATCCTGAGAGAAACTCGCCCACCTCTGGACGAGTACTATAACTGCCTGGACTCGGCGCTAGGACCGCAGCACTGGTGGCCCGGAGACACGCCGTTTGAGGTGATTGTCGGGGCGATATTGACGCAGAACACCGCGTGGACGAATGTGGAGCAAGCGATCAACAACTTGAAGCGGGAGAATCTAATGTCACCGGAAGCATTAGAGCAGATCCCTCTCAGGCGTCTAGCGCGGCTGGTGCGGCCTTCAGGCTATTTCCGGCAAAAAGCAAAAAAAATGAAGGAGTTCGTCGGCTTCCTGCGGCGTGAGTTCGGCGGTTCGCTGGAGCGCATGTTTCAAACACCGACTGCCGAACTGCGGGAAAAATTACTGCGCGTCTTTGGAATTGGGCCTGAGACCGCGGACTCGATTCTTCTCTACGCCGGCGGTCATGCGGTCTTTGTGGTGGACGCTTACACGAAACGTATCCTGAAGCGGCACGGGTGGGTGAACGAAGGCGTGAAGTACGACGAGATCAGGGCGCTTTTTGAGAACAACGTGGAGCGCGACGCGGAATATTTCAACCAGTATCACGCACTGCTGGTGAATGTGGGAAAGAACTGGTGCCAGGCGCGGGTAGCGCGCTGCGAGCAGTGTCCGTTGGCCGGTTTCCACGAGGCGGGCCGATGAATCCCAAGCCATGGACGCGTAAATTGTGGCTGGCGTTCGGCGGCCTCGCAGTCGTGCTGTTGGCGGCAGCGGTATTTACGCTGGGCTCGCTCAACGCCCCGATTCGGCCGGAGCACGGTAGCGCCTTTGTGGTGCTATTCGCGCTGTCAACATTTATTGGCGCCGCGCTGTTGGTTTTCGGGCTGATCCTGACGCGAAGCCTGCTGCGTCTGTGGGCGGAGCAGCGGGCAGGGCAGTTGGGGTCGCGCTTCAAGACGAAGATGGTGCTGGGCGCGATGGGCGTTTCTCTGCTGCCTGTCGTTTTTCTTTTCTTCTTCAGCTATGCCCTGGTGAATCGGACGTTGAATTCTTGGTTCCCGCGGCCGCTTGAAATTGCCAATGAACAAAGCCAGAAACTCCTCTTCGATCTGGGTCGCGACGCCCAAGAACGCTTGACGGAGCGGGCGCAGGAGACGGCCAATTGGCTCGCAGCTTCCGCGGGAAAGAGAAGCCTGAAGGATTCGCTGGAGTTGGTGACCCCGGGCTTGGATGCAGTCTGGGTGGCAAATTCAAAGGGCCAAATCCAACAGAGCGCCGGGAAGAGAGTCTCTCCGGCCACGCCAATCCAGATGGTCCGCCGGTTTTCCAGCGGAGCGGAGTTATGGCAACTGAACGGAGATCTCTATTTGGCGGGGCGCGCCGAGTACGGTGATGGGTCGCTCTATGTCGGACGGCAATTGCCCGGAGATTTCCTCCAGCGATACTCGGAGATTGAGACCGAGACGCAAACGTACTTTCAGCAACGGCAGCAGCTCCGCGCCTACAAGAGCGAGATTCTTCTTGCGCTGCTGTTGATCACGCTCTTGCTCCTGTTCGCGACCACGTGGGCGGCGCTGTTCCTTTCGAAGCAGGTCACCGTGCCGATCCAGGCGCTGGCGGAGGCGACTCAGGAAATCACCCACGGGAACTTCGACCATCGAGTCACCGCTCAGGCCCACGACGAATTGGGCACCCTGGTGAATTCGTTCAACCAGATGACGGCGCAACTTGGAGAGGGCCGGCGGCAAATCAACGAATTCACGTACAACCTTCAGCAAGCTTTTGAAGAGCGCGAGAGCCGCCGGAAGCTGATGGAAGCGATTCTCGAAAACATTCCGACCGGAGTTGTCTCGCTGGACGCGGAGGGAACCATCACCCGGCTGAATTCGGCGGTGAGCAACATTTTCGGGGAGCATTCTCGAAATCCGCGAACGCTCGAGGAGCTGTTTGGCGAAGACGCCGCGCGATCGGTCGAGCAACTGATGCGCCGCTCGCTGCGTCTTGGAGCGGCTTCGCGAGAAATGGAAATCGCTGCTTCGGGACGTGTCGTACGCGCGGCCGTAACCGTCAGCTCACTGGGACCACGGCGGTCGAATCCGGGTTTCGTTGTTGTCATCGACGACCTGACCGAGCTTCTCCGGGCGCAGCGTGCGGCGACCTGGCAGGAAGTGGCCCAGCGAATTGCCCACGAAATCAAGAACCCGCTGACGCCGATCCAACTTTCGGCGCAACGGCTGCTGAGGCATCTCGACCGGTCCGCTTCAGCGCACACGGGTGCTCCGCGCAGCGGATTCGAAACCCTCGTCGCGGAATGCGCCAACCTGATCGAACGCGAAGTTCGAACGCTCGAATCGCTGGTGGACGAATTCTCGCAATTCGCGCGCTTCCCCTCGGCGCGGCTTGTGTCCTGTGATTTGAACCCCATTGTCGAGAGCGCGCTCGCGCTCTTCCAGAACCGGCTGGAGGGCATCACGGTGGTTACCGAACTCGCGCCCACGTTGCCGCCGGTAAAAGCGGATGCGGAACTGCTGCGGCGCGTGCTCGTCAATTTGATCGACAATGCCGCCGAAGCCATGGAAAGCTCGGCGATCCGTCGGCTCACGATCACAACCCGGCTGGAGAGCAATGACGATGCGATCGAAATTGAGATTGCGGACACCGGACACGGCATTTCACCGGAAGATAAGGACAAGCTCTTTCTGCCGCATTTCTCGACCAAAGAACGCGGGACGGGCCTCGGACTCGCGATTGCGAGCCGCATCGTCGCCGAGCACAACGGATCGTTGCGCGTTGAAGATAACGTGCCGGTGGGCGCCCGATTCCACATCCGGTTTCCGGCGATCGAAGTCCCCGCGGTGCCAGCCTCCGCAGGAAATGCAGCCAGCCGACACATCGAGTGAGTTATGCCTGCGTCCGTTCTGATCGTGGATGACGAAACCGGGATCCGGGAATCCCTCGGGTCGCTCCTGCGGGAGGAGGGATATACCGTCGAAGGGGTTGCGACTGGTGAAGAATGCCTCGAAAGGCTGCAAGTCCGGCCATTTGATCTCGTGCTCCTTGATGTCTGGCTGCCCAAGAAGGATGGACTGGAGACGCTCGAGCGCATCCAGGAACAGGATGGCGCTCCGATGGTCGTGATGATCTCGGGGCACGCCAACATCGAAACCGCCGTGCGGGCGACCAAGCTCGGCGCGTTCGACTTTATCGAGAAGCCGTTATCCCTCGAAAAGACCATCCTGGCGGTGAAGAACGCTCTCGACTATCTCCGGTTGGAAGAAGAAAACCGGAGGCTCCGCGCCGAGCTCGAGCAGCGTCACCAAATCCTGGGCGCGACCGTGCCGATGAAGGCCCTACGCCAGCAGATCGCTCTGACAGCGCCAACGAATGGGCGCGTGCTTATTTACGGCGAAAGCGGCACGGGCAAAGAACTGATCGCTCGCGCCCTTCACGCGCAGAGTCCGCGCGCATCGATGCCTTTTGTTGAAGTGAACTGCGCGGCGATCCCGGAAGAGCTGATTGAATCCGAGCTATTCGGCCATCGCAAAGGCAGCTTCACCGGAGCCAGCGAGGACAAGACCGGAAAATTTCAGAAGGCGGATGGCGGCACACTGTTCCTTGACGAAGTCGGGGATATGAGCCTGAAGACGCAATCGAAGGTATTGCGAGTGCTGGAGGAACAGCGCTTCGAGCCAATCGGATCCAACGAGGCCGTGACCGTGGACGTGCGCGTGATCGCCGCTACGAACAAGAAGCTGGAAGAGGAGATCGCGCGAAACACGTTTCGCGAGGACCTCTTCTACCGCCTCAACGTGATTCCCTTCTGCGCGCCACCGCTCCGAGAGCGCGTTGACGACATTTCTATCCTGGCGCGGCACTTCCTCGCCGAGTTTTGTCAGGAGTACGGCAAGAAACCCAAAGAGCTCAGTCCGGCGGCGATGGAGGTGCTCTTGCAGTATCCGTGGCCGGGAAATGTCCGGGAGCTGAAGAACCTGATCGAGCGGCTGGTGATCATTTGCCCTGCATCGCGGATCGAGCCCCACCATCTTCCGCCGGAAGTGTTTCGCGGGGCTTCCAACAGCCCTCAGAAGCCCTACGCCAATCTTCAGGAGGCGCGGTCCGCTTACGAGCGCGAATTCGTGCTGCGGAAGCTCGAAGAGAGCCGCTGGAACATGACGCGGGCCGCCGCCGCGCTCGGGCTCGAGCGCAGCCATCTCTATCGCAAAATGAAATCTCTCGGCATCTCACCGTCGCGAACCGAAGCCTAATCCGGACTTCTCGTCCGCGAAAAAGCAGCAGGCAGAAAGCCTCACGTCAGGCCCGACACACATCGCCGGGCCGGGACGCGAGCTACAACTGCGGGAATCCTCGCGTACAAAGTGCTTGGACACACATCGCACCGGTTCCTTCGCGGGAAATCCAGGCTAAGCGGCTCGCCAGTAACGTCCGTTGCCTATTTCTCGGCGAGTTGGTCGAGTTGCTGGTGCCAGTCGAGCTGGCGAACGATGGCGGGGCGTTGGCGCCACTTGGCGAGAACTTTGACGTAAAGCTCGAGGAAAACCTTGGTTCCGAGAAGGGATTCCAGCTCCTTTCGTGCTTCGGTCCCGATCTTCTTGAGCATGGCTCCGCCCTTGCCGATCAGAATTCCCTTCTGACCGTCGCGCTCCACGTAAATCGTGGCGCGAATGTGAACGAGCTTCCCTGTTTCCTCGAAACTATCGACTAGGACTGCGATCGCGTAAGGCACTTCTTTACGTGTCGCCACAATCGCCTTCTCGCGGATGAATTCAGCGGCCAGAAAGCGCTCGGGCTGGTCGGTGAACTGATCGGCCGGAAAGTAGGGAGGATTCTCGGGCAGGTTCTCAACCCAACTCTGGACCAAGGGCTCGAGGCCATCACGTTTGAGAGCAGAAATGGGAAAGATTTCAGCAAAATCGTAAGCGCGGCGGTAAATGTCGATCAGAGGCAAGAGCTTCTGCTTGACGATCGCATCGACTTTGTTCAAGAGCAGGTACGCAGGTCCGTGAAAGCGCCGGACCGATTCGAGAGCGAAGCGGTCGCCGGGACCGAATTCCTGAGTAGCGTCTACAATCAGCGAGAGAAGGTTAATTCCATCGAGCGCCTGTTCAACTTCCTGCATCATCTGCCGGCCGAGCGCTGATTCGGCTTTATGAAGTCCGGGCGTGTCGACCAGAACGATCTGGGCGTCATCGCGATTCACGATTCCGTGGATGCGGTTGCGTGTGGTCTGCGGCTTGGAGGAGACGATGGAGACTTTGTGCCCTACCAGCGCGTTGACGAGCGTGGATTTCCCGGCGTTCGGGCGGCCGACGATAGCAACGAAGCCGGATTTGAAAGCCATGGCTCTGCGATCTTACCTTGGGGACGATCGCAGCACGGGAGAAATCTAAGAGGGAGGAAGCTCGGAGGCTATTGTTTGGGTGCCTCCGTGGGGATCAACTTCAAGGCTAGCGTAACGTGACCGTTTTCTTCCCCATTAACCTCAACGCCTTTGTTCTCGAAAGGCTTCAGGAAATCCGGATCCTCCCAAGCGTTGTTTTCGACTTCCTTCCAGGAAAACAGCTTATACTGGCCGGGCGCGGCGCCACGCAAGATGAACTTCCCGTACTGATCCGTCGTCGTATTCTTGTACAGGCGATATTGCTTTCGGCGCTCCGCTTCGGGCACGAGCGCGACGACTGCCCCAGCCGAAGGTAGACTATTCTCATCGGTAACAGTTCCCTCGATGCGGGCGCCAGCGGAGCTCAAGACAATCTCAAGCGGACCTCGGCTGCCGGCTGCGCCAATCGTCAGCTCTTTTTCCAGAACGTCCTCTCCATTCGCGCGGGCAGACCTGAGGTAGACATCAGGCGGTTCACTATAGATACGAACCTGGTAGGCGCCCTCGGCCACATTCTGAATTCTCAAAGTTCCATCCGGCTTCAGATCCACATTCCCAGCGCCCCCGAAGCCGAAACGGTCTTCGCGATCGTCCAGCCAAACACTTAGATCGGACAAGTCCACTGTCCCAGTCCCCTCAACGAGCACACGTCCGACGAGGTCGACTCCGGTGCCGATCGTCAGATTCACGTCGTCCACATTGGTATTGGTGACCTCGACAGGCACTCGAGCACGATATGATCTCTCGGAACTCGAGCTTCTCAGCATTGCTACGACATAGTACGAACCCGGCGCAACGTCCCTCAATTCGAAGACGCCTTTGTTGCAATTTGTCTGCGAACCCGCGCGGAAGAAGCCCGTCAAGCTAGGGTCGTGGGGCATTAGGAAGAGCCAGCAATCCTTTGCGGGCTGACCCTGAATGGCATCGAAAGCACGACCTCGAATTCGGAAGGTTCGTATCGGAATGAACGTGAAATCAACAGAGGGGACCTCCTGACCGGAGTTTACATCGACCACCGCGGCGTGCGACCCGTCCGAGGTTCCCGGGTAATAAACAGGGGCATATCCCGTTTCCGGAGGTGAACCTGGATCACCTGCACTTGAATCGGAAAGAGAAGGCCGCCAGCCCTCGCTGACTTGCGCACGGATGAAATAGCGGCCTTTTGAGAGTCCGAAGAGGCGAAATTCGCCGAGATCATTCGTCTGCGCGACCCCCTCGGTCTCTAGTTCCCGTTTCCCTTCGTTGAAGTAATGACGCATCGCCTGGACTGCGACATTCGGAATCGGTTCGCCGTCTTCGTCGGTGATTCGCCCCGAGATGACCGCCCAAGGCACCATGCGAAAGAGCAAGTCCTGAATCTTCCGTCCGGGGTCAAGCGTGAGAATCGCGCCGTGGCTCTTTGGAGAACCGGAATCTTGGCCCCAGGATTGCGTGACGTATCCGGTGCGCTCGACTTGAAGCTCGTACCGCCCAGGCTCGATTTTCGGAATCACAAAGTGGCCGGCCGCGTCGGTGTGAGCCGAGTAACCCGCTTTTTGGTCGTCTTCCTTCTGTAGATAAATGTGGGCCTTCTTGAGCGGCTCGTGGGTGCCCGATTTGACGACCAGGCCGGCGATGCTGCAGGGGTCTTTGCTCGGGGCTTTCCCCGGCTTCGGCGAAGGAGATTCTTGAGCCACCAACCAACCGCTCAAGATGAAAAACGCGACCATGAGGTTTCCCGCGCGCAAACCGCATCCCTCACCAATCTCGCGTATTATCTAACCCCTACCGTTAGTTTGCGAGTTTATTCGGTTGGAGGTGGAAGCGCAACCCTCCGGGAAAAACCCAGGAAAAGCAGGCCCCGCAATCAAACCGAGTGGGCCTGGGCGGCGGCACCGGGAAGGCGACGGGCGCGAAGGCGCAGGACCTTGCGCTGGTTGGCTTCGAGAACCTCGAAGCGCACGCCGTCATAATCAATCATCTCGCCAGTAACCGGGACGTGGCCGGAGATGTTATTCAGCAAGCCCGCCAGGGTCGCTGGTCCCGTGTTCCCGGAGGTTTCGTGGAGCTCGATGCCGAAGAGCTCCTGAAGCTTCTCGACAGGGACGCTGCCGCGGAGAACGAGACTCGAAGGGCTCTCCCGAACGATGTCAGGAGAAGGCGCGCGGTCCTCTTCGCCGATTTCGCCGACGATCTCTTCGACCAAATCTTCGACGGTCACGACTCCGGCGACCAGTCCGTATTCGTCAATCACAATGGCGAGCTGCTGATTTTTCCGCTGCATTTCTTTCAAAAGCTCAGAACCCAGCTTCGTTTCCGGGACGAAGAGGGCCGGGCGGGTGAGTTCCCGGACGGTGCGGTGAGGGGCTTCACGCTCGGGGACTTGCAGGATATCGCGGGCGACGACGATTCCCACGATCTCGTCGAGCGATTTTTCGTAAACGGGCAGGCGGGAATACTTGGTCTGCACGAGAAGATGCCGCAGCTGCTCGAGAGTCGCGGAGGCTGGGATGGCGATGACGTCGGGACGCGGCGTCATTACTTCGCGCACACGCTTATCACGAAACTCGACAACCTGCTCGATCAACCTCGCCTCGTCTTTTTCGAGGATGCCCTCTTCGGTCGCGGCTTCGAACAAAGCTTCCAAAGCCTGCTGCTCAGGCTGCCCAGCACCGCCCGCTTCGCTTTCGCCCTCTTCAGACAAATGCAAGACCGAAATGCCAAGCTCCAGAACAGCTTGGATGGGCCAGATGATCCAGAGAAAGACACGCACGACGGGAACGAGAGGCGCGAGCCACCGTCCGGAACCTCGAGCGAGCAAGACACTGGGGAGGAACTGCATCGCCACGATGACTTCCGCGCCCAGGAAAAGAGTCACCTCGACGGCGGCTTCCCAGGTCTTCGGCACGAAAAAGATGACTCCACGAGCAGTAGCCACGGCGACGAGGACGAGCCAAAACCGCGCCAGCAGGGCGAACGCCAGATTCCCGCGGCGGCGCTGAATTTTCAGCCGCGGCTCGATCTCTGCTTCGAAGACGTCCAAGTGCTCGTGAATCCGGCCCGTCGTAACACGGCCCATCTCTCCGTAGACGCGATCGAGATAGGAGAAAACCACCAGGCCGGCTGTCAGGCCCAGCACCCCGAGCGTGTAGAAGAAAATCGGCATTGGCTAAGCAAGCCCCAATCGCCGGCGCAGGCGAGCTTCTAACCGATCCATTTCGCCGTGATCGGTTTCATGATCGTAGCCCATCAGGTGCACCGCGCCGTGAAGGATCAGCAGGCGCATCTCGTGTTCCAATGTGCGGCGGAAGCGGCGCACATTGCGACGGGCGACCGCGGGAGCGATGGCGATGTCGCCGAAATAGGAGGTTGAGGAAGGTGAGGAGGCGAAGGACGTTGAGGAAAAAACATTCCTGCGACGCGAGAGCGGCACTGAAACCTTTTTCCCTTTCTGCTTTGCTTCCCTGCGCCCCTGGTTCGCTCGCCCATTCGTTTCGTTTGCCGGAAATGAGAGTACATCAGTGGGCCCGTCCTTGCCGCGGTAGGTGTGATTCCAGCGGCCAATCTCAGCGTCGGTGACGAGGCACACCGCCAGCGAATCCGGGGGCACATTCATGATTTGTTGGACACGTTCCAAAAATTGTTCCAAGGAAGAAAGGGGAACACGAACGCGCCGCTGGCGATTCAAAATCATGGGCGGTCTTTACTCAGCCGAACCACGCCGCTCCGCGTCGCGATGGTTCCCGGCCGAGGCCGACCGATTCGACGATGCAGATTGGGCCGGTTCGTATTCGTCGTAAGCCTTGATGATGCGCTGCACCAGACTGTGGCGCACGACATCTCGTTCGTCAAAATAAACGATCGAAATTCCTTCGATCTTGCCCACGACGTCGATGGCCTCGACGAGGCCCGAACGCCGGTCATTTGGCAGGTCAATCTGGGTAATGTCGCCGGTGATGACTGCCTTGGAATTGAAGCCGAGGCGCGTGAGGAACATCTTCATCTGTTCGCTCGTCGTGTTCTGCGCTTCGTCGAGAATGACGAAGGAATCGTTTAGAGTGCGCCCACGCATGAACGCGAGCGGGGCCACTTCGATGATGTCTTTCTCGAGATAGCGCTCGAGCTTGTCCGCCTCGAGCATGTCGTGCAAGGCGTCGTACAACGGACGCATGTAGGGATCAACCTTTTCCTGAACGGTGCCGGGCAGAAAACCCAATCGCTCACCCGCCTCGACAGCGGGCCGCGCCAGAATGATGCGGTTCACTTGCTTCGAAAGGAGCGCGGAGATGGCCATCGCGACAGCCAGGTAGGTTTTTCCTGTGCCGCCTGGGCCGATAGCGAAGACCATATCGTAGGCTTCGAGCTCTTCCATGTAGCGTCGCTGGTTGGGACTCTTCGGCATGATGTTCTTCTTGCCGAAAGAGCGCGTGCGCACCGGCGAAAATGCGCCGCGAACGCTGGCGGCAGGTTCGTGTGTCGCCAAACGCAGGAGCGACTGCACTTCATCGCGAGCGGGCGGGCGGCCGTCGCGAATGAGCTGGTTGTACTCTTCCAGGATGTCCGCGGCGCGGCGCACCTGCGAAGGCTCGCCTTCAATCTCGAGGTCGCTGTCTTTCAATTGGGTGGTGACGTGCAGGGACGATTCAAACAGCTTCAGGTTTTCATCAAGGGTACCAAAGAGCTCCGGGATGCCCCCGAGTAATCGGACGGTTTGTCTCATCAAGATTGGCGGTGGTTCTCCCTGGCCGAAGCAAGGCAGCTACACAAAGCGTAGCGCACCGAGGGGGCAGGGTCAAGGCGGCCGCACGACCGCGCGTCATTTCCATCAACCCACCTTGCTGATGCCTGCCAAGGAATCACAGCCGAGATTCTTCGACCAGAAGCCGGCCTCAGAATGACACCTTTTCGGAAGGCGCGACCGGAGCCGCGTGCGGCTGCGAGGGTTAGCGATTCGGCCCAGGGAATTGAACCTTGGGCGCCTCGCGAGACGATTCGGATGCGGTGAAGTAAGCATTGTTGCGCTGGAAGCCGGCCCATCGGGCGAAGAGGTTGTTGGGAAAAAGCCCGATGTAAGTGTTGTAGTCCTGCAGGGTGTCGTTGTATCGCCTGCGCTCGACCGCGATGCGATTTTCCGTTCCTGCCAGCTCGTCTTGAAGTCGAAGGAAATTCTCATTCGACTTCAATTGCGGGTAGTTCTCGACGATGAGAAGAAGACGGCTGAGAGCGCCATCGAGCTGACCGTTCGCGGCAATCTTTTCTTCCGGCGTTCGAGCGCCCATCAGCGCGGCGCGGGCGCTGGCGATGTCGTGAAAGACAGTCTGTTCCTGCGCCGCAAAGCCTTTGACGGTTTCGACGAGGTTCGGAATCAAGTCGGCCCGGCGCTGGAGAACAACGTCCACCTGCGCCCAGGCGGACCTCACGGCTTCGTTCTTCTGCACCATCACATTGCGACGGCCGACGTACATGCCGCCGATCGCGAGCGCAATCAGCACCAGAACGATCAGAACGACGATGCCTTTCTTCATATCCTTCCTCCGAAGCGACTTTATCACAGCGATTGGCTGCAACCTGACTCACTCACTTCCGGCTCGCCAGGGTCGTTTACTGAGTTTTCAGCCGCTACCGCGACGCCAGAATGACATGCGCACTCACCTCCAGTTTCCGGACCCCACGGCTCGCGTCTGCATCCTCCCGAGGCGTGCGCTTGCGGGACGGCGCACTAACTCTTTGCGTCCAGCCTGCGATCGACTTCGTTCGTGACCGCTTCCACTAGGGCGAAATAAAGGCCCAGCGTCTGTTCGACGTTAATGGTATTTGCCTTACGCTTTCCCTCGCGAAGGTCGAGAATGGTTTGAAAGCCGCGCGGATCGGAGCCAGCGAGGCGCGCGGCCTGGTCGATTGCCTCGCGCTTGGTCGCCGCGGGCGGTTCACCCAGCGCCAGCAAGGCGTGACGAAAGAGCGCGGCAAACGACGACACCGACGAGACCATCAGGCCCAAGAGCACCTTTGCCTTTTTCGGCGACACCACGATCGCCTGCCGGAGCCGAAGCCAGCCGGTTCGTAACTCGCGCTCGACTTGGGCGCGGTGGTATTGCAACGGCACAGACAGCTCTGGGAAGAAGTCCTCGCCAAACAGCATCCGGTGATGAGCCTTCATGTCCAATAGCTCGATGGCGAAGACATCCGCGGAGCGACGCAGTTCGTCAAGCGTGAAAATCAGGGGGGCCGGGTGGCCCTGGCGGATCCACCAGAAAACGACCGGGCGGAGAGCGTCGAGAACCACGGCGCTCGTTCGCTCGATAAGGCAAAGCATGTTTAGATTGGAATGCTTCGAGTGGAATTCTCCAGTTACGGCGGACCCATACAGAACGATGGCTCTCAGATCCTGGCCTGCGGCGTATTTCAGCTTTTGCACGAGCTCGTCAAGTTTGTGGTCCATCGCTCTCGACTCCTTGCACCGCGAAGAAATCTCACCAGCTTCCACTGGCGCCGCCGCCTCCGAACGAGCCTCCTCCGAAACCGCCAAACCCGCCGCCCCCGCCACCTCCACCCCAGGAGCCACCCCTGCCCCACGATCCCCCGCCATACCACGGACCACCAAACCCCCAGCCGCCGCCGCGGCGATGCGAACCGGCCAAGCCGCCGAAGAAAAGAAGCCGTAGAATAAAGCCCAGCACCGGAAACCCGACGAGGAAGAGGAAAATAAATATCAGAATCCAGGTCTTCCACGGGCTCAGCACAATATGGTCAGATTCAGGTTGAGGAGGTGACACTCCTGAAAGCGCGTCCAGCGTGACGCCCTTATCTTCGGCAATGACTGAGGCGACGCGGCGCGTGATCAGCAGGAGCGCGCCGCCGTAGTCATTCTGCCGAAGCAGCGGGACGGCTTCGCGGCCAAAGCCACCGACTTTGCCATCGGGGAGAATCGGCTCGAGGCCGTAGCCGACTTCAACGCGGTACTTGCGATCGTTGGGCGCGAGAAGAATCAGAACACCGCGAGCCGCCTGTTTCGGCCCAACGCCCCAGTGCGTGGCCAGCTCAATTGAAAACTGCTCGATGGGCTCGCCCTCCAGCGAAGAAATGGTAACGACGGCAATTTGCGCCTGCGCCTTCTGATCGACTTCAGCGCAAAGCGCGCTGAGTTTTTCTTTTGCAGGGGCATTCAAGACCCCGGCGAAATCGTTGACATAACCCTGGGGTTTAAGATCGGTCACTTTTTCCGCGAACAGAGGTGTGTTAGCGAGAACAAAGGAGAAAAGAATTGCCAGTGAGCGGGCCGCGGATTTTGCGGAAGGAAGCTGAAAGGACATCCGGAATCGCTTTCGTGGAGCGAGCCATCTTAGGATGGCAGGCACGTGGCGTCAACGCTGGGATAAGCAAAGAACACGTCGCGGGCTTCGGCCAGGCCCACGCCGCGGTACGTCGGGAGCCAAAGAGAACCTCCGCTGTAAACTTTCTCCCTTCCCTTGCCGATACTACCGATCAGGTGTGACTCGGGCTCCGAGTTGCTTGCAGCGAGGTGTGCATCGGGGCGCTGATAGTGATTGCGGGTGATACGGATGGGGGACAGCTACAAGGCTCTTGCGATAATCGTTGATCCGAACGTTGACGCCGATCTCCGTCAGAAACTGGCAGGCACGAACAAGGCCTCGTCCATCGTTCAGAGTGTCCCGGATCTTCCGAGCGGGTTGAAGTTGCTCGCCGCCGAACAGTTCGACGTTATCCTGGCAGATATCCAGGTGTTGGGCGCTCATCGCATGACCGGCTTAGCGGACTTGAACCGCGAGGCCCTGTACACGGCCGTCCTGATCATCAGCGAAGTTTCCGATGAAACGCGGGCGCTGCAAGCTGTCCGAGCAGGGGCCGAGGACGGAGTTGCCGGCCGAGACGGCGGTGGGCGGCGCGGAAGGGCTGGCGGCACTCGCCGAAAATGGCCCGTTCGCCGTGGTGGTTTCCGACATGCGCATGCCGGGCATGGATGGAATCCAGTTTCTCAAGAAGGCTCGCGAGGTTTCTCCGGACACGGTCCGGCTCATGCTCACGGGCAATGCCGATATTGGCACCGCCACCGAAGCAGTGAATGAAGGAAACGTTTTCCGATTCCTGAACAAGCCCTGCCCGAAAGATCCGCTGCTGAAGGCGATCGAAGCCGGCATCCACCAGTACCGGCTTGTCACGGCCGAAAAAGAACTGCTGGAGAAAACACTGAGCGGTGCGATTCAGGTGCTGACCGAAGTTCTCAGCCTGGTCAACCCGGCGGCCTTCAGTTGCTCGGTGAGGATGCGTCGCTATGTGCAGCACATTGTGGCGCATTTGGGCCTGCGGGACGCGTGGCGATTTGAGGCCGCGGCCATGATGTCGCAGCTGGGCTGCGTGACGCTGCATCCGGACACTGTGGATGCGGTTTATGCCGGCCACAAACTTTCTCCCGAGGAGCAGGCAAGATACAACGAGCATCCCCTCGTCGCACGCGATCTGCTTTCGAAGATTCCCCGGCTGGAACCGATTGCGTGGATGATCACGCACCAGAACGATTGCTTGCAGATCGATCTGGCAGAACAAGACCTCTCGCGGGTGGACATCGTGAGCCTGGGATCCCAGATGCTGAAGACCTCGCTCGCTTTCGATCAATTGTTGACGAAGGGTCTCTCGGTCAATGAAGGCTGGCAGGAGTTACGGAAGCATCCCCAGGAATATGCTCCCATTCTCGTCAGCGCCCTAAAGACTTTGCCGGCACTGACCGAGGCAATGGAGTTGAAGACGTGCGCGATTAATGAACTGCGGATTGGAATGGTGCTGCAGGAGGAAGTGCGCACCGTGAACGGAATGCTGGTGGTCGCGAAGGGCCAGGAAATCACTCCCTCACTGATGACACGCCTTCAAAACTTCTGGGAGAAGAAATCGATAGGGAACAACCTCCTGGTTATGAAGCGCAAAACGGGCGCGAAAACCGAGCCCAGCCAGCAACCGGCGCCAGCGCTGAGGCGCTGAATTCTTCACTGGATCGGCCTGGAACGGGCCGCGGCTTTGTCCCCGCTGTCGTGGCTCTCGTCGACAGCCCCTTAGACGATTCTTGTCGACAAAAACAAGCACTTGCACGAAAAACGAAATTGGATTAAATAGACATCCAGTAAGCTTAATTTCTCTCTTCGTTGGGCCCGCGCCGCGCATCCTCCTTCCGTCCGCGGTCGGCGCGGGCCTTCTCTTTTGCCCATGCAGAGACGCGCTGAAACGCGTCAAGCCATTGAAGAATGTAACCCTGGGGTAGATCGTCGCGCCATTTGTAATGTAACCAAAGACGCGCCGCCGTCGCGGCTGTGGGAAAGTGAAAATCCTGAAGGGATTTTCAAGTCCCGCCTTGCCGGGACGGCTTTGTGTGCCGAACATGTTCGATAGCTTGGAGGTGAAAGTCCTCTACCCAACCTGATGGAGGTGAAGGGTTAGCGAAGCGCAAGGGCGTCGACCGCGAGGCGAGGTCTGAAAGAAGCGCGGAGC
>JBARRP010000165.1:0-5912 GCA_049644285.1 Candidatus Acidiferrales bacterium | reverse complement strand
GCCTCGGACCTCCAGCCCGGCGAGAGAGAAGCCATGCAGGGCTGCAATCAATCCCAATAAAGCCGACAGCGAAACAAAGCCGAACGGAATGCCCTGCCAGAATCGCTTTCCGAAAGCCACGCCCGAAGGCAACCCGTAGTCTGCAAAGGAGCGCTTCTCGATCTTCGCCATGATCCACGCACTGAAGAACAATACGAGGACGAGCAGCCCTTCCGTGGCAATCTGAAAAGTGGGCGTAATGGTCCCTTTCGGCTGTGACTTCACCCAGGAAACAAACGCGGGGATGCGTTTGAGGCCGTAGCTCGCTCCAGAGCTCCCCGCGACGAATACCGCCAGAAACAGCAGAAGTCTCCATCCTGCGCGGATGCCGTTCGGGCCGAGAAAAATGGTGTGAATCATCGAAGGCGGTTGCCCCGTCGGTGCCGGCGTGGTTTCCGTGGCGGGCAAAAGCGAATCCGTCGGGCTGGAATCCATGCTCATGATTTTAGACTTAAAGCTCGCTCACTGTAATTTGGCGTATTCGGCTTTGGCCTGCTTCAGGATGGGGATGTCGGGGTCGGCGTCTTTCCATAGCGCGAAGAAATCCTGGTAGGCGGCGCCGGACCGATCAGAGCGGCCCCAACCCGTGACTCATTGCTGGCGTGGATGACTTGGGACTTGCAAGAATCTCAGGACGTTTCTACCCGTCGGCTTGGCAAGCCGAGCGGAGCATCTGGCGGTGGATCAACACTCAGGTGAACGGAGCTACCCAATAAAGACTGAAAGGGCTGACAGTTAGGACCGCCAGCCCTTCCGTGTTTCCCAGATTGCCCGCTCGGGCACCGTTTACCCGTTTTAGTACTTCTTCAAATTCAGCACCGGCGGCTGAGCCTTCTTCTCCAGCTTCGACTTCTTGCTGCCCTTCACTGCTTTCTTTGCCATTTGAGTTACCTCGCTAGTTGAAATTGCCCCCTGGGCGTCATCGAAAACCTAGATACGTCTCAGATTCAACAGTTGCGGCTGAGCTTTCTTGCCCAGCTTCTTGCTGCCCGGCTTCTTGCTGCCCTTCACGGCCGTTTTATTTGCCATTGGAATTGTCGTTCTCGTTGAAATTCCCGCGTGACGCACTGGAGTCGTGCAATTGAGGCACCAAATGCGTCGGCGCTTGCGCTGGCCCCACTCCTCTAAAAACCAAGGGCTTACGAACATTCCCGCCTCCGTCGGAAGAACCTGGGCATGAAACAGGGGGTTGAATTAATCACCTGCCGTTGAGTTTTTAAACTCCCCCGGGCGTATCAGCGGAGCTTGGCGTACTCGGCCTTGGCCTGTTTCAGGACGGGGATGTCGGGGTCGGCGTCTTTCCAGAGAGCGAAGAAATCCTGGTAAGCGGTGCGGGCTTTGGCGATGTCGCGCTGCATGGCGTAGGCACGGGCGAGGCCGAGGTGGGCGAGGGAAGCGAGAGGAGAATTGGCGACGATGGTGCGATGGTCGACGAATTTTTGGAATTCAGCGGCAGCTTCCTTGCCCTGGTGGAGAGCGAGGTCAGCCTGCCCGCGAACATACGGCGGATAGAGAAGTCCGCCTTCGCTGAACTGGGGTAAAGGGAAAGCCAGATCATAGGGCGCAGCGTCTTCCAGGAGTTTGATGGCCTGCGCCGCATGGCCGCCGCGCATCTCGCTGTAAGCGCGCACGACTGGCAGCCAGTAGTGGTTCAGCGTGGTGTTTTCGGGATAGCGTTTCTGTAAGTCATCGGCGATGGATTTAGCGCGAGCCAGATCACCGGTGCAGGCGAGAGTGAGGGCAGCAAGGGTTTGCACGTCGCGGGTGGAAGCGGTTGCGAGGCCAGCTTTGACTTGCTCGCGCGCACGTTCGGCATTTCCAAATTCTGCTTCCCGAAGCGCGGAATTCAATTGCCACAGCGCGGCCGTTTCATTGAGCTCGTTGCGCGATGCCGACTGGGTGGCCTGGTTTGAAAACTTTCGCGCCTTGGCCAGCTGACCGTAGAAGCCCGCCGTGTCCGACTCGCCAGAGAACAGGATATCCTCAACTCCGGGCTTGCCAGCCACGACCTCCACTTGGCGTTTCATCTCTTCCTTATCGCCTTCGAGAAAAGCGATCTCGTACATATCGTCGTGGAGGAATTGGCCTTCGAGCTTGCGGTCGAGGGCTTGGCGGTAGACAGCCTTGGCCTCATCGAGGCGGTTGAGGGCGATGTAGCCTTCCATCAAATTTGCGTATGCGGCCGAAGCTTCCGGCTGCAAATGGATGCCTTCCAGCTCTTCCTTGACTTCTTCTTCGTATCTGCCCAGATACCCGTACTGGTAACCCAGATAGATATGTGGATTCGAATTTCTCGGATACGCCTGGGCCCACGACTTAAAGGTTTGATCACTTTTTTCCATATCGCCGGTGACCACGGCATGGTAAAGAGCCGTAATGCTAAATCTCTCTGACTCACTCACGCGATCACGCAATTCGTACGCTTTCCGGAGGTGCTGCTCGCCTAAACCAGGCTCTTGGAGGTTAGCCGCATACAACCCGCCCATCGCGGAGTACGCCAGGCCAAAATTGGGGTCGAGTTCGACGGCCCGCTGATACTGTTGAATGGCGACACTTGCTCCTTGGTTCAGTGCTTTTGCTCCCAAGCTGTAGGCCTTGAGGGCCTCCAGCGAAGTTGTGGTGGCCGCTGCAAGCGGAACGTCGAATTTTCGAACGCTGCTGAGAGATTCGCCGAGCCTTTGGCGCAGTTTCGCGCTGGCGCTGCCTAGCACGTTCAGAACGTCTTCCTTGCGCGCAGCCTGGACCTGCTCCTGAGCGAGCATGTCGCCCGTCTGGCAATTGACGGTATTGAGGCCGAGGACATATTCGCTGCCCAGGCTGGAAATGGCGCCTTCCAACACCGCCGCGCTGCCGGTGCGCTGACAGATTTCACGCGCCACCTGCGAGGTCAAGCGCTCGCTGGGCGGTCGCCCCATGAGGTTCAGCGTGTCCTTCACCTTCTGATCGGAAAGGAGGCTCAAGAAAGGCGACTGCTGGAGACTGATAGAGAGGGCCTGTTTGAGAGTGCCGTCGAAAACAGGATCGCCGGTCGTGTTCGTAAAGTCGGCGAGAACAATGGTGTCCCTGTCAGTGAGTTTCAGAGCGCGGTGGAAATAAAAGTAGCCCCCCGCTGCGGCCACTGCCACCAGTGCTGCGGCAGCCGAAATGAGTGCCTTCCAGCGTTTGCCAACAACCGTATTGCCCGGCGTTTTCGCAGCCACGGGCAGCCGCGCCGACTCTGTATCGCGCTTGAGCCGCTGCAAGTCGGTACGTATATCTCCTGCATTCTGGTAGCGCAGCTTGCGGTCTTTCTCTAGTGCCTTGCTGACGACGCGCTCCAGCTCTGGGGAAATCTCAGGTTTCACACGCACCATGGGAGTAGGCGCTCTGTTTAAAATCGCGTCATGGACCACCGCGGTTGTGTTGCCCGGAAACGCCATCCGGCCGGTCGCCATTTCGTACAGCACTGCGCCGAAGGAGAACAAGTCCGTTCGGGTATCCAGTACTTCGCCTCGGGCCTGTTCGGGGGACATATAGGAGATGGTGCCCATGGCGGTGCCGGGGGTTGTCAGCAGTTCTTCTGTAGCGGCTGTCGGCATAATCGATACGCCGACACTCTCGGCGACTGGGGCCAGCTTCGCCAGACCAAAATCAAGAATCTTGGCGTGCCCCCGTTTCGTGACGAAGATGTTCGTTGGCTTGATGTCGCGATGAACGATGCCGCTTGAGTGGGCCGCATCCAGTGCGTCGGCAATCTCAACCCCCGACTCCAACACCTCTTCGAGCGGGAGCGCCTTGCCCTCGATCCGGTGTTTCAGCGTTTGGCCATCGAGAAACTCCATCGCAATGAAAGGCTGCCCGTTCTGCTCGCCGATTTCGTAGATAGTGCAAATGTTGGGATGATTCAGAGCAGAGGCAGCCCGCGCTTCTCGGCGAAATCGTTCGAGGGATTGCGGGTCCTGTGACACATTGTCCGGAAGGAATTTGACGGCGACCAAGCGGCCGAGATCGGTGTCCTCAGCCTTGTAGACGACACCCATGCCGCCGCCACCGAGTTTCTCTAGGATGCGATAGTGCGAGATGGTCTGGCCGATCATGTTACTAGGGCTGCAAGTTCATGCGGCGGAGAAGGTCCTGGAAGCGCGGGTCCGAGCGCAGCGGATCCAAGGCTGGGTCCACTTTAATGCTGGCAAACGAATTTCCTATAGAGCGGTCCTCATAATCCTTTTCCAGCCACTCGAATGCCTTGTCCTTCTCTCCCAGGCCCACATAGATTCCAACCCTGGACACCGCTGGAACATACTTTTGCTTCGAGAGCTCGTTCAATTTATCGAGCACCTTCGGCGCCTCGGCTCTTCTACCCGCTGCAGCATAGGCGTATCCGAGTACCGATAATGCATATGGGGTGCCAGGAGAAACCACCAACTCCTTTTCAAACTCCGCGATGCCTTCCTTGTACATGAATTTTTGGATATAGGCCAAGCCAAGGAAACTGTGCGCCCGAACGAAGCTTGGGTCGAATTCCAGCGTCTTCCGCAGTTGCTCTATCGCTTGGTCATACTGCCGTGCAAGGTAGAATACCTGTCCCAGAGTCCTATTAATGATCAGCGAGAGTGGATCAAGTTCCAGGGCTCGTTTGACCTCCGCGATGGCTTCTTCAGAACGTCCCATGATCATTAGAGTTACGGCATGCCAGTGATGGGCGGTCGCATAGCTCGGATTGAGCGCAATGGCTCGCTGGAATTCCCTCTCGCCGCCTGACCAGTCCCAGTCATATGATGTTTTGACAGATGCTAGCGAGGTATGAGCTTCGGCGAGCGTCTCGTCTAGTTGCAGTGCTTTCAGCGCGGCCTCCTTGGCTCTCGGATAACCCTCCTTCGGGGCAACAAAACCGTAGTCTGAAAGTACACTGTAGCTATCGGCCAAGCCGGCATAAGCCAGGGCGTAGGTGGGATCTTTGGCGATCGCCTGTTGAAAGTATTCGATGCCCTTATTCAATCCCTCCCCAGTTCTCTTGTTCCACCAGTAGCGGCCCTTCAAATAATCCTGATAGGCTTCGGGATTCGCGGTGTAGGTCTTTGCCATGCGCTTCTCGTCCGCGCCCGTCAGACGCATCCGCAGCGCTGTGGTCATCTCCTTCGCAATCTCTTCCCGGAGCGCAATCATATCTGCGAGCTTGCGGTCGTACTGCTGGCCCCAGATGTGGCTATTGTCGCGCGCATCGACCAGTTCAGTGCTGATTGACAGGCCGTCGCCGCGCTGCATGATCCTGCCTTTGAGTACCGCCCGAACCCCCAGTTCGCGCCCTACTGTGCGGGCATCCGTTTGCCTTCCCTTGTACATAAAGGCAGAGTCGCGTGACATCACTTTCAAATGGGGCAACTGGGAGAGGCTGTTAATGAGGCTCTCGGTGATTCCGTCGCTTAAGTATTCCGTGTTCGGATCGGCACTGGCATTCACGAAGGGCAAGACTGCCACCGAGTCGATCGTCTCTCCCCGCCCAGCAAATCTGTAAAACCAGCCGGCAGCCGCCAGCAAAGCGATCAGGACAACAGCAGCAATCCAAAGTGCAGCACTAGTGCGCCACCACGGCTTGGCCTTTGCTGCCGGAGCCACTCCGCTTACCGCGCTCACGTGGGCTGAATCCGTGTCGCGTTTCAGCCGGGCTAAATCGGTCCGTATTTCCGCGGCACTCTGATAACGCAGCTTTCGGTCCTTCTCCAGAGCCTTGTTGACGATTTCTTCGAGTTTGGGCGGGACTTCCGGATTGAGCCGAAGCGGCGAAATCGGAGCCTGGCTAAGAATCGCGTGAAAGATCACTCCTGAGGTGTTGCCCGAAAATGCCAGCCGGCCCGTCGCCATCTCATAAAGAACCAAACCAAACGAGAATAGGT
>JBARRP010000164.1:0-6605 GCA_049644285.1 Candidatus Acidiferrales bacterium | reverse complement strand
TCGAGACACCCGCAGGCTTTGAGCGCAGTGGATTGTCCAAGGAAGCGATGGAAGAATTCGCGAAGACCATCGTGGCCCAGGTACCGATGAAGCGAATTGGCCAGCCTGCGGAAGTCGCTGCAGCGGTAGCTTTTCTCGCGTCGTCAGATGCCTCTTATATTACCGGCTCCGAGATAAGCGTGGACGGCGGATTCGGTCAGATCTAACAGTGATCCGAAGCGCAAGGAAAATGCTTGGGGCGAAGTGCCAAAATCCTTCCAGACGTTGCTAGTCGCGTGTCCACTTTCTCTGTTCATCGAGCGACTGAAGTGTTGACGCCCGAAGTTGTCGGAAGAATTTTCATTGGACTGCGTGTTTGGCTTGCCTTTTTCGAACTTTTCGGAATCAGATGGTTTTCGGGCGCATTCTCAACCTAGCCTGGCCGATGCCTTCTTCGCTTCTTAATCGACTTTACTCTTTGAACGCATGACTGACCTCGTTGTCGGCAGTTTCTCTGCACGCGAGCTAACGTCCCAGCCAACACCCGTTGGCTCGATGGCTGCGTCGCGCTCGACGCGAAGGGCTTCATTAAGACTGGCCCCGCTCTGTCGCCAGAAGATCTGAGCGCTGCGCACTGGCCCCTAGCCCGTCCGCCGTACTTGCTCGAAACCAGTTTGCCGGGGGTTTTCGCAGTAGGCGACGTGCGTGGCGGCAGCATCAAGCGTGTTGCGTCCGCCGTGGGCGAAGGATCGATTGCAATTTCATTCATTCATCAGGTACTCCAGGAATAGGGAACAGATCGAACCCACCGAGATCGGATGATCTATTTGCCCTCAGGACCAGGAACGTAGAGATTCTCCGGGGCCGAGACCTCGACGCCCGGGACTTCGCTGCGAATCCGAATGCGCCGCAGGCCGCCTTTTTTCTCGGGCTTGGCAAGCGCCGTCAGCAGATACTGGTTCTTCAACACCGTAGAAAGTTGCTGCAAGAAGGGAGCGTAGGCGATCGGAGTCTCCGTTCCCTGGAAAAAAGCCTCCCCGCCGGTCTCGTCGGCGAGCCTCGCGAGATTGCTCTGCCCTAAATTGACGCGAAAGAAGTTGCGGCCCGGCCGGCCCACGCCTCGCGCGTAAATAGTGTGGATGATGAAGCCGGATTTCTGCGCGCGTTCGATGCCAGCTTCAAGATCGGGGCTTTCTGGGATGTCGCCGCGAAACCGGTCGTTGCCATCGGCGACGAGCAGCATTTCGCGCCGGGCACCCGTGGCCGGCCAGCGCTTCATCAGATCGATGATCGAAAGGTAGTCGCTTGCGTACGCGGCGACGCTGCCGAGCGGAAGGCGCAGGGCTTTCCCGGCTTGTTCGTGGTCGGCGGTGAAGTCTTCCGCGATCGTTACTGTGCCGTTGCTCGCATAAAACACGCCGACGCGCACGGAGGGCGGCATCTGGCGGATGAAGTCCCTAATATCGTTGAACTGTAAACCAAGGTCCGGATCGGATTCCTCGTCAATCACGACGGCGAAATCGAGTGCCCCACGGTCGCCTTGCGCCGGGGTCCACTCGCTTACCGTGAGTTGGGTCTTGCCCTCATAGACGCGAATGTCGTCCCGGCTGACCTTCGGCGGGTCCGAAAAATGCTTTCCGAGAACCGTGACTACGGCGCGCACCGGGGCCGTTGCCGACGGATTTTCCTGTTGCGCCCGCACCGCGAGAACCGCTGAAGATACAACGATCGCCAAGAGCATTAACTTTCGAACCAGCATGAAGTGTTTCATGAGCTCCTCCAGGAGAGTTCTTCTCTCTATTCGTGGGACGCATATGTTCGCGCCTGAGTTGCGGGCGCCTAGGAGTGTAACAGCTTATCAGAGTGAAGGCGTCCTCGAGGACACCCTCGAATGCGTTGATGTTTGCGATCGAGTAGCGCCCGGCTTCAAACACTTCACGAAACGCGGCGAGGATCGCCTTCTGGTCGTTCCACTCTTTGTAGATTTGCTGGAAGCGTGGGTCGTGGAAGTAGGGGAGCTGTGTGTCGTCGGAAACGCCGGCGGGTTCCTGCGCGCCGTTCTCGGCTGGCGGAATGGTCGCGACTGAATCAGCCGGCCAGGGCTGTTGTTCTTGCGGGTGGGCAGTCGTGTCGGGGAGAGAAGTTGAACTTATCTTCCGGCATGGCTTCGGCGGCTTCCACAATTTCCTTTTCGATGGTGCTGATCTCGCGGTCCACGGTTGAAGCTATGGTTGGTGGACGCTGCTGCGGCTGCTGCGCCTGAGCCGCGCTCGGCGCTGCGGCGCTGTTTGTGCCCCGTCCCAAGGCGGTCACGATAAAGATGCCTACTGCCACCAGCGAGAAGATTCGTATTTGTTTCATTCGAGTGACTCTCCTCCAGTTTGCGTTTGCGTCCGAACATGGCGTTAGCCTTCCGCCGCCTCCGTCGCGAGCTATTCGTGTCTCAGCGCGACCAGCGGATCGACGCGTAGCGCGCGCCGCGCCGGAATATAACAAGCAAGGAGAGCGACACCGACGAGAAGAAGGGTGACACCCGCAAACGTCAGAGGATCCGTCGGTCTCACGCCGTAAAGCAGTCCTGCCATTAAGTGCGACACGATCAGCGCACCGACAAGCCCAACCGCAGCGCCAGCGATGGCGGTTGGGTCAGGCGTTGAGCCAGAAGCACTCGGCGGGATCGGTCGAACCGCTCATTGGCATACCTCCCAGCCCCTCTGGCGGCAGCTAGAGCCAACGCCGCCAGCACGCTGTGGACTGTGTCCCTCTTTTCCCGACCGACCTGAAGAAAATCAGCAGAGCCCTAATTTCAGCCCTGATTTGTTCCAAGCGAGTCCGAAGTCCTTTGCGTACCGTCAGGCCGTGCCGCGGCTACTATGCAACGCGGGTGCCATTCCACCCATCCTAAGGTTGACCAGCAGCACACTGCCGAGCATAGGTTCTGGAATGCTCTCGAAGAACAGCCACAGGCGCCTGTCCTTGAGCACGCGGGCGTGCAAGTTCTGCGCAGCGCTATCGGTTGTGTCCGTGTTCGCGCCTGCGGCTCTGGCCGGCAAGACCTGCAAAGTGAGTGGCATCGTTTTCACGTTGGGGGCGGACCAGATGCAGACGGTCTGGCCCAAGGCTCGCGTTACCCTGAAGAGCCTCGGCGCCCGGAGCGAGGTCTCCACTGTCTCGAACGACCTAGGCGAATACACCTTCGCTGGAGTGCTGCCGGGCGAATACGATGTCACCGTTACGCTGGCAGGATTTGAAACCGTCACGAAGCGCGTCACGCTCGAAGCTGAGGGAGCAGCGCAGATCGATTTCCAGCTCGTCCCGAAGAAGCAGACGGAAACCGTCAAGGTTACTGCCGCGACCACGGGCGTTGACCTCGCCACGAGTTCCGGTGGCAGCCCAACACTCACCGCGGGCATCTTGAAGTCTGCCGTCCGCCTTAGTCAAGACTTCCAGGACGCCCTGCCGCTACTCCCCGGTGTGATGCGCGGACCCGACGGGCTTATCAACATGAAGGGCGGTCGAACAAATCAGATTAACGCACTCGTGAATACTGTCAGCGTGGCCGACCCTTTCACCGGTCAACCGGCCCTAAAGCTGCCCGCTGTAGCGGTGGAGTCGGTTCGGGTGCTCTCCAATCCGTTCTCGGCAGAGTACGGCCGGTTCGATAGCGGCGTGGTGGAGGTGAACACTCGTGGCGGCACGGACGAGTGGAGATGGCTGTTCGAAGATCCCGTTCCGCGCTTCCGCTGGATCAATTACAAGATCCATGGGGTTGAGAGCGCCTCGCCGCACTTTACAATCGCCGGCCCCCTCAAGCACAACAAGCTCTACCTATTCCAGTCCGTTTCCTACGGCTACGACACGGTCCGAGTGCCTTCGCTTCCCGACCCTGACAACGTCCACGTCGAGGAGAAGCTGAACACGCACACGCAGCTCGATTGGGACGTCACGCCCAGCCATCGACTTACAGGTATGTTGACCGCGGACCCGCAGAACACTGACTTCGCCACCATCAATACGTTTAACCCCCAGCCGGTCACCGCCAGTTACCGCCAGCGCGGCTTCTTCAGCTCGGCCACGGACCGTTGGATTCTGGCGAACGGCGGATTCCTCCAGTCTCTATTTTCCGCCAAGCAACTCGACTCGCGCATCTTCCCGGCCAACACGCTGGTGGGGGCGATGATCCTGTTCCCGGAGCAGAATTCCGGCACATTCTTCGACCGGCAGGACCGCCGTACATGGCTCTACCAGTGGTCCCAGAGCCTGCACCTGCGGCCTCTCGAATTTCGAGGGCGACATCTCGTTACTTTAGGGTATTCCTATGCACACGCCACTTACAGCGGAGTGGTCGCAAACCTGCCGGTCAACGTGCTGCGCGAAGACGGTACTCTCAGCCGTAAGATTGCTTACGGGCCTGCGCTTGCTTCCGGAGCCACGACGAATGACCTGGCGCTCTTTCTGCAGGACAACTGGCAGATCCACCCGCGGCTCGTGCTTGATGTGGGCTTGCGTTTAGACAGCAATAGTCTCTCCGCTGAAACGGGCAATCTCGCCCCCCGCGTGGGGTTCGTCTTTGCACCCACCCGGGACAACCGCACCGCCATCCGCGGCGGTTTCGGAGTGTTCTTTGACAAGATTCCGATCAACGTTGCAATCTTCCGCGATTTCCCTGCACAGACCATCACGCGCTATGCCGCAGACGGCAGCACGATTGTGGACGGCCCGAAGACCTTCACCCACGTCGTGGCTACGGCTGATGGCCGCCTGCGTGTTCCCAACAGTCTCGGCTCGAGTCTGCAGTTCGACCGCGAAGTGCGCCGCGGCTTGCTCTTCCGCTTCGGTTACGAACACCGGGAGGTCTTCCGCGAATTCTATGTGGATCCCTTCGAGCCCGCCCGCGGCAGCGCCGAGCTGCGCCTGTTGAATTCCGGCCGGCAAACCTACCGCGAGTTCTTGTGGATGTTGCGGTGGCACGCCACCGAGCGCACGACGATGTTCGCCAGCTACGTCCGCTCGTACGCCAGCGGCGAACTAAATGACTACAATCAGTTCTTTGGCAACTTCCCCTACCCGCTCATCCGGCCCAACCAGCGCGAGCGGCTGCCCTACGACGCGCCGGACCGCGTCCTGTTTTGGGGCGTTATCGGGTTGCCGCGAAAATTCGAGTTTGTTCCGGTGCTCGACGTGCACACCGGCTTCCCGTTCTCCCGGCTGGATCAGGACTGGAACTTCATCGGTCGGCGCAACGAAGCGGGGCGATTTCCCGCCTTTGTGGGCTGGGATGTGAAAGTGCAGTACCCGTTTGACTTCAAGTTCCGCGGCAGACGCTTCAAGTTCGGTGTCGCGCTTCAAGCGGCCAACGTGCTCAACCACTTCAACCCGCGCGACGTCCAGCAGTCCGCTAACTCTCCCAACTTCGGCGGCTTCTATAACTCCGTCGGCCGGCTTTTCCGCATCGACGGCGGGTTCGACTTCTGATCTCGCCGCAACTTCAGGCACCCGCTGAACCGGGGCGGCATCTCCCAGCCCCTCTGGCGGCTGCTGTAGCGATCGTTCTCGGACGGATTGCGAGGGTGCCCAGGATTCGATTCTCGGTTGATTTCTTGCCGAGAATGCCTGCCGATCCTAACTCCCGTCATTGTTACTCGTTCCTGCCACCCCCATCAATGTAGAGGTCCGGAAACTGCTCGCGAAGATGAGCAACTTTCGGCGCATCGTTGTACACGATATACGGGCTGTTTGGATGGTGCGCGGCATAGTCCTGGTGGTAGGCCTCTGCCGGATAAAAGACTTTCAATGGGACTACCTGGGTCACGATGGCGCGTGGGAAAACCTTGGCCTTTTCGAGTTGTGCGATATACGCCTCGGCGATCCGCTTCTGTTCGTCGCTGCTATAGAAAATGGATGAACGATACTGGGTACCTTCGTCGGGGCCTTGCCGGTTCAGCTGTGTGGGGTCATGGGCTACGGAGAAGAAGACCCAAAGAAGCTGGCCGTAGGTGATCTGCGATGGGTCATAGGTGATCTTCACAGACTCGGCGTGGCCGGTTTCGCCTGTGCCGACCAGCTCGTATTCTGCGGTCTCGGCTGAGCCTCCAGAGTATCCTGACGTTGCGCTGATCACGCCCTTTATGTGCTGGAACACAGCTTGGATTCCCCAGAAGCAGCCGCCAGCGACAACCGCAGTCTGCTCGGCCTTGGTCGTGGCAATTGGAGCGTCTAAAGTGGGGCTCGGAATGGAGGCACTCGCCCGGTCTCCTGCACTGCAGGTAGTTACGCCCGCGAATGTCACTGTCAAGAACATGACAGACAAGCGTGAAAACGAGCTAAACATACCAACCTCCTCGTGGCTCTTGGCGAGTCGATTCCGAGCGCCCAGTCTTGTTAGAGTCCGCAGAAGAATAAAAGTTACGGGCTTTTCGATTCAGTCTGCCCGTCATTAGCGTAACTTTTAGGCTCGTTGGACATCAGCTCAAGCGACATGAGGACGCTGACCACATTTCCGTGTTCGTGTTCCGGCCGAATTGTCAGCTTAACTGGCCAATCATGATGCCCGCACGAGCTTAACTCCTGCGCAATCTAGAATTTGAAGGTGCGTGCACAGATTGGACCAGTTAAGCCGAAAATAA
>JBARRP010000163.1:0-70436 GCA_049644285.1 Candidatus Acidiferrales bacterium | reverse complement strand
AGTTCAGCCGCCCTACCAGTGCCCAAATGGCTCTCGCCGGATGGTCTTCGTCGATGAGTTTCTCCACATCCACGGCTCGCCAGCTCATCTGCTGTCGGTTTATGTAGCGAATCAAAGGCTGCTTGCTGGTTGGATTTTCTTGGCTCATGCCGCGAGCTTACGGCAGACTTTTTATTTTGCAAGGCGGAAATTCAGAGGGGTTCTTCACAGCTTCAAATGCACTTGTCCGTTCAGAATTTTTCCACAGGCTTGCGGAGACGGAAAACTTATCGAGTGCATCGAGACTTTGGATTGGACTTGGGTAGAGGCGGGGCCTAGAGTAAAAGTCCCGCGACCGCTCGGAACAGGGCTGCAAACTATCAGAGACAAAGCAAGCGGTTCTGAGATAACCGGGCCATCCGCCGGCGGTATACGGAAAGATTGATGACTGCTACGGCCCTGCCAGCGCGAGTTAGGATCCCACCTTCCTTCCTAAATTACTGGTTCGACACAGCTTACGATGAAATGTTCGGAGCGCCGGGTGTGCCACGCGAGGATTATCAGGCGCTGCAACGCACGCTGATCGGGCTAGCGCCCGAGGAGCTGCGGAAAATTCAGCAGGCGGCGGACCTGACATTTCTGCAGGAAGGGATCACGTTTACGGTGTACGGGAGCAAAGAGGGGACCGAGCGGATTTTTCCCAACGACCTGATCCCGCGGATCATCCCGGCGGAGGAATGGGCGAAGATCGAGAAGGGGCTGACGCAGCGGCTGACGGCGCTGAACCTGTTCCTGCGGGATATTTACCACGAAGGGCGCATCCTGAGCGAAGGGATCGTGCCGCGGGAACTGATCTACAGCTGCAAGCATTTCCGCCGTGAGATGCGCGGCCTGAATATCCCACGGGACATTTATGTGAGCATTTGCGGGACGGACCTGGTGCGGGTGCCGGACGGCAGCTTCGCGGTGCTGGAAGACAACCTGCGCGCGCCGAGCGGCGTGTCGTACATGCTGGCGAACCGCAAGGTGCTGAAGCGCGTGTTTCCGACGATGTTCCGGGACTACGGCGTGCGGCCAATCGATCATTACCCGCAAGCGCTGCTGGCGACGCTACGGAGCCTGGCGCCGGAAAATTGCGCGCGTCCGCAGGACCCGGCGACGGTATTGCTGACGCCTGGAGTTTCCAATTCGGCGTATTTCGAGCATACCTTTTTGGCGCAACAGATGGGCATCGAGCTGGTCGAGGGGCGCGACCTGCTGGTGCACGACAACGTGGTGTACATGCGCACGACGGCGGGGCCGCGGCGCGTCGACGTGATTTACCGCAGGGTAGACGACGATTTTCTCGATCCGCTGTGTTTCCAGCCGGATTCGATCCTGGGTGTGCCGGGATTGTTCAACGCGTACCGCGCTGGCAACGTGACGCTGGCGAATGCGATCGGGACGGGAGTGGCGGACGACAAGGCAGTGCATGCGTACGTGCCGGAGATTATCCGGTTTTATCTGAAGGAAGATCCGATCCTGCCGAATGTGCCGACGTTTTTGCTCACGGATGAGGCGCAGCGCAACCACGTGCTGGAAAATCTCGAGGAGATGGTGGTGAAGGCCGTGGGAGAATCCGGCGGATACGGAATGCTGATCGGACCGCACAGCACGAAGCAGCAGCGGGAAGAGTTCCGGGCGCGGATATTGGCGGAGCCGCGCAACTACATCGCGCAACCCACGCTGTCGCTCTCCCGCGCGCCCTGTTTGATCGACGGTGAAGTGGAATCGAGACACATCGATTTGCGGCCGTACATTTTGATGGGGGAGAAGGTGACGCTGGTGCCGGGCGGATTGACGCGGGTGGCGCTGCGAAAGGGATCGCTGGTAGTGAATTCGTCGCAGGGCGGAGGAAGCAAGGATACATGGGTGCTGCGCCCGGGGAACGGCGATGACCGCGTGACGCCAATCACGGATGCGGTGCGGAAGGGATTCGCGGGCGCGGGAAAGACGCTGGCATAGATCATGAGACCGCCGCGAAATTATTTCGTGCGAACGTTTCAGCGGGGCGCCGGGATGCTGTCCCGAGTGGCGGACAGCCTGTACTGGATGAGCCGCTATTTGGAGCGCGCGGAGCACACAGCGCGACTGGTGGACGTGGAACTGCAACTGTGGCTGGACCAGTCGCCGGAAGCGGGCGCTGGGCGCTGGCGGTTTTTGGTGGAGGCGCTGCGCACGGCGGCGGCGCAGGCCGCCGTCGATCCCACGCGGCTACTGAACGCGCTGGTGTTCAATCGAACGAATCCGTCGTCGATCGTGTCGTGCACCGCGAAGGCGCGGGAGAGCCTGCGGCACGTGCGGGAACAATGCAGCTCGGAAATGTGGGAGCAGCTGAACCGACTGTATCTGCAGCTGATGGAAACACAGCCAGAAGAAGCGTGGATGCTGAAGTCGCACGGATTTTTCCACGCGGTGCAGGAGGGCGCGCACCTGTTTCAGGGGATTACCGACGGGACGATGAGCCACGGAGAGGGCTGGCAGTATATTCAGCTGGGACGATACGTGGAGCGAACGGACACGCTCGCGTCGTTGATGGAGACGCATTTCAAGCGCATGGCGCAACCCGCGGACCAGGCGGTGGACAGCGCGGAGTACTTGGAATGGGTGGGATTACTGCGAGCGTGCGTGGCGTTCGAGGCATATTGCAAGGCGCATACGGCGGAAATCCGGCCGCTACGAGTGGCGGACTTCTTGCTGCTTAATCCCGAATTCCCACATTCGGTGCGGTTTTCCGTGGACCGCGTGACCGCGGCGCTGCACGTGATCGGGGACTTGACCGAGCGACGTACAAAATTGCCGACGCGCATCGCGGGAAGGTTGCGCGCGCAACTCAGCTTCAGCCAGATCGAGGACGTCATGGCGGAAGGCGCGCATGCCTACCTGGAAAATGTGCGGAGCGAATGCGCGCAGATTCATGCCGCGATCCACCAGATTTATTTCGATTATGAGATCGAGTCGGAGCTGGCGTCGTACGAAGAAGTGAAGAAGTAGCGACACAAAGAACCGAAGAACGAAGGCTCTTGCGAGAAGAGATGGTTTATTCGGTACGGCACATCACGAGCTTCCGCTACGACCCGGCGGTGCGGGAAAGCGTCATGGAAGTGCGCATGCAGCCGCGCACGGACTTCCGGCAGCGCTGCCTCAGTTTTTCTTTGGACGTAACTCCACCCGCGAACATGATGGTGTACCGGGATTTTTATGGCAACGCGGTGCATCATTTCGATATTCCGGGGAAACACACAATGATCGAGCTAACGGCGCAAGCGATCGTGGACGTGTTGCCCGCACGCGCCTTGGAACACGAGGGCGCGAGCCATTCGGGAGAGCTGGACGCCCGAGTGGCGGAGAGCGACTACTGGGAAATGCTGCTGCCGAGCCAGTATGCGAGACCCACGGAATTGCTGGAGAAGCTCGCCGCCGAGCTGGACTTGCGAAGGCGCCGGAATTCCTTTGAGTTGCTGCAGGAATTGAACGAGAAGCTGTACGAGCTGTTTGACTATGTGCCGAATTCGACAAAAGTAGATTCGCCCATCGACGATGCGCTGCGGGCGCGCCGGGGCGTCTGCCAGGATTTTGCGCACATCATGATCAGCTTGGTGCGCCAACTGAAGATTCCCTGCCGGTATGTGAGCGGATATCTCTTCCATGAGGACAAGTCGCATGACCGGTCTCCGGCCGGCGCAACCCACGCGTGGGTGGAAGCGTATTTGGGGTACCTGGGGTGGGTGGCGTTCGATCCGACCAATAACTTGCTGGGATGCGAACGGCATGTGCGCGTGGCGGTGGGACGGGACTACGCGGATGTGCCGCCGACGCGGGGAGTCTACAAGGGCGAAGCAGAGAGCGAGTTGCGGGTGATGGTAGGGGTATGGCTGGTGGACGCGCCCGAGCCCGAAGAATTGCCGCCTACCACAGTGGTCCGGTCAAAGTCCCGAGGCGCCGACGCGAGCGCAGAGTTTGGGCACCACCAGCAACAACAACAGCAGTTGCCTCGGCGGTAGTGGGTCAATTTTCGCTATCTTGACTCACGGACATGTGACCGGTAGCCCGGCGGAAAAGCCTGTAGCCCCTCGATAGTTTCTAAGTGCTCGACAATACGCCCGCAATGTACCGGGCGGGAACGGCACTTCTAGTTCGAATGCGTTCCACGTCCAGTGAGCCGAGTAGCTGCTATCAAATAGCGAATAAGGAGTTTCAGTTCTTTGAGACTAGCGGCCGTCAGAACTTTAGGCGAGCCTCATCGACCGCGGCAGCTAGTTTATCGTCTGAGAGCATGCGCTTACGCGGCTCTGATGTCGGCGCTGCAGCGCGATCGGTCGCAAATACCCTGATCCCGTCAACGTAGTGATCAAGTTTTACCCGCGCCAACCGACGCACGCCTTCATCTCTGACTTCGGTGTGGACCACCTGACGTTCGTGACTGAACAGTTCGGTGAGTTGCTTGACGGGTGTACCTTCGAGGCATAGAGTTCCCGCAATCTTTACACGGGTCCGACCGGCGACGCTTGCTGAGGTTTTGGTCAGGGCAGACTCAAAGTGAGGTGCTCGTGGGCAACGAAATAGACGCCGGTACGATGCCCATCGAAACCAGAACGATTCAGAAAGTGCGCATCAGGATTCTCCCCTTTGTCTTTCTTCTTTACGTTGTTGCCTTTCTCGACCGGATCAACATTGGGTTTGCAGCGTTGACAATGAACAAAGAACTGGCTATCACCAGCCAACAGTTTGGATTGCTCGCCGGGATTTTCTTTTTCGGCTACGCCATCTTTGAAGTCCCCAGCAATCTGCTGCTGCACAAAATCGGAGCCCGCATCTGGATTGCGCGCATCCTGATTACCTGGGGAATTCTGGCCACGCTGACGGGCTTCGTACACACCGTGCATCAGTTGTACGTTGTGCGCTTTCTCCTGGGTCTGGCTGAGGCGGGTTACCTGCCCGGAATCGTGTTGTACCTGACCTACTGGTTTCGCCGACGCGAACAGGCGCAGGCGGTTGCCCTCTTCCTCACGGGCTTGCCTGTCACCAGCATCCTGGGGGCTCCGGTCTCAGGTCTCATCCTGGATCATGTGCACTGGCTGGGTATCAGCAGTTGGCGCTGGCTGTTGGTTTTGGAGGGAATTCCAGCCATCGTCTGCGGCTTCCTCACCTATTTTCTCTTGCCCAGCCGTCCGGCCGAAGCAAAGTTCCTGACGCAGCAAGAGAAGGCATGGATTCAAACGGACTTACTGCGCGAAGAGCAGCAAAAATTGGACCAGCACCGATACTCCGCCCTCCAGGCAATGGCCAACGGACGTGTGTGGCGTTTGGCCGCAATTCATTTCGGCATGTTGACCGGGTTGTACACGCTCAGCTTTTGGGTCCCTCAGCTTGTGAAATCATTCTCAGGCAGATATTCCAATACCGCCGTCGGATTCCTGGTGATGATCCCGCACCTGGTGGGCCTCGCAGGGATGATCCTTGTTTCGCGTAGCTCCGACCGCATGCTCGAGCGGCAATACCATGTCGCTATTCCTGCCATCATGGGAGGAGTTGCTCTCGCGTTGCTGGGCGCAGCTCGTTCTCCGTTCTTTTCCTTCGTGCTCTTGTCGCTCCTGGCGGTTAGTGTTTACAGCTATTTGGGTCCTTTCTGGGCATTGCCCAACGAATTTCTGACGGGATTTTCGGCGGCCGCCGGCATCGCTCTAATTAATTCCGTCGCGAGCCTCGGCGGTTTTGTCGGGCCGTGGGCGATCGGGGCCATGAGTAGCTGGACGGGAGGCATATACGGAGGCCTCGCCCTTGCCGGGACTCCCTTGTTAGTATCGGCGATACTTGTGATGCGCCTTCCAAGAGGAGCACGCGTACATGGGGGCTGACCAGAGCTATGCGGAGTTGTCGAAAACCGCTCGCCCGTTTTTTGCTCGCGGCATTTGAATCATGAGCTGGTACAAAGCTCTCGTCGCAACAATCAAGACCGGGGACGCCGGCCGAATCCGGTCCGGCGAACTCCTTCTCGCTTCGTGTCGCCGCAATCAGGGCTGACCCACTTCGCGGTGAAGTTCGAGTTGATGTTCATGGTTCGATCGTTGGTGCTCCAGTGGCTGCGGGGGGCGGCGAGCGAAGCAAACGTCAGGCGAGCTTTGCGAGGAGCTGCGCGATGCGTGCTCCGAAGCCCGTACCGAACTCCGCCTGGGAGGCCGGATCACCTAGAAATGGATCGGTGACCGGCGCTCCACGGTCGAGAAGAAGCCGGTTTCCCCAGCCTGTTTGGTGGAACAGCGGGATCAGGTCTGCGGTGCCATAGTTGAGCAGGGCCACGTGCTTCGGCTTGTAGGAAAACTGAACTCGCTTGAGGACGGTTTCACCATACTGTCGAGCGACCCCTTTCGCAATTGCACCTGACGTGTCGGATTCATAGTCCGCGCAGATTTCCTCAAGTGGACACTCCAACGCATAAGCCAAGAATAAATTTCGGCGCTGGAATTCCGCCAGCGCCGCTTGTTCCTCTTTCCAGGAATCTTTGGCAATACCGGCGCCCCAAATCATCTCTTCAAACCACATTCGGGAGGCGAGTGAGCGTTCGCTGGGGTTTGCGGTAGGGCGGTAAAAGAAATCTTCGAGTCGCGAAGGCGGCGCGAGGTCCAGAAACAACACTTGAATGTGAATGGGGCGAAATCGGGTGGCAAGTTCCAGGCGCTCGATGCGGCGGCGGATATGCGTTTCGTTGGCGGCGGCGCCGCAGCCGTCACACCGCAGTGGAGGAGACCCCGCTTCCACGCGCGTAGCATCGCACAGGCTGCCGCGGCACGGCAATAGAGGTCACGCGGAATGACCCAGCTTCGTCCGCAGGCATCCCACCAGCTCCGGCGCGAGTTCGGAAATGTTCATTCCCTCGGAGACGATAAACTTGCAGCTCAGGATGGGCCGGGCTTGGTCGTCATCTTGCAACTGGCAATTGACCCGGCAATACTGGCACTCCTGATTCCAACAGAATCGCCCGTATGGAATCGTCTCCGGACTGATGAACTGGAAGCAGCGCAGGAGCGAGTTCCTTTCCGGCACGAGAAACGTCTTCCCAAGAATCGTTATCTCGACGAGCCTTTCGTACGGTCGAAATATCTCAGACATGAGCCGGCGCACCGCCTTCTTTTTGAGGGACTTCTTCACTGGCCTAAAAGCTAATGCAGTCTTCCGGGGGGAGCAACACCGCGGATGCGACCCGTGCCCAAGTTCTCAACGCCCGATGAAGGAGGCCGAGAACTAAGAAGCCCGCATCAGGCCTTCGTATTCCTCACCGCAAGCCACCGGAAGAAGGACCCACATGGTGTAAATTCCCAGCGCGGTGCCGAACGGAAATCGCAACACAGCCAACAAGCCCAGGACCAGAATCAGTATCCTCGCCCAGGGCTGGCGTTCCATCAATGCCCAGGCCGCCAGCAGCTCGATGGCTCCGAAGACGCCGCTCCACATGCCGGCAAAAAGCAGACTGGACTCCGCGATTCGATCAAGCGAGAGCCAGGTTGGGAAACCGCCAATGTTCCCGGTGATCCCCAACAGAATTCGCGGCACAACAAGTCTCCCGACCGCCAGAATCCAGACGGCTTCGAGTAGCCGAAGAACACCGTAGACGGTCCAAAGAGCTGCTACCGTCTTCAAGTGTTTATGGACGCGTCCTGTGTAAGGCGCATTCGGTGCAGCCGGGTGGACCATTGGCTTGCCGCAGGCGCTGCAGAATTGGGCCGTGGACTCAAGTTGCTTGCCGCATCGGTCACAAAACATTGTTCGTCCCTCCAAGGCATTTTCACCCTGTTAGAAAATACGGAGGGCCACTCCAAAGGGTTCCATTCGGGAAAGCTAGACTGGAATTGGGCTAAAAAACTGTCCCATTCGGCGGAACTTCTCGTAGCGCCGCTCCAAGAGTTCGGCGGGCTCCAGGCGCGACATCTCGGCCACTGCGCGCACCAGAAAAGGCCTGAGGAGCCGGGCGGCTTCTTCGTGATCCATATGCGCCCCGCCTTCCGGCTCGGGGATGATCTCGTCGATCACTTTGAGTTCGAGAAGGTCCCGCGCCGTAATCTTCAAGGCTTCCGCGGCAATCTCTGCTTTGCCTGCATCGCGCCACATGATCGAAGCGCAGCCTTCGGGCGAAATTACCGAGTAAATGGAATTCTCGAGCATGTTTACGCGGTCGCCGATAGCGATCGCCAGCGCTCCGCCGGAACCCCCTTCACCCGTAATCGTCACCAGTATCGGGACAGGCAGCCGCGCCATCTCGCGCAAATTGCGAGCGATGGCCTCGGCCTGGCCCCGCTCTTCCGCGCCCACACCGGGATATGCCCCCGGCGTATCCACAAAGCAAAACACCGGGCGATTAAATTTTGCGGCAAGCTGCATCACCCGCAGCGCCTTGCGATAGCCTTCCGGCTTGGCCTGACCGAAATTGCGCGCCAGCCGCTGCTTGGTGTCCCGGCCCTTCTGATGGCCTACCACCATCACCGCGCGCCCGTCAAACCAGGCCATGCCGCAAACCAAAGCCGGGTCGTCCGCGAATTCCCGGTCCCCGTGAACTTCGCTGAAGTCCTCGAATAGCATGCGGACGTAATCAAGTGTGTAGGGGCGCTGCGAGTGGCGTGCGAGCTGGAGGCGCTGCCAAGCGCCGAGGTGTGCGTAAAACTCTTGCTTGAGCTCCGCTACCTCGCGACGGATGCGCTCGATTTCACTGCGCGTCGCGTCCGTTTCCGGGGCAAGATGGCGCAACTCCTCGACCTCGCTCTCGAGCGCGTCGATTTCTTTTTGCCGCTTTTTCTCGGCCGGATCCATCACTCCTCGTCGCTAATCGCTCACTGCAGAGCCACTGCATCGGTGCCGCAGATCGCGCGGACCTGCTCGACCAACTCGCCGTCCGCATTCACGCCGTTTTCGGCTTCGAGCGTGGCTTCCGTCCCATCTGACTTGACCAGCTCGAATGCCACGCGGCATCGGCCGGGCCGGCTGGAGAAAAGCTCCTGCAAGCGATCCAGGGTGCCGGTGTCAACGGCGGACAGATCGACGCGGACACGCAGCAGCCGGGGCGGCCGTTCGGTGGCGTGTTCGAGCGTCTTGGCGTCCGACACCACCACGCGAGTCCCCACTTCTTCAACGGCAACGCGGCCCTTCACCAGCAAGGGTGTCGCGCCGCGCAGCAGCGGCTCGAGACGTTGGAACGCTTCGGGAAATACCAGGGCTTCCACCACGCCCGTGCGATCTTCGAGAGTCAGAATGGCCCAGCGCGCGCCCTTTCGAGAGCGCATCGGGCGCGATTGGACGATGATGCCCGCCACCGCGATTTCTTCCCCGTGCCGCCAGCCTTCAAAGGTGCCCAGTTCAACCGCCTTCAACTCCTTCAGGCGCCCCGCATATTTGTCGAGCGGGTGGCCTGACATGTAAAAACCGACCGTTGCGTACTCGCCGGCCAACTGCTGTTCCTCCGGCCAGTCTTCAGCCTCCGGCAGAACAACCCGAGCCCAATCGGGCCTGACGTGCGTCTCGCCTGACAGGAACAGTCCGTGCTGCCCTACCGATCTCTGGTGACTGACTCTCTGCCCGTGGGCCAGCGCTTCGTCGATCGCCGCCCACAGCCGCGCGCGGGAAGCTTTCAAACAATCCAGCGCGCCGGCTTTGATCAGGCTCTCCAGGACGCGTTTGTTCAAATACTTCGGGTCGATCGCCTCGCAGAATCCATGAAAGTGCTGAAAATTAGCGCAGCGGCCACGGGCTTCGCAAATTGCCTTGGCGGTGTTTTCACCGACATTCTTGATCGCCGCCAACCCGAACCGGATCGCATCCCCCACCGGAGTAAAATATAAGCCGCTTTCATGTATGTCGGGAGGCAGTACGCGAATCCCCATACCGCGGGCTTCGTTGATGTACTTGACCACCTTTTCCGAGTTCCCCGTTTCCGAGGTGAGCAGAGCCGCGAAAAATTCCACCGGAAAATGAGCTTTCAGATACGCGGTTTGATAGGCCAGCAGGGCGTAGGCGCAGGAATGCGACTTGTTGAAGCCATAGCCGGCAAATTCCGCCATCAAATCGAAAATCCGCTCGGCCTTTTTCGCTGGGATTTTTCTCGCATGGCATCCCGTCAGGAATTTCTCCCGCTGCGAGGCCATCTCCTCGCGGTTCTTCTTGCCCATCGCCCGGCGAAGAATGTCGGCTTCTCCGAGCGAAAATCCGGCCAGACGATTCGCGATCTGCATCACCTGCTCCTGATAGAGGATGACGCCATATGTCTCGGCGAGAATCGCCTCGAGCTCAGGCAGATCGTACGTCACTTTCTTCTTGCCGTGCTTCCGGGCGATGAAGTCGTCGATCATGCCGCCCTGAATCGGCCCGGGGCGGTAGAGTGCGTTCAACGCAGTCAAATCCTCGATGCGGGTCGGCTCGTAACGCCGAAGGATGTCGCGCATTCCGTGCGACTCGAACTGGAAGATGCCGGTCGTCTCGCTGCGGGCGAAGAGCGCATACGTCGTGGCATCGTCCAACGGGATGCCCGAGAGCTCGAAGTCCTTGTGATTCGGATGGTTCTGGCGGATCATCCCCACAGCGTCATCAAGCACGGTCAGGGTCGTCAGCCCCAGGAAATCCATTTTCAGCAGGCCGATGCGTTCGAGCGCGTTCATGTCGTACTGCGTCGTGATTTCATCCCGGTTGGTCTTGTAGAGAGGAACGATCTCGGTGAGCGGCTGCGGGGAGATGACCACGCCGGCAGCGTGCGTCGAGGCATGGCGCGCCAGACCCTCCAGGCGCAGCGCGACATCGATCAATTCCCGGACACGCTCGTCTTTTTCGCGCAGTTCAGCCAAAGGAGGCGATTGCTTCAACGACTCTTCGAGCGTGATGTTGAGCTGGTTGGGAACCAACTTCGCCAGGCGGTCCACTTCCCCATACGGGAGGTCCAGCGCGCGGCCCGCATCCTTCAGGGCTGCTTTCGCCGCCATCGTTCCAAACGTAATGATCTGCGCGACATTCTTCTCGCCGTACCGCTGCCGCACGTACTCGATTACTTCGCCGCGCCGGCGCATGCAGAAGTCGATGTCGATATCCGGCATCGAGATCCGTTCCGGGTTCAAGAACCGCTCGAAAAGCAAATCGTATTGCAGCGGATCCACATCCGTGATTTGCAGCGCATAGCTCACCAGACTTCCGGCCGCCGACCCTCGCCCGGGGCCGACCGGCACGCCTTGCGCGCGCGCGTAGTGAATAAAGTCCCAGACGATCAGAAAATACCCGGCAAAGCGCATTTTCTTGATCATCTCGATTTCATCGGAGAGGCGTTTCTCGTAGGCGGCAATCGGCTGTCGCAGCACGCCCTCGCGCGCCAGACGCTCGAGAGGAGGACGCCGGGATTCGAAGCCCTCGCGGGCCACTTTCTCGAAATAACTTTCGGCGGTGTGGCCCTCCGGAACTCGGAATTCTGGGAACGGATTCTGGACGCGCTCGATCTTCACCTGGCAGCGCTCGGCAATCGTCAACGTGCGATCGAGCGCGTCCGGCAGCTCGCGGAAGACTTGAGCCATCTCCTCAGCCGTCTTGAAATAGAACTGGTCGGTGGCGAAGCGCATCCGCTGGGGATCGCTCATGGTCTTGCCGGTCTGAATGCAGAGGAGCACTTCCTGTGCGTGCGCGTCGGTCCGCGTCAAATAGTGACAATCGTTTGTGGCCACCAGTGGAATCCCTGTTTCGCGCGAAAGCTGGACCAGTTCCCGGTTTACGCGCTTCTCGACCTCGATTCCCTGGTCTTGAACTTCCAGGAAGAAATTGCCCTTTCCAAAAATGTCCCGGAGCCGGTAGGCAGATTCGCGCGCGCGCCCGGGATTCTCGGCGAGCAAGGCATCCGCTACTTCCCCGCGCAGGCAAGCGGATAGCGCGATCAGGCCGCGGCTATGCTGAGCCAAAAGCTCGTGATCGATTCTCGGCTTATAGTAGAACCCATCGAGAAAGCCGGTGGAAACGAGCTGAATCAGATTCCGGTAACCTTCCGCGGATTCGCAAAGGAGCACGAGGTGGTTGGAGCGTTCCGCATCCGCGCCCTTCGTCTTGTGGCTTCCAGGCGCGACGTACACCTCACAGCCGATGATCGGCTTGACCCCGCGTGTCGTGGCCTCGTGGTAGAAATTGGCGGCGGCGAACAGATTCCCGTGATCGGTGACAGCGACGGCGGGCATTCCCCGGCGTGCCGCTTCGCTCGCCAGCTCGCCGACTTCACACGCCCCGTCGAGCAGAGAGTAATCCGTGTGGAGATGCAGGTGTACGAAGTTCGGAGAGGTCATTCCGAGCTATTCTACACCACCTTGAAAGATCCAGGCCCTTGCGATCTGCTCAGAAGTTTGGCGCCGGACAGTCGGTCACACGGCCTGATCGAAGCGTCAAACGCCTGGCTCAACGGCGGCGACGAGCCTTCGCCCCGGAAACCTTCCGTTTTGTGGCGATCTTTGGCTTATGAGCGTGCCGCGAACTGGAATGGCGCCTTGCTGACGCTGTAGCTTCCACCGCCTTGCGCGGCTCCTTGCTTGCGCCGCTGGCGGCTCCTGCAACGAGCTCCTTCGCTTGACCTTCCGAAGGAGCAGCGGCGGTCTCCACGGCTTTCGCAGCCTTCTGTTTCGCATGCGCTTTCAATTCCTTCGCCGTCGCCTTTGCCTTCCCCTTCTTCTCTTCCTTGGCCTTTTTCTTTGGCTCTTCCTTGATGCCGGCTAGCTGGCGAAGGAGCTTCGTGCGATCCGGCGGGGTTCGGCCCCTACCGCGGAGTTGCTGCTCGAAAAGCTGCTCCAGGATCTTGTCGAATTTGGTCCCTCGCGGTACACCCAGGCCATCGAGCTCCGCCACCGGCAGGCTTACCCGCAAGGGGCGCCACCTCTGCAGATAATTGCGAATCTTGTTCATCGCCTTCGGATGCGGGTATTCCACCTGCAAGAACGCGAGCAGGTCCGGGGGAATCGACGCGATCAAGAAGTAAGCGTCCCGCGGCGAGTTGGTCTTCGAACCCTTCAGCATCTTCAGAGTTTTCTCTGCGTCGGGGATCAGGCGCGAGACCGCGTCGATCTCGGACTGGCGAAGCTCCATGCGCCGAAGGGCGGTCGCGGCTTCCCGTGACTTGAGCCGCGCCAGAAGATAATGCGTCACCGGCGCAAACAACCGCGGCCGAACTCCGCAAGCCACCATCTGCTCGCGCACACGCGACAGTTTTGTGAGGCTTTCGTAGTCCGGACGCCGCCGGGCCAGGTGTGGATGAATCACGCCGAGCAGTCCGCGGGACTCCCATTGCCGCAGCGTCGTTACTGCATTGTCCTCCCGCGCCAGATTGCGAATCTCCCAGCCGACGGCGGCGCCCTCCAGGCTCTCATGTAGGCCGCGAGCCATCGCCAGTTCGAACCACTCTGACGTGCGCGCCTCCATCTTGAAGCCCATGCGGGCGCAGTAGCGCAGGATGCGCAGCAGCCGGACCGGTTGGTTGGTAAAAGCATGAATCGAGAGCGCACGCACCTCACGCTTTTCGAGATCGGCCAGACCGTTCGTGGGATCCAGCAGCAGCCCGCGGGACGCGGGGTTCAAAGAAATGGCCACGGCATTCAGAGAGAAGTCCCGGCGGCGCAGATCTTCCATAATTGTGGACCAACGAACTTCGGGCCGGGCGCCGGGGCGGTCGTAGTAATCGTCGCGAGCGGCGGAGATCGAGCCGTCCACGTCGCCCGCGAAAATCAATTCGATGTGGCGCAGCCGTTCATCTTCCACAACGACACGCGCGCCACCCTTCTCGAGCTCGCGCACCATCCGAAACGGGTTTCCTTCGACTGTGAAATCCAGATCGCGGATCGGCATTCCGGAAACGAGATCACGGACCGCCCCGCCCGACAGATAGATATTCGCCTCCTGCACCCGCGCGAGCTCTTGAACGCGCTCCAGCACTGCACGTTGTTCCGGCGAGAGCCGGCTTTCGAGCAAGTACATGTAGTCAGGCATGAGGTTGGTAGCCTCCTCGCGCAACGCGCCGCAACCCGTGCTGAACCTTTTGAGAATCGGCCGTCTTGGAAAGTTACAACCGGACCGGAATTGCTCTCCCCTGACGCCGCCGCCCCCCTCGGCGCGGCACCGAACCCAATTCTTTTCTTTAGGCTCGGGGGTGATGCGCTTTGTAAACTTGTTTCAGCCGCTCTTCCACCACGTGGGTGTAAATCTGCGTAGTCGTTATGTCGGCATGGCCCAGCATCATCTGAACGGACCGCAAGTCGGCCCCCCGGTCCAGCAGGTGCGTCGCAAAGCTGTGACGCAGCATATGCGGCTTCAGCCTCATCCGCAGTCCAGCCTTCCGCCCGTAAGCGGAGAGCATTCGCCAGAACGCGATTCGGTTCATGGGAGTGCCGATTCGGCTCAAGAATAGATTCGCTGACGTTTTATCGCCCAGCAGTTTGGGACGCGAATCCCGCAGATATTCCTGCACCAGGGCCAGGGCCGACCGGCCTACGGGCACGAGCCTCTCTTTATTGCCCTTGCCAAGACAACGCAAGCAACCCACTTGCATCTCCAGATCGCTGACGCGGAGACCGCAAAGCTCGGAAACCCGCAAACCCGTCGAATACATCAGCTCGATCATCGCCTTATCACGCAGGCCTCCCACCGTTTTGGCGTCTGGTTGGGCAAGCAGCCGCTCCACTTCCTCGATGCTCAAGAAGCTCGGCAGGCTATAACGGAATCGTGGCGATTCGATATTCAGAGCCGGATCGTCGCGGATAATCCCTTCGGCGCACAAGAAGCGGAAGAACTGCCGCAAGCTGGCGAGGTGCCGGCCCACCGATCGGCTATCGAGGCGTCGCTGGTAAAGGCTGCTGAGGTAATCCACCAGATTGCTTCGCACGATTCTCTCGGCTTCGAGGTGGTTCTTCGCGACGAAGTCGGCAAACTTCAGGAGATCCCGGCGATACGCCAGCACCGTATTTTCCGCCAGGCCTTTTTCAATTCGAATGTAGGCCAGGAAAGACAGGATCAGTCCATCCATGGGATTTCCTCAATCACTGCTTCATCCTCGGACCCAATCAGACGCGCCCGCTGGCGCCACTTCACCGCGACGAAAAAGAGTGGCCGCTTCGACGAGCTCCTCGCAACGCAGCAGCCACGCCAGCGCCAGGTAAACTCCCGCGCACAACCCAATCATCGCGGCGAGGATGGCGGCTTGAGAAAGGACGTGACGCAACGAATCGAAATGCACGTAGTTTTTCATCGCCGCGCAGCCCAGACCCATCGCCCCTGAACAGATCGAAATCTTTGCGAGCGACACCACGATCGCCCGCGCCCCCACTCTTCCGAAGCGCCGCCGGAAAAGCAGGAAGAGCAGCGAAAAATTCAGGTAAGCGGAGAGCGCGCTCGCCAGCGCCGGGCTCCCGTTTGAAAGGTAACGCGAAAACGCTGCAAGGAACACGATGTTCAACAAAACGTTCAGGACCATCGCGTAAGCCGCCACGCGCACGGGCGTTGCCGTATCGCGAAGTGCATAAAAAAGAGGCACCACCAGCTTGACGGCTGCGAATCCCGGAAGCCCAAGGGAATAATAAAGCAGGGCACGAGAGGTGAGCATCGTCGATTGCGCAGCGAACTCGCCGTGCTGGAAAAGCACTCTGACGATTGGTTCGCGCAACAGAAACAATCCCACCGCTGCGGGAATCGTCACAAAGGAAACGAAGCGCGTCGAGAAGCCGAACGTCTTCTTCATGTCCGCATAATTTCCTTCCGCCGCCTGGTGTGACATCATCGGCAAGATTACCGTCGAGACCGCAATCGCGAAGGTCCCCACGACCAGCTCGGTGACTCGATCGGCGACGTAGAGCGAAGTGACGCTGCCTTGCGGAAGCCGCGCGGACGTGGCAAAAACTCTGCCCACGAAGAAATTGATCTGATAAACCCCGATCCCGAAAAATCCCGGGACCATAAGACGGCCCAGTGTCCGAATTCCCGGGTCCCGAAGCGAGACACCAAACCGAAAGTGCATGCCCCTCCGAGCCAATTCCCTGAAGAGCACGGCGAGCTGCATAGCCCCGCCAAGAATTACTCCCACCGAGAGCGCCACCGCCGGACTTCGGTACGCGTCGGGCGCCCAGTTCATGATCGGCCGGTACACCAACCCGACCGAGAAGAGGATGATTGTGACGTTGGAAAGAATAGGCATCGCCGCCGGAAGCCCGAAGATGTGGAAACTGTTCAGAATGGCTGCGGCCAGTGCCGCCAACCCAATGAAGAAAACGTATGGGAACATGATCCGGTTGAGGTAGACGGCTTGCTCCCAATGGGCGGGCCCTTGGCCCAATGCAGTAAAGAGAGCGATGACCTGATGCGAAAACACCACTCCCAACACCGCGACGCCGGCGAGCACCAGGCACAGAGTCCAGAAAACCCTCCCCACGAAATCCCAAGCCTCTTCGCGCGACTTCTCTCGAAGATAGCCGGTGAACACAGGTATGAACGAGGCCGATATGGCTCCATCCGCCACCAGGCGCCGCACTAGGTTGGGGATTCCGAAGGATAAAATGAAGCAATCGGCCGTGACCGATGTTCCAAGGAGGAGTGTGATCCGTTGGTCGCGTAAATACCCGCAAATACGGCTGATTATGGTCGCGACGGTTATTACGGAGGCGGATTTGAGGATCTGCCTTGTGTGGGTCAATCGCCCGACGCTCCGATGCTAACCCTTTGAGCACCAACAACTTGACAGCGATTTCGCGCAAGGATAGCATAACCGTTGCGTGTTCGCAAGAGTCTTCCCGAGAACGCGCTTTGCCCGGTGAAAAGTCGATCCCCAGCGTCGACCCACAAAAAGGTAGTCGTAGTCCTTCAGGAAGGCACCCCCGTACGTGGCTATCTGAACCCGACCGGCCTGGGCCGGATTGAAAAACTCAATCTGCTAACACCGGATGGCGAGCATCTATCGATGCCGATCGAGGATGTCAAGTGCGTCTACTTCGTGCGCGAATTCAGCGAATCCTACGAGCCCGAGCGGAAGGCATTCTACAGCCGGCCCAAACTGGATGGCCTCTGGGTGAAGCTCAGGTTCCGCGACGGGGACTCCATCGAAGGTATCGTCTCCAACGACCTCCTGGATCTTCTCGAAAACGGAGTTCAACTGACACCTCCCGACCTGCATGGCAATAGTTTGCGTCTGTTCATTCCCCGGTCGGCCCTCGCGGAAATGAAGGTGCTCGGCGTCGTTGGCATCGCCAGGCGCGTACCCCGCGCGGCCTCGGCCACCGCCGGAGCCTCTCAACCGAAACTCTTCACCGAGTAGCGGCCAGCGTCGTTCAATCCTTCGCGCCGTTCTCAGCATCCCCATTTCGCAAGTGATTGTTGTAGAGTGGCTCGCGTGGCGCTCGACTGCCGCGAGCACGCGAACCGTCGGAGGATTCCATGAAACTTTCCGAAATTGGCCGCCGCCTGGATTGCCAGGTCGAGGGTGACGCCAACATTGAGATCACCGGAGTGGCCGGGCTGGAAGAAGCCGCCCCGGGACAATTGACGTTCCTGGCGAACCGGCGATACCGGCCCTGGATTGCGAAGACTCGCGCCTCGGCCATCGTCGTGGCTCGGGACGCGGGCCCAGTGCCCATCGCCGCCCTGCGGTCCGCGAATCCCTACCTCGACTTCGCCCGTGCCATTGAATTCTTCTATCAGCCCCCGCGCTATGCGCCCGAAATTCATCCCACCGCCATTGTTGACCCCTCAGCGCGGGTCGGCGCGGGCCCTCACATCGGACCTTACTGCTTCATCGACGCAGATGTGCAAATCGGCCGCAATGCCGTCTTGCACAGCTTTGTAGCCATCTATCGCGGCGCCCGCATCGGAGACGACTTTTTCGCTCACTCCCACGCCTGCGTACGCGAGTTCTGCAAAATCGGACATCGCGTGATCCTGCAGAACGGGGCTGTCGTTGGCGGAGATGGCTTCGGCTTTGCCCGCCGGGAAGATGCGCGCTGGTACAAGATGCGGCAGTCCGGAGTTGCCGTCATTGAAGATGATGTCGAGATCCAGGCTAACACCACCGTAGACCGCGCCACGATCGGCGAGACGCGAATTGGACGCGGCACGAAACTCGACAATCTAGTCCAGGTAGGTCACGCGTCGAAAGTGGGCGAGGATACTCTTTTGTGCGGCCAAGTCGGTTTGGCGGGCTCGACCCGCGTTGGAAATCGCTGCACCCTCGCCGGACAAGTCGGCGCGGCGGGACATTTGACCATCGGCGACGACGCTGTGATTAGCTCGCAGAGCGGAGTCCCCCACGACGTCCCAGCCGGCGCGCTCTATTCCGGCTATCCCGCGATCGAGAATAAGACGTGGCTCAAGGCTTCCGCGATTTTCGCGCGTCTGCCGGAGCTTCAGAAAACGGTGCGCGATCTCAAGGCGCAGGTCGCGGCGCTGCGCAAACCCCGTCGGCGCGGAACGGATGGCTATTCTCGCGCCGCGGGTAGCGGCCGCTGATCCTCCGGCAGACCGGCGGCAATGAGATCGTGGACTCGTCCCACCAAGCCCACCCGCTGGTCCATCGTGTACTTCGTCGCGTCCACAGGTGGTCCGAATCGAATCGTTACTTCACCCGGACGCATGAACCGCTCTCCTTTGCGCATCACTTTCTGCGTTCCGATGATTGAAATCGGAACCACCGGCACTCCGCCCTGAATCGCCAGCACGAACGAGCCTTTCTTAAAAGGCCTCAGCCGCCCATCCGGGCTACGCGTACCTTCGGGATAAACCAGGAATGAGACGCCGCAACGCAGGTTCTCGAGCGCCTTGCCCACACTCGCGGCCGCCGCTTCAGGATCGCGCCGATCCACTGGAACAAAGCTGGCAAGGCGCATTGCCGTCGCAAGAATTGGAATGCGGAACAGTTCGCTCTTCGCCAGCAGCGCGACCCGTTTCGGAATCACCGGCACAACCGCAAGGGGGTCCACATTGCTTACGTGATTGGCAACAAACACGCACGCTCCAGGTGGAACATTTTCAATCCCTTCGACGCGAATGCGCATTCCCGCGAGCCGCGCAGCTCCTCGAACGCCAACCATCGCCACGCGATAAAGAAGGTCGGCTGAGTGAACCAGGATCGTATAGAGAATGAGGGCAGGTGCGATAAGGACGAGCCACGCTGCGATGTACAGAACCACCCCGATTGTCCGAAGGAAGTAGATGATCGCCAAAGCGCCGTCCGATCTTGCTAGTCGGTGGTTCCGCGCAGGATTCCTTCACGAATCCGCCGCTGCCGGTCGCTCGGGTGCGCAAGCTCTTCGATCCGATAATTTCTGTCTTCGCGCAGCCCGAGGGCGAACGTCAATTCTTGCTCGGCGCCGTTTCTGCGCCGCACCCGCAGACGCACCGTTTCTCCCGGGGAGTGCTCTCGCAGCCAAGCGCCCGAATTCTGAGGGAAAGCGTCTCCGTTGAGAGAGAGAAGCACATCTCCCTGTCGCACACCGCCCTCCTCCGCGCCGCTGCCGGACTCGACGCTGATCACAGCCTGCGAACTCTCCGGCCCCCGCCCCGGCCAGAACCCCAGATCCGAATTCCGCGTCCTTTCCGTCTTCAGATCGAGACCAGCGAGAGCAAGGAACTCATTCGCTGGAATTTCGTCCGTGCCGGAGACGAAGCGGCGAAAAAAATCTTCGAAGCTCCGCCCGGAAACCTTTTCAATCACGGCGCGGATGTCCTCGCTGTCGTTGTAATACCGGCGGCGATGGGCGAATTCTTCGTTCATGGCGCGCAGGAGGTCGTCCAGGGACTTGTGATTGTCGGTCGCATCGCGAATCGAAAGATCGAGCAAAACTCCCAGTATCTGGCCCTTGTCATAATACGATATGCTGAATTCGGGACGGCGGTAGGTGTCGTATTTGTCGAACCACGCATCCAGGCTCGATTCCTCCACGCTTTGCCAAACCCTCGCCGCGCGTGAGTCCAGTTCCGCGAAGGCGTCGGCCAAATCCTGGTAGAACTGCTCGCGACCCCACAGGCCCGAGCGCACCAGAGTGTAGCTGCCATAGGTGTTCGTCACGCCTTCGGCAAACCACAGGGCGCGCGTCCATTGTTCCTTCGTGTAGTCAACCGGCTCAAGGCTTTGTGGCCGGATGCGCTTGACGTTCCAAAGATGGAAGAACTCGTGCGCCGCAACCACCACACCCGAATCTTCGCTCACCGTGGCAATCGCCGTCGAATTCAAGTGCTCCATGCCGCCGGTCAAAGAGGGGGTATAAGCTCCGAAATGGAAAATGAAGAGATATTCTTGAAACGGGACTTCGCGCATCATCCCTGTCTGGGTGCGAACGATCCGGCGAAGCGCCTCTTCGAGCCGGCCGCGACTCCACGATTGCCCGTCAACCGCGAAGCGAATCTGAGCGCTCCCTTCTTGAAAGCGGAATTCCTCAAACGACCCTAGTTCTATCGGCGCGTCCGCAAGCGCGTCGTAGCCCGGCGCCCGAAAAGACAAACCGTCTCCGCCGGCCGGGAGCTCGACGGCCGCGCGCCACCCAGCAGGCAAATCGGAAAAGCTGATCTCAACATCTTCATCCCGTCGGTCAGGAACGTAGAACAGAATCTCCGCCGGATTGATGAAGGCGTGATGGGCATCGAGTTGCGAGCTGAATGGTCCAGGCGTATCCCAAAAGATCTCATACTCGATCTGAACGTTACCCAAGTCCGGCGTTGTGTTGCCGCTCCGAGCGAATCGGATTTGCCAGGTCTGCTTGTCGAGCTTGCGAACTTGAAGAGCTTCGGAAGGCGCCGCTGACTCCTTCGGCAAAGAAGTCGCGCGGAGGTCCTGCACGCGGTAGGCGAAATCGCGAACCTGATAGAGCGTATTCCACGCGGGAAGGGCTGCGCGCAATTCCTTCCCGGCGGTGGGAACCGTCATCCTGACATGGAAGAGATGTTTTTCCGGATGAGCGATTGAAACGCGATAGCGAATGGTCGCGCCCGCCGGGTGTACCGCCATCGCCCATAGAAACACCCACGCGAATGGCCGGCAATCCCTGATCACTTGCGCTGCTCGAGCTTCTCGAGAAGCTTTGCATTCAACCCATCGAAACTCCCGTTGGACATCACAAGAACCAGGTCTCCCCGCCGGGCCTCTCGAGCCAGATATTCCGCGATTTCCTGCGCCGATCCGAGCGCGTGCGCCTCTTTCCCTCGAGCGCGCAGGTCTTCCGCGACTTTCTCAGGCTCCATTCGTTCCTCGCCCGCGAGAAGTTGAGCGTGGCTGACGGGCCCGAAGATAATCTTATCCGCCCCTGCCAGCGCCTCCGGCAACACGTCCTGGAATATCTTTCGCCGCATCGTGTTCGAACGCGGCTCGATCGCCGCCCAGATTCGGCGGCCGGGCCAGCGCGTGCGAACTGCGTCAAGCGTCACGCGGATGGCAGTCGGGTGGTGCGCAAAGTCCTCGATGACAAGCACGCCGCCCGCTTCTCCCTTCACTTCCATCCTTCGTCGCACGCCCTGAAACGTTTCCATCGCGCGTTCGATGGCTTCGCATTCTACCCCACGGCCGTAAGCGAGACCGATGGCCGCCAACGCATCAAGCACGTTGTGCCGTCCGGCGAGACTCATGCGGATGCGCGCCACTTCCCGCCCGCGGTACGCCACCCGGAACTGCGTTGCGCCATCCGACCATTCGATGTCGCCCGCGCACCAATCCACCCCCTCGCGCAGTCCGAACGTTTCCACCGGGCAAAAAGCCTTCGCCGCGCAGGCCTTTACTTCTTCACTTTCTCCCCACACGAGCACTCGCCCGCGCCGCGGCACCAAATTGACCAGACGCCGGAATTGCAATGCGATCGAAGCCAGATCGGGATAAATGTCCGCGTGATCGTATTCGAGCGAGGTGACGATGAGCTCATCGGGATGGTAGTGCAGGAATTTTGGACCGCGATCGAAAAAGGCCGTTTCGTACTCGTCGCCTTCAATGATGAATTCCTCGCCGCCGCCCAGGCCGTAGCTGCGGTCGTTGAAATTCGGAATCACGCCGCCCACCAGAAAATCAGGCCGGCGGCCGGCGACATGGAATATCCATGCCAGCATCGCCGTCGTCGTGGTCTTCCCGTGCGTGCCGGCGACAACAATCGATGTGTGGCCCACAATGAACAGGTCTTCGAGAATCTGTGCCATCGAGCAGTAGGGGATTTTCTCGTCGAGAATGTATTCGAGCTCGGGATTGCCACGAGCAATGACGTTGCCGATGACGGCTAAATCTGGCGCTGGTTTCAGGTTTGCTTCATTGAAACCTTCGTTCCAGGGAATGTGCAGCGATTGCAGAAGCGTCGAAGCCGGCGGATACAAGCCGGTATCGGAGCCAGTGACGTGATACCCCCGCTCCTTCAACATCCCCGCCACCGGCGCCATCGCCGCCCCGCCGATTCCCAGCAAGTGAATGCGTGCCAGCGTTTTTCGGATGCGCTCTTCGATGATCCCCCTCCTCAGCGCTTCACAGCCGGGCGCGCTATACACGCCGGCTCCAGTATTTCCAGTTTCGGTGATGCAGTGGTGGACAACCGCGCGCGGACGCCCAGAGGAAACGTCAGCATCGGCCGCGCCGTGTGACCCACCGGAACTCCCCATGCTACCGGGATCCCTTCGGTCCGCAAGATGCGCTCGGCAACTTCACGAACGCTCGCGCTCCCGGCCGGCGCGTCCGATTCCGGGAACTCCCCGAAAATCACCCCGCGCAATCTTTCAAATTTGCCGGCTTGTCTCAGATGCATCAACGAGCGATCGACTTGGTACGGCTTCATCGCCCGATCCTCCAGCAAGACGATCGCGTTACGCGTGTCCAACTCCCAGGGCGTGCCCAGCGTCGCCTCCACCAGCGTGAGGCAACCACCGAGCAAGATCCCTTCTGCCTCACCGGTGAGAAGCGAGTCGCCTTGCAGATCCATCGTCCATCCCTGCTGCGTCTCCGTCAGAGCACGCTTGAACGACACTGGATCGTATCCTCCGGGTGCGCCGGCTCCCGAATCGAACGCGGCCGCAACCATCGGCCCATAGAAGGTCACCCAGCGAGACTTCTGCCACAACAATACCTGCAGCGAAGTAATGTCGCTGTACCCCAAAAGTATCTTTGGGCGAACCACGCCCGGTTTCTTCAGGCCGTCCAGCAAATAATTCGATCCATAACCGCCGCGCGCGCAAAAAATGGCCTTCGATTCCGGTTCTGCAAGGGCCGCCTTCAGCGCTGCGCCGCGACTCTCCACAGGGCCCGCGAAATATCCATCGCGTCCCAGCACGGTGTCGCGGTCAATCTTCGGAACATAGCCGAGCCTTTTGATTTCCTCGCAGCCTTTCCGCAGCTTCTCTTCTTCAACGGGACTGGCAGGAGCAATAACCCGTACGGCATCGCCGGCAGTCAGTGCAGGTGGCTTCAGGGCTCGTGGCATCGGGCGAAATTGAGGATAAGGAATTTCAGAAGTCGCGTCCAGACGCTAACGGGAGGCGTGATACCGGATGCTTACGGGCCAGCAACGCTCGCCCTCGAGTTGGCGACCCTATTGCACCGGGTTTCGCGTGAGGAACACGTCGCCGCGGCCGGAGATTTGGTCACTCGGGGCAAGGTTTGTTGCCAGAGAAAAGAAGGCGATGAAGCGGCCATCGAGACTCAACGGCATCGCCAGAACCTGGCCTCCGCTGGTGAGATCTCCCGGCGTGCCATCAGCCGAGGTCGAAACCATGGCGATACGCGGTGTGCACTCAGGGCCGGAGGATGCCTCGAAGCACGTGTCTCGAACGTAGATGTGCGATACCTTGCCGGAAGCCCCAGGAGCAAGGTTCGAAGCAAACGACGCGAAGCTGATGTATCGCCCGGTCGGGCTCACCGAAACCATCAAGCTGTCGGAATCGCCTTCAGACCCATTCGCATCCGAAGAAACCACTCTCGTTGAAGGAATGCATCCCACAGGCGCGCTCGATCCTGAACACGTGTCTCGCAGAAATACTTGGCGGCGCCCGAGTTCGGTGTTTTCCGCCAGATTCGTCGCCTCCGAAACGAATGCCACGAAGCGGCCATCGCCATTGATCGCCGGTAATTCGCTCCACCCATTCGCGCTCGATCCTTCACTCGAACGAGAAACGAGGATCGTAGATGGCTCACATCCCGAGGGAGGCGCGCCGCCCAAACACGTATCTCGCAGGTAAATTTGAGATACCTCGGAACTGCCTCCACGATTGAGGTTCGTCGCCCCGGAATCGAACGCGACGTAGCGTCCGTCAGCCGAAATGGCCGACCGCAGACTCGCGCCGTTTCCCGGCAGACCCGCAGGACTTGCCGACGCGAGCACCGTGCGAGGTGCGCAGCCAGGTCCCGCGCCCAGGCAGGTGTCGCGGACATAGATTTGTGCAATTCCTTCGCTGACGTCAGCGACAAGATCGGTCGCCCCCGAAGCAAAAGCCACAAATCGGCCGTCTCGGCTCACCGATGGCAACGTGCTTCTTCCGCTCCCTTCGACGCCGTTCACGTTCACCGAAACGAGGACCGTGCGCGGGGTGCAGTCCAGAGAAACAGCAGCACCGAGACAAGTATCACGCAGAAAGATCTGCTGTCCGCGGGTGAACATGTCGCCGAGCAGATTTGTCGCCTCGGATGAGAACGCGACATATCGCCCGCTGGCACTGATAGCAGGCCAGCCCAGGGCTCTCCCATTCGGCGCATTGTCGTCCGCAGCGAGGTCCACCGCAGCGGTTCGCGCCAGGCAACCGGAGTCGGCCCCTATGCACGTCTCTCGAACAAAGACGTTCCCCACCAGCCCCGCGACCAAATCCTTCGCCTGCGAAATGAACGCTACAAAGCGGCCCGTCGCGTCCATCTGAGCGGAATAGCTGGGCCCGCTCGCACCGTGGCCGGCCGCGTTGACGGACACAACCATTGGAAGCTCCGCGCCCATGCCGGTGGCCGTGATCGGAAACGCCACGCTGTTCGACGTGCCGCCCCCCGGCGCCGGAGTTGTGACTGTTACATGCGCCGTACCGAGGACCGCGATGTCCGCCTTGGTTATCTGAGCCATCAACGTACTCGTGCTGACGAATGTCGTCGCGCGGGGCTGGCCGTTCCAGTTCACAAGCGAAACAGAAACAAACCCGGTGCCGCCAGAGCCGTTGTCGCTGACGGTCAATGTGAACGGCGGACCCCCTGCCATCGCCTTCGCCGGGGAAAGCGCAGTAATCTCCGGCATTGGATTCGCCCGGGGATCAATGAAAAATGTGACCGCGCCCGAAGTGCCGCCACCCGGCGCGGGATTCACAACTGTCACTTCCGCCGTGCCGGACTGGGCGATGTCAGCCGCAGAAATCGATGCAGAGAGTTGGCCGGTGTCGGAGTTAAACGTCGTCGTCCGCGCGTGCCCGTTCCAGTCGACGACCGAATTTTGGAGGAACTGAAGGCCGCTGAGTATCAGCGTAAACTTTGAGCCCCCGGCGGTCGCGTGGGCAGGAAAAATGTTGCTCAGAATCGGTGTTGCGTTTGGTTGCGGAGTGCTGCCACCACACCCGGCCAGCAGGACAAGCACTGCCGCCAACGGCGCCCACACCACCGGCCTCGAGCGGATCAACATTCCTCTCCTCGAACTGCCATCAGGGTTCCCGGGCACGTCCCCAGCGGGCGCACCGGGTGAACAAAACGAAGGAAAGCAAAGGGCTTCGCGGGGCGTGCCCCGGGAATCGTCAAAGAGAGGAATTGATAGCATCCCGTGCGCGGCACGTCAACTCGGATTCTACTGATGAAAAAAGGGTTGCCGCCTCGCACGCCTAGAGCTTGAAGGCGGTCAGCCGCTCGAATTTCCTGGCCCGCCCCTGAATTTCGCGGCGCGTCAGATTCTTCAGCCGCTCGACCCCAAACCGTTCGACCGTGAAACTCCCCATCACCGAGCCATACACCATCGCCCGTCGCAGCGTCGTCTCATTCACTCGCCCCGCACTCGCCAAATATCCCATAAATCCGCCAGCGAAGCTGTCCCCTGCCCCCGTGGGATCGTGAACTTCCTCCAGAGGAAACGCCGGAACGGAAAAAATGAAACGGTTGTGCACCATCAGGGCGCCGTGCTCGCCGCGTTTGATGACCAGCGTCTGCGGGCCCATTTTGAAAATCCGCTTGGCAGCGCGCAGAAGGTTGTGTTCGCCGGTGAGTTGCCGCGTCTCGTCATCGTTGATCATCACCACCTGGCTGTGCTTGAGAATCTCGGCCAGTTCCGCCGGCGTCCGCTCGATCCAGTAATTCATCGTATCGAGCGCGATCAGTTTCGGCTTGCACTGGATTTGGCGCAGGACGGAGCGCTGCAGCGTCGGGTCGATATTCGCCAGAAACACAAACGGCGAGTCACAGTACGCCGGCGGCAATTTCGGATTGAAGCTGGCGAAAACGTTGAGCTCAGTGGCCAGCGTCGTGCGCTCGTTCATGTTCAGGCTGTAGCGGCCCGCCCAGAAAAAAGTTTTCCCCACCGCGCGTTCCAGGCCGGCCAGATCGATCTTCCGCCCATGAAACACCGCTTCATCTTTGTGCGTGAAATCGTCTCCAACAACACCTACGAGCCTGACCGGCGCAAAGTAACTCGCGGCGAGCGAAAAATAACTGGCTGCCCCTCCCAATGTGCGGTCCACCTTCCCGTGGGGGGTTTCGATCGCATCGAATGCCACGGAGCCGACGACCAAAAGGGACATGTTCGCTCCCGACTCAGGAAATGTATTTGCCGATAATCGGCGCCAGGCGTCGCTTGGCCGCGGCTGCAATGAGCTTCCGGTCTGTGAGGATGGCATGCGCCAGCGCCGAGCCGCACCGGCACTCGCGAGCTGCAGTAAGCGCTCGAACCGCTTCGCGAATCACGCGCTGCACGTTTTCGGTGTTTCGGTTGAGGTTGCCGATCACCTCGCTGACGGTGACGACGTCATGGTGCGGATGCCAGCAATCGTAGTCGGTGATCATGGCCACGGTCGAATAGCAGATTTCGGCTTCACGCGCCAGCTTGGCTTCCGTCAGGTTGGTCATGCCGATCACGTCGAATCGCAATTGCCGATAGGTGTGCGATTCGGCCAGCGTCGAGAACTGCGGGCCTTCCATGCAAACGTAGGTGCCGCCGCGATGCACCGTCACTCCGGCGCGCTCGCAGGCCTCGCCAAGCCAGCCCGAAAGTTGTGGGCAAGTCGGCTTGTCGAATCCGACGTGGGCGACAATACCGTTTCCGAAAAATGTGGCAATCCGCAGGCGAGTGCGGTCGAAGAATTGATCCGGAATCAGGAAATCGAGCGGCGGCAAATCTTCCCGCAGCGAGCCGACCGCGCTGACGGAAAGAATGCGTTCGACCCCGAGGACCTTCATGGCATAAATGTTGGCGCGATAATTGATCTCGCTCGGCAAAAGGCGATGGCCGCGCCCGTGCCGCGCGAGAAAGGCGACGTGCTGACCCTCCAGCGTGCCCACGACGAACGCATCGGAAGGATCGCCGAAAGGCGTCCGAACGCGCTTTTCGCGCGCATTCATGAGCCCGGGCATGGAATACAGCCCGCTCCCGCCGACGATTCCGATCCCGACTGAATCCTTTCCTTTGCTTCGACTCTTCTTCGGTGCTGATTGCGCCATTCTCAGTCCACCTTTACGGCTTCGGCCACATATTGGCCCTCGCGCTCATGCAGATAGGCCGCTGGGATCACGGGATCATGTCCGAACAGCGCCAGCCATCCCTGTCGAGCTACCTCGGCAATCCATTTCTGCTTGTTTTCAAGCGTAGTCATCGGATACAGGTCAAAGCTCATGATCCACGCGAGAGGTAGATGCGCCGTTGTTGGAACAAGGTCGGCAAACAAAAACGCTCCCTTTCCTCCGCCCCGCAGAATCACGCATTGCATGTCCGCCGTGTGGCCCGGCACGCGAATCAGCTCGACGCCCGGCGCGATTTCGCGCTCCCCTTCGAGCAACCACCACTGCCCTGCTGCCTCGATCGGAAGGAAATTATCCGGGATATAGCTCGAGCGATCGCGCTCATTCGGACGCTTGGCGTGTTCGAGCTCACCCTTCTGCACGATGTACCGCGCATTCGGAAACGTCGGAACCGCGCGCCCGTCCACGATGCGAGTGTTCCAGCCGCAGTGATCGAAATGGAGATGCGTGTTGATGACGTAATCGATCTGCTCGGGCTTCACCCCGCGCTCCGCCAGGTGGTCAAGAAGCCGGGGTGGCCCTTCGATGGCGAAAATGTCGCGCCTCTTTGCGTCCCATTTCTCGCCGGCGCCGGTCTCGACCAGCAACCACTTCCCTCCCGAGCGGATCAGGAGACAATTCATCGCGATGCGCACGCGGTTCCGCTCGTCGGGGGCGAATTTCTTCTCCCACATCGGCCGCGGAATCACGCCAAACATTCCGCCGCCGTCAAGGCGCACTCCGCCATCGCTGACGATGTGAAACTCCAGATCACCGAGCCTCAACGCGAAGCTCCATACGAGTTGTCGAAAAACGCGGGACACTGTCGTTCCGAACGAAGTGAGGAATCTGCTTTGCCGTCCGCATCAGGGCAAAAAGCAGATTCCTCTGGCTGTTGCATCGCCCCTCAGAATGACATTGTCGGAGGTTTCTCAACGAGAAGCTCTCAATCCAGCCTGCGCCAATAGCTCGTCAACGGCCGCATAGGGGTCTTTCTTTCGGTCCGCCACTTCGGCAGCCATTTCCGCCAGCACCGTTTCGGTCATCCGCTCGCCCGCGACGCGTTCCAGAAGTCGCTTTTCGAGCAATTGCAACAACCGCTGCTTCCAGTGCTCGATCGCCTTCTTGCGCGCCTCACCCGCCCCGGAGAAATGTTTGTGAAATTGATCGATCGCCGCGGCCAGATCGCTGATTCCCTTATTTTCCGTCGCCGTCGTGCGAACCACCGGAGATTTCCAGCCCTCGCGTTCCGGGACGAGCTGCAAGATCGCGCGAAGCTGTTGCTCGAAACGGTCGGCGCCCTCGCGGTCGGACTTGTTCAGAACAAAGACATCGCCAATTTCCATCAGGCCGGCCTTGAGGCTCTGAACATCGTCGCCCATCCCCGGCACCAGCACCACCAGTGTGCAATCCGCAAGGCGCACAATTTCGATTTCACCCTGCCCCACTCCGACCGTTTCGATGAGCACAATCTGCTTGCCCGCCGCGTCCAGAAGCAGCGCTGCATCCCCGGTCGCCTGCGCCAAGCCTCCCAGAGAGCCGCGCGTCGCCATCGAACGTATGAAAATGCCCGAATCCGTGGCGTGACCCTGCATGCGGATGCGATCACCCAGAATCGCTCCGCCGGTGAACGGGCTTGATGGATCCACCGCGATGATCCCGACGGTTCGCTTGGCGCCACGATAGTAAGCGGCCAGCCGATCGACCAGCGTGCTCTTTCCCGTGCCCGGTGCGCCGGTGACGCCGATGCGATAGGCGTTCCCCGTAAACGGGAAAAGTTGCCGCAGAATCTCTTCCGCTTCAGGAGACCGGTCCTCGATCGCCGTGACCGCCCGCGAAATCGCGCGAACATCGCCCGCGCGAACCTGCTCCGCCCAGTGATCGATGGCAATCGGCATGTGCTGAGTTGATTCCTCCCTCAGGTCAGGATTTTCCGAGGAGTTGACGAGCAATGACCAGGCGCTGAATTTCGCTGGTGCCTTCGCCAATGGTGCAAAGCTTGACGTCCCTATAAAACTTCTCGGCGGGATAGTCCTTGATAAAGCCATAGCCGCCGAAAATTTGAACGGCCTCGTTGGCGACACGCACCGCCACTTCACCGGCGTAAAGTTTCGCCATGCTCGATTCCTGCGTAAAGCGGACATTTCCGTTACTCGCAATCGAACGGTCCGCAAGCCAGGCTGCCTGATACGTCAGTAGGCGTGCCGCTTCGATCTCGGTTGCCATATCGGCGAGCTTGAACTGAATAGCCTGGAACTCGGCTATCGCTTTTCCAAATTGCTTCCGCTGTTTCGCGTATTTCGCCGCGGCTTCGTAAGCTCCTTGCGCCATCCCCAGACCCAGCGCCGCAATCGAGATGCGGCCTCCATCGAGAACTTGCAGGCTGTTGACGAATCCTTCGCCTTCCTCACCGAGAAGGTTCTCTGCGGGGACGCGGCAATCCGCAAAAATCACTTCCGAAGTGTCGCTGGCGCGCAGGCCCAGCTTGTTTTCCTTTTTTCCCGGACGAAACCCCGGCGTCCCTTTCTCGATGATGAACGCCGAAATGCCGTGAGACCGCTTCGACTTGTCGGTGACCGCCATACCCACGCAGACATCGGCGTAGTGGCCGTTCGTGGTGAACGTCTTGGCTCCGTTGAGCACCCAGCCGCCGTCCTTCTTCATCGCAACGGTTCGCGTCCCGCCCGCGTCGGATCCCGCCTCGGGTTCCGTCAGCGACCAGCAGCCGAGCTTTTTCCCCTGCGCCAGCGGAACCACATACTTCCTTCGCTGCTCTTCGGTGCCAAACTTGTAGATGTGATTCGTACCGAGAGAATTGTGCGCGGCAACAATGATCGCCACGGAACCGTCCACTCTCGCCAGCTCCTCGATCGCGATTGCGTATTCGATGTAGCCCAGCCCCGCGCCGCCGTATTTTTCGGGGAAAATAACGCCGAGCAAGCCCATTTCGGCAAGTTTCGGGAGGATTTCCTGCGGAAAATGCGAGGCTTCGTCCCACTCCATCACGTGGGGAGCGATTTCCCCTTCAGCGAATTCGCGAATGCTGCGGCGAAGCTGTTGTTGTTCCTCGGTCAGAGAAAATTCCACGTCACCTCGCACGAAGGCGAAAGATGCTATCGAGCCCAACATGTATTTATACCATAGGGATTGCCGCGGCCCAGTGCGGCGAGGGTCTACAGTAAGCTGGTCGAGATGCGCCCCGGAAACGCCGGCCGGCATTTCCCTCAACCGAGCGGTCATTCCGAGCGCAGCGATCGAGATGAGCTCTCGGAAACGCGCCACCGGTCGTGTCCTTCGACCGGACGTCATTCCGAGCGCAGCGAGGAATCTGCGGTTGCCTGGTCCCGCCTCGAACGAGAGCACGACTCGCCCCGCGCTACCAATCCACCCTGTGGCCCTTGTTTTGGTCGTCGAGCCACTGCTTGAGCGGGGCGAAATAATCGAGCATCGCGGTAGCGTCCATCTGCTTTTCGCCGGTGAGCGCCTCGAGGGCTTCCGGCCAAGGACGCCTCTTCCCCATCGCCAGCATCTTGTTTAGCCTCGCGCCCACTTCTTTGTTGTTGTAGATCGAACATCGATGCAGCGGCCCCATATAGCCGGCGGCGCGGCATAGTCCTCGGTGAAACTGAAACTGCAAAATCGCTGCCAGGAAATAGCGCGCGTAAGGCACATTGGCCGCGACGTGGTATTTCGCGCCGGGATCAAGATCCGCTTCGCTGCGGTCCACCGGCGGCGCCACTCCCTGATACTGGCGCCGCAGCTCCCACCACGCCTTGTTGTAATCCGCAGGCGCGATTTGTCCCGAAAAGACGCCCCAGCGCCACTTATCGATCAGCAACCCGAAGGGCAAGAAAGCGACCTTGGACAAGGCTCGGTTCATCAACAGGCCGATGTCCGCGGAAGCGGGTGGAACCGAGTCGAGCAAACCGATCTGCTTCAGGTATTCTGGCGTCACCGATAGCGCGATCGTATCGCCGATGGCCTCGTGGAAACCGTCGTTCGCGCTGTCGCGGAAAAGAGGCGGCTGCGTGTCGTACGCCCGCTGGTAGAAATTGTGGCCGAGTTCATGGTGAATGGCCGTGAAGTCTTCGGCCTTCGGCTCGATGCACATCTTGATGCGCAAATCTTCCACAAAATCGATGTCCCAGGCGCTTGCGTGGCACACCACCTCCCGGTCGGGCGGCTTCGTGAACATCGACCGCTCCCAAAATGCCTGCGGCAGCGCAGGGAACCCCAGCGACATGAAGAACCGCTCGCCGTAGCGCACCATCCCAGGAGGGTCTACCTTCGTGGCTTTCAGAATTTCGCTCAGGTCATAACCCGGATCGGCATTCGGAGGCGCCACCAGCGGATAAATGTTCCCCCACTCTTGCGCCCACATGTTCCCCAGCAGATGCGCGGGAATGGGTGCGTCCTCGCGGATCACTGACGGACCATATTTCTTTACGAGCTGCGTGCGGACGTAAGCGTGCAGCGAAACGTAAAGCGGCCGCACCTGCTGCCACAACCGGTCCAGTTCAGCACTGAATGCCTCGGGTGACATGTCGTAACCCGAGCGCCACATCGCGCCCACCTCCGGAAAACCCATGTCGCGTGCGCCCTTATTGGCCAGCACAACCATTCGTGCATATCGCTTGCGCATTGGTGGCGCGATCGCATGCCAACCGACCCATACCCGTTGCAGCTCATTCGGGTCGCGGCTGGTGGCCAGAATGTTTTCCATTTCGTTCAGCGAAAGGCACTTCCCCCGCGCGTCATCGGGACACCACTTCCCCTTCCCGTAGTCGCTTTGAAGTGAGGCGAGAATCTGGGAAAGCTCGGCTTGCTCCGCGGGATCGCGCGGCGACGGTATTTCCACCGAGTGTCTGAGGAGCATGAGCTTCCGGGCCACATCTTCGGGGAGCTCTAGCCCCTCGAAGCGGCGCGCCTGCTCCACAAGTTCCACGGTCGCAGCCTTCACCGCCCGGTCCGCCTCCGCAGCCATTCTCTCCGTATCGTCGGTAATAAAAGTTTCCTGAACCCACGAAGCGCGCTGCTCTTTGATCCAAAGGTCTAGCAGTCGCTTCTCGGCAGACTCGATAAACTGGCGCGCTTCGTCTGGCGTCGGGGCCGCGGCCTTAGCTCGCTTGGCAGCATCGGAAGCGCTTCCTGCGTTTAGAGCCATCATTCCACCCGCCATCAAAATTGCTGAAAGACCAATTCTTAAATAAGCGGCGCGAAGCGTCTCCCTTGCCCCCATTTCCCACCCCCGGTGCTCTAAGGTGCCGGCGGCGCTAGCGCCGCGTAACCGAAATAGGTGACACACGTTCCCATTGGGCTGTCAGGCTGAGCGCAGCGCGGTGTTTGCGCTCCGGATGTGTTTTGCGGAGCGAAGTGCGCCTTTTGCGCTCCGGATGCCTTGCGGAGCATCTCCCGCTAAGAATCAGCTTCCTCGCGGCTACGTTGACGACTGCACGCCCCCGTGTCAGTTTCCTCGCATACGCAAGGCTAGTGAGCGCCGACGGCAGGAGCGTGCCCCCTGAGAATTTCGGCCATGGCTGCGAGCGCACGGTCGATTCCGGCGCGATCGACGTCGTAATGCGTAACCATCCGGATCAGGTATTTGTCGGTCGGCGCACAAAGAACGCTGCGCTTGCCGAGTTGGTCGCATATTTCTGCAGCGGTCTTCCCTGTGCCCTTCACATCGAAGATCACGATATTTGTGACGACTTTCTTCGCATCGATCTTCACGCCTCGAATCGCCGCCAAACCTTCCGCCAAATAGCGGGCATTCTCATGGTCGCGATGCAGAATCTTTGGCGTTTCCTCGAGCGCCACCAATCCCGCCGCTGCCAGCACGCCCATCTGGCGCATTCCGCCGCCCAGCAACTTTCGAAGCATGCGCGCCTTCTCGATGAAATCGCTCGAGCCCACGATCATCGAACCTACTGGTGCACCAAGGCCCTTCGACAGGCAAAACATTATGGAGTCGAATTTCCGCGTCATCTCGGCGACGCTGCGACCCAGGGCCACGGCCGCGTTGAATATGCGCGCTCCATCGAGATGCACATGCAATCCAGCTTCGTGAACGCGATCGCAGATTTCCTCTGCGATCGCCGGCGGATAGACGGTGCCTCCCGCCATGTTGCTCGTATTTTCCAGGCAGACGAGAGCGGTCTGCGAGTCGTAGTAGATTTTCTCTCGAATCAGCGGCTCGATCCGGTCCCAGGTCAGAATGCCGTCCGGCGCGAACGTGGCGCGGGGCATGCACCCTGCGATGGCCGACATCGAAGCCAGCTCGTATTGATTGACGTGCGCGCGCTCTTCGCAGATCACCTCGTTGGTCGGCTGCGTCCATATCTTGATCGAAATCAGGTTGCCCATGCACCCGGAGGGAACAAACAGGGCCGCCTCGCGCCCGAATAGTTCGGCGGCGCGGGCCTGCAAACGGTTCGCCGTCGGATCTTCACCGTAAACGTCATCGCCGACTTCGGCTTCCGCCATCGCCCGGCGCATCGCTGCCATAGGACGCGTCACCGTGTCGCTGCGCAGGTCCACGGTCGTACTCATCTTGCGATCCGAATCACTTGCATCTGCGGTTTTCGTCGCTGTCTTTTCGTACACGTTTAGTCCTGCCTCCGAGCCCGCAAAATCCATCCCGTCATTCTGAGCCCGACGAAATCGGAGCGAAGAATCTTAGCTACGATCTCCCCGCACGCAGTCTAGCCCTGTCTTCGAGACCGTAAAAGTTGAGTCTGCCATTCTGAGCCCGTCAGGCCGAAGAATCTCAGCGTAAAATACTGCCAGCGTTGGGACTGGTGCCTCTTCCTTATTGGCCCAGCAACTCCACGAAGACCTCGTTTGAAACAGTCAGCCGCGCCGCGGCCAGCCGCACCCGCTCGCCGTCGAATTCGACCAGGCCCTGCTGTTCGAGACCCTTCACTCGATTCCGGAGATCCACCTTGTACCGGGATTCAATTTGTCCCAGGTTGATCCCTTCGAGCTGACGCAAGCCCAGGAAGAGCTCCTCGTCGAGTTCCTCTTGCGGCGTCAGCACACCCTCTTGATCGATCGGAGAGCGGCCTTGCTCGATCGCGGAAACGTACGCCGCTGGATCGTGCGCGTTTGACCAGCGCCTGTGCCCATCGAAGGAGTGCGCGCCCGCGCCAAACCCAAGATAAGGCTCCCTGCGCCAATACTTCAGGTTATGGCGGGAACGATATCCGGGCAGCGCCCAATTCGAAATCTCGTAGTGTTCGTAGCCCTCGGCCGCCAGCCGCTCGGAAGCATCCTCGTAGAAATCCGCCATCGCGTCGTCCGCAGGCAGCAAGTCCGCGCTGTACCGGTGTCCCCCTGACAGTACTTCCCTGCCCAGCCGGCTTCCTTCGTCAATTTCCATCATATAGATCGACACATGCTCGGGCCGGAGCCGCAGAAGATTCCCGACTGAATCTTCCCACGTGACCCGGGTCTGATGCGGAAGCCCCGCGATCAAATCCACGCTAACATTCGCGAATCCCGCGTCCCGCAGCCACCTCACTGCATTTGCAGTGTCCGCCCGGCGATGCATCCGTCCGGCCGCTTGCAATTCCTGGTCGTTAAACGACTGCGCGCCCAGGCTGATTCGATTGATTCGCGCGGCACCCCAGGCGCGAGCATTTTCGGCTGTAACCGTTTCGGGATCAGCTTCAAGAGTGACTTCTTCGATCTCGCAGCGACAATGCCCGCGGATACACTCAAGCATTCGCTCAAGAGCCGCCGGTTCCAGAAGGCTCGGCGTTCCTCCACCGATGTAAATCGTGTCGACCGGCAGGGAGACAGGCACCGCACTCGTCGCAATCTCCCGGCACACCGCACTAACGTAGGGTGAATAGAGGTTCCTCGGGAAGACGCCCGTATGGAAATTACAGTACGTGCACTTCGTCTGGCAGAACGGCACCTGAACGTAGATACCCAGGCTCATTGAACGAAAAGCCTATCACCACAGGGGAAGAAGAGGACAGCAGAATTCGGCCAGCCGGTTAGTCAGACACAATCTTGACGCGGAGTTCGCGACGTCGCGGGCCGTCGAATTCGCAGAAAAAAATTGCCTGCCAGCGCCCGAGCGCGAGCCGTCCGTCCTCGATCCAGACCGTCTCCGAAACGCCCACAATCGCAGTCTTGATATGGGAGTCGGAATTGCCTTCTGCGTGACGGTAGTCGCCCGCGCGCGGCACCATGCGATCGAGTGTCGTTTCGATGTCTCGGGCAACCGCCGGGTCGTCGCCTTCATTGATGATCACGCCCGCGGTCGTGTGCGGGACGTACAGTTGGCAGGACCCGTTTGTGCAGCCCGCCTCGGCGACAAGTCTCTCAACTTCGCGAGTGACGTCGACCAACTCCGTGCGCCGCGAAGTTTTCACTTCGAGCGTGTGAATGGTCGCGCCTGTTTGTGATTTGGCTGCTTTACCGGTCGTCGGCATTTCCGGACTAATCCGCAAGAGCCGCGGCAGAGCTGGCTCCATAGAAGCTAAACCAGGGCTTGGCCGCAGCCAGCCGGCCGTTCACGTTCTTGATGTTCTTCACGCCCTGATCGGCCAGCCAGTCCTCGAGCGCCTTCAGGCCCTTCTTCGCGTAGAAGGGTATGCCGTCCTTCCACGTCGCTCGTCCACAGAGCACTCCGGAGAAATTCACGCCTGATTCGCCCGCAAGCTCGAGCGTTTCCGAGAAAGTCTCGTTGCTCACCCCGGCGGACAAATAAATAAAAGGTTTCTTGGCCACCGCCGCAGCCTTGCGGAAGTGCTCCTTGGCCTGCTCGCGCGTGTAGGCAGACTCGCCCTTGCAGGAGCGCGTGCCTGCAACGTAGGCCATGGTGACCGGAACCTCCACCTTCAACACGTCCACGCCATACTGTGGCTTCGAGAATTCTTCCATGCTCCGAGTGACCACTTCCGGCTTCTTCCGCGCGAATTCGATTCCCTTCTCGTCGACGCCTTCTTCGTAGCCCACGAATTCGAGGAAGAACGGTGCATCCACCGCCGCGCATTCCGAGCCGATTCGCTCGACCCACGCGTGCTTCGTCTCATTGATCTCGCGCGAATCGAACGGCGTGTAATAGAGCAAAATCTTCACGCAGTCCGCTCCGGCCGCCACCAGCCGGCGCGCCGACCAGTGATCGAGCAAGTCGGGCAGCCGTCCCGGCCGCGTATTGTCATAGCCGCTATTCTCGTAAGCGAGAAGCAGCCCTGCGTTCGATGCCCTCGCCTTCGCCGCGCGTAGCCCATATTCCGGATCCAACAGGATGGCGCTCGCGTGCGGCGTCAGGATGCGGACCACTGCCTCCTTGAACTCCGCCATCATCTCCGGCGTCACGTCCTTCTTGTCGATCCCTTTGTCTTTGGCAATCGCGCTCCTGAGCGACCCGCGCTGATCCATCGCCGCGGCGCCAATCACACCCCGCGCGTCCGAAACGGCTTTCATTCCCTTTTGTTTACCCGCCGTGACTTTCATGCACGAACCTCCCTGAACAATTCGGAATTAAGCACGATGCGGCCATTCTAACACGGGAAAAATCACGCGGGAATCCGCGCGCTCACAGGAAGATAACTTGATGCCCCTTGGCGGACGGTCCGGCGTGAGCAGTCAATCGGTCGAGCAACTCCGGCCCGAACGACGCAAGAAATGGCAGCAGACAAAGGGTGCGCTCCTGCAACCCTCGATGAGGATACAGGGAATCCAGGATCGCTTTTTCGTGACGATCGAGGACGCCGGTGCGGAAATTCTCAGCGCGGCCAGCCTTGCCTCGCAGCTTCTGAATTTGATACAGCATCTTCCGCTCGGTGGTCTCGAGCGCTCCCAGAAGCGTCTTATCCAGCCTCGCCAGTGGTTTTCGATAGGCCCTCAGGAGGCGTCGCAACGTCCTTTCGTCCTTCTCGAATCTCGAAGTCAGAGCTCGTGGCAGAGTGTTGAGTGAAAGCTTTGACTTCAGGCTCTGCCGCCCGCTCAACGCGTCGGATGGCGTAAGCTGATATTTTTTCAGTAGGCGTGCAATCTGCGGCTCGACCAGGGTGAAGCTTGGGCGCGGCAAAATCGCCGGCATCCGGCCCAACAGGTCCCGATAAATCACTTCGGCCTGCGCGAAATACGCCACCTCGGCCGGCCCCGCCAAATAGGCCGCCGTTGGCAACAGCGTATCCTGAATTATGGGACGAAGCAGAACATTGGCCGAAAACAACTCCGGCCCCTCTTCTATAGCAGCAAGAAGTTCCGCGGGCGTGAAGGCCTGCTTGCCAAGGGAGAACTTGCCGTTGCGGTTGCGCAGCGGCTGGCGCGCGCCCTCCACGATCGAGAACAAAAGTGTGGTTTCCCGCGTGACGCGAACCTGCACATGATAACCGTCCGAATCAAGCTCTCTGCTCCGGCGCAACAGCGCTTCCTGCAGCTCGCCGGCTTTCTCCGCCGCGCGACGATACACATCCTTCGCCAAACGATGAAGGCGCGCATCCAGCGGATCGATCAAAATCACTCCCCGCCCGGCCAGCAGCTTTGCCAAAAGCTTTCCAAACGCCGAACCGAATGTCTCTCCCGCACGATAAGAATCGCGCAAGGCCTCCGCGATCTCCGGCGAGCTGGCGCCCTCGAGAGATCCCGACGCGGTTTCCACCAGATTGCCAACTTCATCCCCCAGCAGCACCTCTCCGACAGGCCGGCCGGAGAGCTCGCCCTTCCCAGGCATCTCAAACTCGATGATCCCGGTGCGTCCCTTCCAGAAGCAGTGGTTGATTTCCGCCAGATCGTGGTCCTCGGTGGCCAGCCAGAAAATGGGAACCGCGTCGATGCCCCGCGACGTCAGGTGCTCCGCCCAGCGAACCGCCGAAACTGCCTTATAGAAACTGTAGGCTGGCCCGGTGAAGAGTCCCACCTGTTGGCCGGAAACGATCGCAGCCGCGCCCTCCCCAAGGCGATCGATATTGCGCATGACCGCCGCGTCCGCCCCAAGACGCTGGTTCTGTTCGCGGAGGATGCCAACGACTTCCCGGCGCATACCCGAGTCCAATTTGATCTCACGGGCCGATTCCACGACGCCCGTATCATCGGGTGAATGACCGTACCACTTAGCAACGCGGCCGAAATTTTCGAGGTAGTCAGCGAAAAGCTTGGTGGTGTGAGGGAGCTCGGTCAGCCGCAGACAGTGGCACTCCATGGGGCATAGGATGACACATGTGCCCTCAAGGACGCAGCAACTCCGCTTTAAATCCTACGGTGATTGGCGTCTAAAGTGATGGGCTGATGCGCTGTGCCGCGCGCCATCCGCGATGGAGGCACAGTGCCAGCAGAGCTAGGACTGGCGAGTCGAGGCTGCCGGCATCACGCTTGCTAGGGCTGCATCAATCTCGCGTTTTGCCCCGTCGCTAACCGGTTGGAGCGGCAACCGCGGATGCCCGCCAAAGTATCCCAGGCGGTCGAGGGCATATTTCAGTCCTGGAATTCCGTATTTGGAGCCGAGGATGCCCGAAGGAGCGAGAAGCCTTTCTTGTGCCGCTCGCGCGCGCATCGTATCGCCGGCAAGCGTGGCCTCATGAACTTCGATGCAAAGCTCCGGCAAAGCGCATGCCAGCGCCAGGATCCCTCCGACAGCGCCCCGCACCAGCGCTTCATGCAAGGTTGAAGCCCCTCCCACCAAAATTTGGAATCGTCCCGGTACCAAAGCGCGGAATTCCGAAATCCGCTCAACGCTTCCCGAGCTGTCTTTGATTCCGATGATGTTGGCATGCTCAACGAGCCGTGCGATCACTGGGGCTTCAACCGTCAAACCCGTAAAAATAGGAACCGAATACACCATGATGGGGATCTTCGACGCATCCGCGACGCGCCGGTAATAGTCCACCAGCGCATCGGCCGTCATCTGCGGTTTGTAATAGTGCGGCGTGCGAACAAGGGCCGCATCGTACCCGGCCGCCGCCGCGCGATTGGTATGTTCAATGGTCTCTGCAGTGGATTCCGCGCCCGTCCCGGCAATCATGATTTTCCCAGGCGCGGCAACTTCCCTGGCCACTGCCCACATCTGCTCGATTTCAGACCAGCGAAGCAGGACCGATTCACCAGTCGAGCCGTTGAGAACGTACCCGGCGAGGCGTGTGCGGTTGTACAGGCTGATGTTTTCGCGCAAGCCCGCGAGATTCACCGCGCCGTCGTTGCCGAACGGCGTGGTCAGCGGCGGAAAAATCCCAGAAAGTTTCATGACCTCAATTGTAACCCACCCAGCTCAGGAGACGGAAATGCGCTTCTCGATTCGATAAAGCAGCGGCCGTTGCACAGGCACTCCTGAGTTTCCGTGACAACTCCGATTTTCGTTAGGGCACGCCTTTTCCAAATTGCAGAAAAAGTACTTTCTCCGTCATCCCGAGCGCAGCGAGGGATCTGCTTCTTTGTTAATCCGCGGAGGCCGCAGGTTGGGCCGGCCGCGCAACCTCAGCCTTGCGATACTGGAGATCTTGCAGCGCGGCAATGTCGTACGATTTCCCCATCCGCGCACGGATTCCCTGCGCCGCAGCCCGTGCCGCGGACAGCGTAGTGATGCACGGGACTTGGTAGCGAACCGCGGCGCGACGTATCGATTTTTCGTCGTAGAACGATTCCCGGCCCAGCGGCGTATTGATCACCAAACTCACTTTCCCGGTTTTAATCAAGTCCACAATGTTCGGCCGGCCCTCATTGACCTTGTACACGGTCTCAACTTCGATTCCCGCTGACGCAAGCGCCGCTGCCGTTCCGCGCGTAGCCAGGATTTTCAAGCCCGCGGCGGCGAGATCCCCGGCCAGGCCCGCGACGTGGCGCTTGTCATGATCATTGACGCTGAGAAACACGCTGCCCTCCGACGGCAGCCGCTGCCCGGCCGCGAGCTGCGCTTTCGCGAACGCGAGGCCGAACGTTGAAGATATCCCCATCACTTCTCCGGTCGAGCGCATCTCGGGCCCCAGAATGGTGTCCACGCCGCGGAACTTGTTGAACGGGAAAACAGGCGACTTCACGGCATAAAATTCCTGAACCGATAACTCCTTGACGCCGTTCGCCTCGACCAGCGGCAGGTTCATTTCGCGCAGTTTGCGGCCGGTCATCAAGCGAGCGCCGACTTTCGCCAGCGACACGCCGGTGGCCTTGCTCACGTAGGGGATGGTTCGTGAGGCGCGGGGATTCACTTCAAGCACGTAAACGGTATCGCGCTGGATCGCGTACTGCACGTTCATCAATCCCACCACCTGGAGCGCTCGCGCCAGCCGCGCTGTGTAGTCGCGGATTCGATCGCGCACGGAAGCCGATAGCGTAACTGCCGGCAAGACGCACGACGAGTCCCCCGAGTGGATTCCCGCCTCTTCGATGTGTTCCATGATTCCGGCGATCACTACCTCTTGGCCGTCCGCAAGCGCATCCACATCCACTTCGACCGCGTCTTCGAGGAATTGATCGATCAGGATTGGCTTCTTTGGCCCTGACGCAGACCCGAGCAGCGCCGCCTGCGCGACGTACTCCTCGACCGTCTTCAAATCGTACGCAATCACCATGGCTCTACCGCCGAGCACGTAACTCGGCCGCACCAGCACCGGTAGACCGATCTCTGAGGCTACGCGCACAGCTTCGTCGGGTGCGAGCGCTGTTCCGTTGCGCGGCTGCGGGATTCCCAAGTCTTCCAGCAGCCGTCCGAACCGCTGCCGGTCCTCGGCCAAGTCAATCGATTCGGGGGCCGTGCCGATGATCTGCGCGCCATTCCGCTTGAGTTCGAGCGCCAGATTCAACGGCGTCTGGCCGCCAAGCTGGACGATCACGCCCTGCGGCTTTTCAGTTTCGATGATGGCCAGAACGTCTTCCAGAGTTAGCGGTTCGAAATAAAGGCGATCGGACGTGTCGTAGTCCGTCGAGACCGTCTCCGGATTGCAGTTGACCATCACCGCCTCGTAGCCGTCTTCCTTCAAAGCGAACGCCGCGTGGCAGCAGCAATAATCGAACTCAATTCCCTGCCCGATCCGGTTCGGCCCGCTGCCCAGAATTACAACCTTCGGGCGATTCACGGCGCCCGATTCGTCTTCTTCCTCGTATGTCGAATAAAGGTACGGAGTGAAGGATTCGAATTCCGCGGCGCAGGTGTCCACGCGTTTGAAGACGGGACGAATGCCGAGCTCACGGCGGCGCTCGCGGACTGCGGCAGCGGTAGTCTTCCAGAGCTTGGCAAGCTCTTCGTCGCTGGCGCCCGAGCGCTTCGCTTCGAGGAGCAATTCGCGCGACGCTGCCTGCGGTGTAGCGGCTGCGACGCGGCGGTCCATCGCGACCATTTCCTCGAGCTGGCGAATGAACCAAGGATCAATTTTCGTGAGCGCGCAAACGTCGCTGCAGCTCAGGCCGCGCTCCAGCGCCTCGAACAGCCAGTGGATGCGGTCTGGGCCGGGGACGTGGAGCTTTTCGCGCAAGAGCGCCATCGAGACCTCGGCGGGCGCGCGCCATGGTGTGTGCGGCTCCAGGGCTCGGATTCCCTTGCACAAAGCTTCCGCGAACGTGCGGCCGATGGCCATCACTTCACCGACGGATTTCATCTGCGTCGACAAAGTCGTGTCCGAACCGGGAAACTTCTCGAATTGCCATTTCGGGATTTTCACCACCACGTAATCGATGGTCGGCTCAAAACACGATGGCGTCTTCCGCGTGATGTCGTTGGGGATTTCATCGAGCGTCATTCCCAGCGCCAGCTTTGCCGCGATTTTCGCGATGGGAAAACCCGTCGCCTTGCTCGCCAGCGCCGAGCTCCGCGAAACGCGGGGATTCATTTCGATCACGACCATCCGCCCCGTCTCCGGCTCGATCGCGAACTGAATATTCGACCCGCCTGTCTCCACGCCTACCTCGCGAATGATGGCCGCGGCGGCATCGCGCATCCGCTGGTATTCCTTGTCGGTGAGCGTCTGCGCCGGCGCCACCGTGATGGAATCGCCGGTGTGAATTCCCATGGGATCGAAATTCTCAATCGAGCAGATGACCACGAAGTTGTCGCGGAAGTCGCGCATCACTTCGAGCTCGTATTCCTTCCACCCCAGCACCGATTCTTCCACCAGCGCTTCGTGCACCGGACTCGAATCCAGAGCCCGGGCAATGGCATCCTCGAATTCCTCGCGATTGAAAGCGATCGACCCGCCCGTTCCTCCCAATGTAAACGACGGACGGATGACCACCGGATAGCCAAGCTGGTCCGCCAGCTGCATCGCACCCGGCACATTGTTCACCAGCGCTGAAGCAGGAACCTCCAGGCCCACTTTGCGGCAGGCATCCTTGAACCATAGGCGGTCCTCGGCGACCTTGATCGCCCTCAGCGACGCCCCGATCAGCTTCACACCATACTTCTCCAGGATTCCGTTTTCCGCGAGCTCGACCGCGAGGTTTAATCCTGTCTGCCCTCCAACGGTGGGCAACAATGCATCCGGCCGCTCACGGATGATGATCTGCTCGAGGTAGTCCTTCGTCAGCGGCTCGATGTACGTCCGGTCGGCGATTTCGGGATCGGTCATGATCGTCGCCGGATTCGAATTCACCAGCACGACTTGATAGCCCTCTGAACGCACCGCCTTGCACGCCTGCGTTCCCGAGTAGTCAAACTCGCACGCCTGCCCGATCACAATCGGCCCCGAGCCGATGATCAGAATTTTCCGGATGTCCGTCCGTTTCGGCATTTACGGCCTGTAATCCGCCATTAACGCAACAAACCGATCAAACAAATACCGCGCATCATGCGGACCAGGCGAGGCCTCCGGGTGGTACTGGACGCTGAACAATGGCAGCGAACGATGGCGCATGCCCTCGTTTGTATGATCGTTCAAATTCACGTGCGTAATCTCGACCTCGCTCGAAGGCAGCGACTCCGGGTCCACCACGAACCCGTGATTCTGCGCCGTGATTTCCACCTTCTGCGTCAGCAGATTCTTCACCGGGTGATTCGAGCCGTGGTGGCCGAACTTGAGCTTAAACGTGCGCCCGCCCAGCGCCAGTCCGCACAATTGGTGTCCGAGGCAAATCCCGAATATCGGCACTCGCCCCATCAACTTGCGGATGTTCTCCACCGCGTAGGTAATCGGCTCAGGATCCCCTGGACCGTTCGAGAGAAAGACTCCATCCGGCTTCAGCGTCAGCACATCGTCGGCCGATGTTTTCGCCGGAACGACGGTCACATCACAGCGATGATCGACGAGAAGGCGGAGAATGTTCTGCTTGATCCCAAAATCGTAGGCCACGACGTTGAAGCGACGCGGCCCTTCCGCGGCTGACGCCCCTGTTTCAAGTCTTCTGCCGCCGCGGCTCTCCGTCCGCGCCGCAAAGCCCAGTTCCGCCTGATGTACGCCGCCCACGGCCGGTTCTCGCCACTGAGACGAGCGCTCTTCGGCGCGCTTCTGACTGCCGCTGGCCGCAAGATCGATCGAGCCGCGATCCCAGGCGTAGGAACGCCCGCACGTAACGCGACTGGCGAGTTCCTGCCCAGCCATCGTCGGCAGACTGCGGGCTTCGCCGATGAGCTTCTCCCCAGCGGTGCCATCCGTGGCAACCACGCCCCGCAGAGCGCCCACCTCGCGCAGATGCCGGACCAGCGCCCGCGTATCGATATCCAAGATGACCGGCACGTTGAATCGTTCGAGGTATTGCTGGATGGATTCATTCGATCGCCAGTTCGAGGCCAGGTGCGAAAATTCCCGCACGATCAGGGCTTCGATATACGGGCGCGAGGACTCGACGTCCTCCGAATTCGTGCCGACATTGCCGATGTGGGGATACGTCAGGCAGACGATCTGCCCGGCATAACTGGGATCGGTGAAAACTTCCTGGTAGCCGGTAAGGCTGGTGTTGAAAACAACTTCGCCGCCGTGGCGGGTGCGGGCGCCCGCCGCGCGCCCGCTAAAGACTCGCCCGTCCTCGAGCGCGAGGGTCGCGCGACCTGCGAGCCGCTGGCTCAGTTGATCCTCCTAAGGGCTTCATTGGGAATCGTTCGTCGGTGCCGAAATTGAGCCAAAGTGATCCACCGGCCAATAGGCGAAAACGGCTTTGCCGTAAATCGCGCCGCGCGGCACCGGCCCAAACACACGCGAATCGTTCGAGCTGTCACGGTGATCGCCCATCACGAAATATTCGTCTGGGGGAATGCGCACGGGCCCGTAACTCGACCCATCGAGAAAATTCGCGGGCACGTAAGGCTCCTCCAGCTCCTTAGCATCGATGAAGAGATGGCCGCGACGAATCTCAAGCGTCTCTTCTGGCAATCCCACCACCCGTTTGATGAACGACTTCGAGCGATCGAGTGGATACCAGAAGACCACCACATCACCCCGCTCGATGGGCTCGAAACGATACAGAAACTTGTTGATGAAAATCCGCTCCTGATCGCTCAGAAGCGGCGCCATGCTCGTGCCTTCCACCTTCACCGGCTGATAGAGGAAAACGATGATGACCAGCGCGAGGCTCAGGGCGACGGCTAAATCCCGCGCCCATCCGCGCAATTCTCGCGGAAATAAAGATGGATGATCTTGGGGGGAAGAGGCGTTCTCGCGAGCGTTCTCAAGCATCCTTCGGTTTCTCGAGTATCCTTCTTAGCTTTTATACCATGCCGCGGGCAAGCCGCGCCAGAGCCAGGTACTGTCCTAATTGTGGGCATTCCTTAGCCTTAATCGGCGCTCTCGTTTATGGGGCATGACTCCAATGTTTGACCGGCTTTCGTATCCCGGATAGCGCTTTTGCCCATGAAACAAAACCGTGTGTAATGAATCCTTGTATGTTGATCGCTGTATGCGAGGCAGCCGACAATATCCAGCGCTGTGGCTGGACTTGGAGCGGGCGAAGTAGTCGCATTATTGACTTCTTGGCGGATGGGTTGGTTAGGGAATACATAGAGTCCGGAGCCTTCTTCTCCGGGAACAATTGGACGAGTGCCAGCGTCCGCCATTCGGCAAGTGGCATCGGCAGCCTGTTTGAACTCGGAGAAATTCGCACGCCCCTCTGGAGTCGGCGGGGAATTGGTAACAATGGTCGTATCAACGGCATAGTGAAGAGCTGGAGCGGTGCCGAAATTTCGAACGATGAAACTAAAGCTGGCTTTGATGCTTTTCCTTCCTCCCTCCGAGAATATCGTGGGTGGTTGGGTCACGACTGGGGGACCGTCAACTCCCAACCAAGGGCGATTGCCTTTTACGAAAGCATCGTGTGCGGTCTCAGCCGCGCTCTTGGCTGCATCGGCAGATTGTTTATTGGCACGGTACATCTTGATTGTAAAGAATGTGTAGATCGCAAGAAGCGCAATGCCAGCCACTTCCAGAAATGGCTTGAACTTGTCCCACCAACTCTTCTCCGTCGCGCAAGTAATTTGATAATGTGCTTTGGTTGGTGGCGACTCAGGTTTTGTCGGTGTCACCGGGACGTTCGGATTGGAATGGTTGGATTCTTCTTCGGATTCCCGCTCACCGTGTGGAGTTATTTTATTCTCGCCAGCAGGATTTGTTGACATGAGATTTTAGGCTCCAACTATGAAAAACTCGAATCCAAAGAAGGGCCGAAAGCCAGAGAGAGTTTTCTCGCCAAAGACCCCAAAGCTCGCCGCAGTTTCAGAGGTGTAGAAACTTATTCGCCCAGTGCGTAGCGCACAATCGCAAGAGCAGAAACAACGGCTGTTTCAGTTCGAAGAATGCTTTCCCCAAGAGACGCTTCGAGGAATCCCGCTCCACGCGCGGCGGCGAGTTCTTCATCGGTCCAGCCTCCCTCCGGGCCAATCGCCAACGCAATAGACGTGCCGCCGCACGCCATCTGCGCGCTTCGGAAGGAACGCGCATCGGGCCGCTCGGAGAGAATGATCTTGCATGAGGCTGCCGATTCCGCAAAGGCTGCCTGAGGCTTCATCACGACCTCAAGAGAAGGTGGCCGCAGCCGTCGCGCCTGCTGCGCCGACTCGACCAGAATCTTCGCCCATCGCTGGGAGCGTTTCGCCGCTCCTGCAACCAAGCGCTTTTCGCTACGAGCCGCCGCCAGCGGCACCACATCGGTAGCGCCAAGTTCGGCGGCTTTTTCGAGGCACCATTCGAGCCGGTCGAACTTCACCACCGCAACCAGCAACTGCACACGCAGCGACGATGGGCGCACCTCGATCGGCTCAATCAGCGCGAATTCCACCGCGTGGCTCCCGTTCAACTTCTTGACTCGCTCGATCCTGCCCAGCCAGACACTTTTCCCATCGCTCAGTTCATATAGCTGGCCGGGCTCGGCGCGCAGAACTCGTCCCAGATGTTCGGCCGTTTCTCCACGCACAGTAGCCGCGCTACCTTCAAATCCCTCCACAAAGAATCTACGTCTCATTCCCTGGCTTCCTTTGACTCCCCGCTGACTGGGCGAAAGAAATTTAGACTTGGCGATGCAGTTCCGGCCGGAGTGCGGAAGGGAACGAGAAAAGCCACCAACCCCGTGTAGACCCGCCAACTACCCGAAGATGTCCTTCACCTTGTCGAAAAAGCTCGAGGAGCGTTCCATGGGGCGGTTCTCGGCCTTCAATACCTGCCCTAACTGTTCCATCAGCCGCCGTTGCTCGCGGCTCAACTTCGTCGGAACCGCTACCCGGACGTTAACATAGAGATCGCCGCGGCCGCCATGAGGATTTGGCAATCCGCGACCCTTCTTCCGGAAAATTTGCCCGGACTGCGTCCCTTCGGGAATTTCGAGCTCTTCTTCCCCATTGAGTGTCGGGACTTGAATGCGCGCCCCCAGCGCCGCTTGCGAGATCGTGACGGGAATCGTGCAGTAGAGGTCCGCGCCGCGCCGCTCAAAATAGGGATGCTCCTTGACTTCGACAAAAACATACAGATCGCCCGGAGGTCCGCCGTTTGTCCCCGGCTCGCCTTCGCTCGTATAACGCACTCGCGTTCCGGAATCGACCCCTGCTGGAATCCGCAACTCGTGCGTCCGCTCCCGCTCGATGCGCCCCTGACCACGGCACTGCGCGCAGGCCTCGCGAATCACCTGGCCCGCTCCCTGGCAGGCTGGACACGTCCGCGTGATCGCAAAAAATCCCTGTTGATAATGCAACTGGCCGCGGCCCCCGCAGGTCTGGCAAGCGACCATGCCGCTGCCGGGCTTCGCACCCGTGCCGTGGCACGCTTCGCAACTTTCATGCCGCAAGACTTTGATTTTTGTTGTGACGCCCGCGGCGGCTTCTTCGAAGCTTAGCGCCATGTCGTAGCGCAGGTCGGCGCCCCGCTGCCCCCGAGAGCCGCGGCCCCCGCGCCGCCCATGTCCGGCGCCAAAGAAATCCTGCATCCCAAAGAAGTCGCCGAAGATGTCCTGGAATTCCTCGAAGATGCTGGCGTTGAAGCCGGATTCGAAGCCGCCGCTCACGACCCCGGCATGACCGTAACGATCGTAGAGTGACCGCTTTTCCGAATCCGACAGCACACTGTAGGCCTCCGTCGCTTGGCGGAACATCTCCCCGGCCTCGTGTTTCTTCTCGGGATTGCGATCGGGGTGCCAACGCAATGCCGCTTTGCGATAGGCGGATTTGATCTGCTCGGAGCTGGCGTCTCGAGCGATGCCTAGAACTTCGTAGTAGTCGCGGTTGTTCTTTGTCGCCATCGTGTCCCGTTAATTCTCCCTGGAAGCTTCGCGTGATAGCGTGGCCGGGTGGACCGCCACGCGCACCATCGCCGGCCGCAAGACTTTGTCGTGAAATTTATACCCCGCCTGAAAAACCGAAAGAATCGCGCCATCCGGATAGTCGGCTGATTCCACGCGCTCGACGGCATGGTGCAGATGCGGATTGAATTCCTTCCCCTCCGCCTCGATCCGCTCCAGACCTTGCTTCGCCAGGACGTCCCGAAGCTGCTTATCAATCAGCTCGAAGCCCTTGCGATACTCTTCATAAGCCGGGTCGCCATGCGCAGCCAGGGCCCGCTCAAAGGCGTCCAAGACCGGGAGGAGTTTCTCAATCAAGACCTCGACGCCGCGGGAGCGGTCGTGGTGCCGCTCCTTCTCGACGCGCTTTCGGTAATTCTCAAAATCCGCCTGACGGCGCACCAGCGTATTCAGCAGTTCTTCCTTTTCGGCCTGCAGCTTTTTCGCCTGCTCGGCCGGCGACACGTCTGCGCTCTCTGCACCGGGTGCTGGATCATTCGGCGGCGTCATTCCCAGGTTGGCGTCGTCTTTTTCAGAGTCCTTGCGAGGGGTCAACGTTCCTAGCTCTCCTTGAGATCTTCACTGAAGAATTGGGCCATGAAAGCCACCGCGGTGATGACGCGCTCATAGTGCATGCGCATCGGCCCCAAAATTCCCAGGGTTCCCTGCACCTGATCGTTACGCGTGTACGGGGCGCTTACCAGCGCCAGATGCTTCCCGGCATTTGAAATCTGCGTCACACCCAGTTCGACGTGCACCGGCTCCGGCGCCTCGATGCACCCGCTCAACAGCGCGATCAGTCGATCTCGCTCCTCGATCGCTGCCAGGAGTTCCCGCAACTGCTCTTGATTCGTGAACTCCGCCGAGGTTGCGAACTGCGCTGCCCCTTCGACGTACACTTGCCGCCCGCCATCATCCCCGAGCAGTCGCGGATCGCAGAGCATCAGCGCGTCACCCGCCAGCCGGTCGTATCGCTCCCGGTCCCGTGCCACCTGCGCGTGCAAGTCGGCGCGGATGGATTCGAGAGTCCAGCCCGTGTAATGCCGGTTCAGGTATTCCGAAATTCGGTCCAACTCATCCTGGCGGAGCGCGCGCTCCGGACGAATCACCTTGTCGCGCGTCAGACCTCCACTGGCCACCAGCACCACCAGAACGCGGGTCTCCGGCAACAGCACAAAACGGATATGCTCCACCACCGTGCGCGCCAGCGGCGGCGAGATGATAATTCCAAGGCCGCGCGAAACCGCTGCCAGGACGTGGCTTGCCCGCTCCATCACCGCTTCCGGCGTCGTCGCCGACTCCAATTCCCTCCGAATCCACTCCCTGTCTTCCGGGCTAGCCGTCGCTTGCGCCGAAACCTGCTCCACAAAAAAACGATAGGCCGCCGCGGTCGGAACGCGCCCAGCGGAAGTATGCGGCTGGAACAACAGTCCTTCGTCTTCCAGATCCGCCATTACGTTACGAATCGTCGCGGAACTCAGCGGCTCGGCATGCATCCGCGCGATCGTCCGCGACGACACCGGCTCGCCCGTTTCGATGTACGTGCGCACCACGTCCGTCAGGATCTTTTGGTGACGCCTCTGTTGCAGCGCGGAAGCTGGCATTTCAGTTCAATGAAGAAGGCTCATAGCGCAAAAATAACACGGCCGTCAAGGCGCCCAAGCCTACTTAAAAGTGTAGTCGGCTGGCTTCACACCGTCAACCGTCGCAAGTGGTTGCTCAGATTACTCTTGCGTTTCGCAACGCGCGCGCAATTAGCTCCTCGCCCTTCAAACGCGACTCCGCATCGCTCATTCACCGCTACTTAATGTGAAATCCCGAGCGCTACCAGATTTGGCAGCGTTGGGCCGAGGGTCGCACCATCGGCGAGCCCTCAGCGCATCCAAACGCCTGCGCGAACGAGGGCATATTCGAGAGTGGCCCATTCGCCCGGAACCGGCCGAGCGGGTGAGGATTCGTATTCACCAACAGCCGCGCGAACTCTGGCCGGTCGCTCCCGGCCCAAATCTGGGCCCATGCCAGGAAGAACCTCTGCTCGTTTGTAAAACCGTCGACCTCCGCCGGCTTCCGCTTCGCTTTCAGCGTCTTCTCGTACGCAGCTCGAGCGATGGTGAGCCCCCCAAGATCGGCGATGCTTTCGCCGACGACCAGCTTGCCATTTTCATGCAGCCCCGGCTCGACTTCGAAGCTGTCAAATTGCTTCACGATGCATTCCGAGCGGGCCTGAAAATTCTTCAGGTCTTCCGGCGTCCACCAATTCTTCAGGTTCCCTTGGCCGTCGAATTTGGCGCCTTGATCGTCGAACCCATGCGTCATCTCGTGTCCGATCACCGCTCCCATCCCGCCGTAATTCATCGCATCATCCCGGTTTGGGTCGTAGAAAGGAAGCTGCAAGATGCCCGCCGGAAACACGATTTCATTCATCGAAGGATTGTAATAGGCGTTGACCGTAGGCGGCGTCATCCCCCATTCGGTGCGGTCCACCGGCTTGCCGATTTTGCCCAAGTCGCGCCGGAATTCAAATTCGTTGCCACGCCAGACGTTTTCAAGATAGGACTCGCGAATCACTTGAAACGCGGAATAGTCGCGCCACTTGTCCGGATATCCGATCTTCAGAGCGATTGCATTCAGCTTTGCCAGGGCCTGCTTCCGTGTGTCCGGCCCCATCCAATCGAGAGTCGAAAGATCGTCGCGCAGCGCGCCGATCAGGTTGTGAACCATTTCGAGCGCGCGCGCTTTCGCCTCCGGCGGGAAGGCGCGCTTCACGTATTCCTGGCCGAGCGCCTCGCCCAGCTCGCGATCGGTCGCCCTCACGCAGCGCTTCCAGCGCGGCAGGATCTCCTTGGTGCCTGTCAGCGTGCGCCCATAGAAATTGAAATCTTCCTCCACAAAGCTTGAAGCAAGCGCCGGCGCCGCTGCGTGCACCAGATGCCAGCGAAGATACGTCTTCCAATCGGCCAGCGGCGTTTCTTTCAGCTGTGCGTCAACCTGCTTGAAGAAATCCGGCTGGCCAACATTCACGGAATCAATTCCCGACGATCCGATCTCGCGAAAATAAGTCTCCCAGGAAAAATCCGGCGTCAGGGTCTTCAGCTCCGCAAGGCCCATCTTGTGATAAATGTTGTCCGGATTGCGCCGCTCGACCCGGGTCATCGAAGCCTGCGCCAGTTTCGCCTCCAGCGCCATCACCGTCTTCGCTTCCCCGGCGGCGGTCGCCTCATCGTCCCCCGCGAGCTCGAACATCTTGGTGACGTGCTGGACGTACGCGTCGCGCAGTTGTTGTGACTTCTCATCGTTTCTGATGTAGTAGTCGCGGTCCGGAAGGCCCAACCCCGCCTGGAATGCCGCGCCGATCTCTTTGGTGCTGTCCTTGAAGTCCTGGAGCGCGCCGAAGTTGAAAGGAACGTTGATGTTCCGGGTCTGCAGGCGAGCGAACTCCGACTGGAGATCGCCGGCGCTCCCCAGCGCCGCGATCCGCTTCAATTCCGCCTGCAATGGCTCCAGCCCCGCTTTTTCGATCCCCTCGGTGTCCATGCAGCTTGCGTAGAAGTCGCCAGTCTTCTGCTCGATCGATCCCGCGGCCGCCGCGCGGCTCTTCGCTGCTTCCTCCAGGATCTGGCGCAGCACCTCCTCGTTGTGGTCTTGCAACCTGTTGAAGCTTCCCCAGCTTGGATAGGCCGCCGGGATCGGGTTGTTCTTCACCCAGCCGCCGTCGGCGAACTGAAAGAAATCGTCGCAGGGTTTTGCGCTCCGATCCAGATTGGACAAATCAAAACCATGACCGCCGGCCTGCGCCGCGGCACCCTGCTCGAAAGCGCAAGAACCCGCGACCGTCTCGGTGAATTGCTGCGACCCGTGGACGCGGTCCTGCTGCGCGGAAAGCCCCAGAGGCAAGATAACCAAAGCAGCCGCAAAAGTTGCGAACCGGAAATTCCTCATAAGCGCACCTCAACCCTTATTTTTCCAACTCAGAAGCTGGAACTCCCCCTCGGGCAGGATCCGACTGCCCGCCGCTGAACAGCATTTTCCGGCCAATGGGCGCGGGCGTCAACCTTCGATTCAACTCGCCGATTACGCGTTGTCGATTTGCGCGCGCTGGAGCTTGTCGGAATAATCGATATACAGCGTCTTCCACTCCGAATAGAAATCCAGGGCAGGAAGTCCAGATTCGCGATGCCCGTTACCGGTCTGTTTCGTCCCGCCGAACGGCAAGTGCGTCTCTGCGCCGATCGTGGGCGCGTTCACGTACACGATCCCGGTATCGAGGTCGCGCTGCGCGCGAAATGCTTTGTTCACATCGCGCGTATAGATCGACGATGACAGGCCGTACTTCACGCCGTTCGCGATCTCAATCGCCTGATCGAGATCATCGACCGGCATCACAGTGACGACCGGCCCGAAAATCTCTTCCTGAGCGATTCGCATCTGCGGATTGCAGTCCACAAATATCGTCGGCTCGTGGAACCAGCCCTGACTGTACTTGCCGCCTTCCAGCCGATGACCTCCGGCCGCAAGCTTGGCGCCCTCGTTGATTCCAATCTCGACGTAGCTCATCACCGTCTTTAACTGCGCCTCATTGATGCACGGCCCCATCTCAGTCGTCGGATCAAGCCCGTCACCCACCTTCAGCGACTTAGCCCGCTCCACAAATCGGTCGCTGAACTCCTTGTAGACTTTCTTCTGCACCGCAACCCGGCTCGCGGCGGTACAGCGCTGCCCGGTCGTGCCAAACCCGCCCCAGACCGCCCCATCCACCGCCAAATCCAGGTTCGCGTCGTCCATCACGATGATCATGTTCTTGCCGCCCATCTCCAGATGGCAGTGCTTGAAATCCGGCGCGCAAGCCTGACTCACCAGGCGCCCCACTTCGGTCGAGCCGGTGAAGCTGACGAGCTTCACGTCCGCATGATTCAGCAGCGCCGCCCCGGCCTTCGATCCGGACCCGTTCACGATGTTCACCACGCCCCGCGGCAGTCCGGCGTCGCTCAACACCTGAACCAGGTTGTACGTGGAAAGCGGTGTATCCTGCGCCGGCTTGATCACCACCGTGTTTCCGCAAATCAGCGCCGGCATCATCTTCCACGACGGAATCGCCATCGGGAAGTTCCACGGCGTAATCAGGCCGGTGACGCCGATCGGCGCCCGCACGCTCATGGCAAACTTATTCGGCAGCTCCGAGGGGGTTGTCTGTCCGAACTGGCGCCGCCCCTCGCCCGCCATCAAGTAAGTCATGTCGATGGCTTCCTGCACGTCGCCGCGCGTTTCAGCCAACACTTTCCCCATCTCGCGAGTCATCTGGCGCGCGCAGTCTTCTTTACGCTCCAGCAGCATCTCCGCCGCACGATACAGAATCTCGGCGCGCTTCGGTGCCGGCATCAGGCGCCAGCTCGTGAAAGCTTCCTTGGCCGCCTCCACCGCCGCGTTCGCGTCCGCTTCGGTCGACGCCGGAAACATGCCCACGAGTTCCCCCGTATTGGCCGGATTGCGATTCTCGATCGCTTTCCCGCTCGACGCTTCTACCCACTCGCCATTTATATAGTTCTTATAAATTTTCGGCATCGCCGGAGTTGCCATCGTCTCTCCTCCCAAAATCGAAAAACCGTCCCGTGGGTTTCGTCGATCAAATTGTCAAAAGATTCTCTTACGGATTCCTTGGAGGCTCACACGGACAAGCTAGCAGACGCCTCATTGAGCGTCAACGCGCGGCGTGACTCCCCGCCGCGTTCTCAGGGCTGTGGAGACTTCGGAGTCGCGGGAGCAGCCGTATCCGGCGACGAAAGCATGGGAGGCTGTGGCGCGCTGACGCCCGCGATCTGCGAGCCCAGGCCCAGCTTCTGCAAGCTCAGCGCGTCCAGCTTGCCGGTCGCGCTCAATCCATGCTCCTGCTGAAATTTCTCCATGGCTTCGACTGTGCGCGAATCCCATTTGCCACTCGGATCGTCCCGATAATACCCTTCAAGCGCCAGCGCCGACTGAATGTCTCTAATGCGCTCCGGCGTAGGCGCTTTCTGCGTGGGCTCGCGGCGGGATCGCGCGTGATGCTTGCGGCTCGATTTCTTGGAACTCGCCGGTTTGGATGAGGTCGCGGACTTCGAAGAACTCGGGCTTGTACCATTCGCAGCCGAAACCGTTCCTTGCGCGTCGCGGCGTTTCGGCGAATCGGATGCCGCCGCAGAACTCGCTACCTGCAGGGCCCCGATCATCGCGCACACGGCCACGACTCCCGGCAGCGCCCGCCGCCGTGCCATCCTCAGGAATGCTGCCATGCGCATCATTGCTCGGACGGTACCGCGCCCGCCAGGAACAGCGTCAACACAACGTCGCGGTCCCCATGTCGCGACACCTTGAACAGCACATCCTGGCCCGGCTTCAGCTTCGCCGTCTCCCGGCGGTATTCCCCGACGTTCGCAACACCCGCTCGGTTCACTTCCGTGATCACGTCGCCGCGGGCGAACCCGATGTCCTCCGCGAAACTCGCCGGATCAACTTCCGTCACCACGACTCCGGTCTCCTTCTCGATCCCGATCTTGCGTGCGATATCCGGGGTCAGATCTTCTACGCGCAGGCCGAATTCCACCGGAGAGTTTTCCCCCGGTGTTTCGCCGCTGTTCGAAGCTGCCTGGGATGCGAAGAGCTTGGACCGGTCGGCCACGGCAACCGAAACTTCCTTCGCCTGCTTGTTCCGCACGTAATGCAGCCGCACTTCCTGCCCAATCGGCGTCTGCACGATCGGGTTCACCAGATCCGAGCCATTGTGGATCGGGTGTCCATTGATCTCCGTAATCACATCACCCGGCTGAATCCCGGCCTTCGCCGCCGGACTCCCCGGCTCGACGGCCTCGACCACGATCCCATACGGCGCGCCCAGCTCTTTCATCACGATTGGATTCCCGCTGTTTTCTTCCTGGAAGGTGATTCCGATCGAGCCGCGCGTCACGTGACCCGTCGTCACCAACTGGTTGTACACGGTGATGGCCATATTCGAAGGCAGCGCGAACCCCACTCCCTGGAACCCGCGTCCCCCGGTGAAGATCGCCGTATTGATCCCGATCACTTCTCCGGCCAGGTTTACCAGCGGGCCGCCCGAATTCCCCGGATTGATTGCCGCGTCTGTCTGAATGAATCGCTGGAATTGGTGGCCGACACCGGCACGGTCTTTCGCGCTGACAATCCCTGCCGTAACCGTTGCGTTCAGGCCAAATGGACTGCCGAACGCCAGCACCCAGTCCCCGACCTGCACCCCGTCGGAATTACCCAGCTTCGCCACCGTCCAATCGTGGTCGGCATCAATCTTGAGCACGGCCAAATCCGTATCTTTGTCAGTCCCGATCACCTTTGCGGTGTAGTGATTCGCATCTCCGTCGAGGGTCACTTGGATTTTCGTGGCTTGATCGACCACGTGATCGTTCGTCAGGATGTAGCCTTTCTTGTCCACCAGCACGCCGGAACCAAGGCTACGCTCCGCGCTCGGTGCATCCTCGGGGTTATCGAAGAACCTGTCGAAAAAGTCCTGGAAGGGGTCATTGAGGCCGCGAGGCCGCTTCCCTTTTGAGTGCTCGATCACCTGCGTCGTCGAAATATTGACGACGGCCGGCCCGAGCTTCCCGGCGATCGAAGAAAAGCCATTCGAGAGCTGGACGGGATCGGGAATGGCCAGCAGCGAAGCGCCGCTAGCCGTCTGGCCCTTGGTAGCCTGAGCGCGCCCAGAGATCAATGTGCCAATAATAATGCCGATGCACAGCGTGATCATCACCAGCAGTGTCGCAAACACCTTCCGCCGCTTCACCCAATCCACCAGCTCTTGGATCTGGATCCCCATTTCCTCGCTCCCTTCCACCCCTCAGAGACAAAAAACCCACTTCATTATACCACTTATATCACAGCCCGCTGGCCCTGACTGGATGGACGTTTCGCTCTGGTGCTTGCAAGCAACCGGATCCGGGCTTGGCCCCCGGGCCCGCCTTTCCGGCAAAAACCCTGCAGTAAGTCTTCCACGTTGACAAGGATTTGCAACGGGAGTAGGAACGGCTCTGGCTCTCGCTGATGGTCAGCCCATTTGATGGGGATCACGCCCAGGAAAGAGACGAATCGTATGAAACGGAGTCGAGGAGATACCAAGGGTTTCTCACGCAGAGATTTCATCAAAACGACAGCAGTCGGCGTCGGCGCGGGTGCCTTCACTGAGCTTGCCGCAAAGGAAGCGAGGCCTCACGGGCGGCCTGCGAAGTGGGACCGAGAGGCGGATGTCGTCGTTGTCGGGGCTGGCGCCGCAGGGCTCCCCGCAGCCATTGAGGCTACCGAGCACGGGGCCTCCGTGCTCCTGATCGACGCGAACTGGGACGTTGGCGGCCACGCCATCCTAAGCGGGGGAAATGTGGCGCTTGGCGGTGGGACAAGCGCTCAGCAGAAATATGGGATCGTGGATTCGCCCGACCTCGTGTTCGCCGACCTGACAGATTGGTCCATCGTCGAACCCAACGGGTTCCCGGATTACAGATATAACGACAGGGAAATCATACGCGCCTTCGCCGACAACAGTGCGCCGACGTATGAATTCCTGGTAGCTCATGGAGTCACATTTTTCCCCATAGCGCCGGACATACGCGGCGCGAACTCCACCGGCAACTCCGCTCCGAGAGAGAACCATGCCGCCCCAATGGCATGGCCACGGGTTCAGACCGGCGTACCGGTGCCCGCCGCCGAGCAAGCCACCACCTATTCAGGTATCGGGGTCATTAGGCCGCTCGAAGCAAGCGCAAGGAAGTTGGGCGTGCCGATTCTTTTGCAGCACAGGATGACCAGCATTATCAGGGAAGAGCCCTCGTCGGGACGGGTTCTTGGAATCATGGCCACCAACCAAGGCAAGACCGTCAACATCCGGGCGAAGAAGGGCGTCATTATCGCTACCGGCGGCTCCAGCAGCAACGTCAACTTCCGCAGAATCTTCGACCCGCGACTGACTGAGGAGTACAGCGTGGCCGGTGAACCCTATACCTACCAAGACGCCAGCGGCGAGCTGGCGGCCATCGCCATCGGGGCATCACTCTGGGGCGCCTACAATCAAACGGGAGAATTTGGCCTAAATATTACCAAGCCGGGCAGGATTGGGTGTCAGTACGGTTATATAGCACTGCCTTGGCAGCCGACGAGCCCGGTATTCCCTCTCGCGCGCGCTGTCGGCCTTGCGGTGAAGGATTATCAAGACCTGATCCTCGTGAACCAGGTGGGTCTTAGATTCTACGATGAGACGAAAGGCCAGCTCACGGCTAACACTTACAATTCCATTAAGCCGTACACCCCCGGGAGTTATCACAATGCCGCGGATATCAAATACTCGCCATCAAATTACCTCAATGCGGCCTTGGCGGGAACGGGCGATGCATCCAACGGAGGCGGGCCGATCTGGGCGATCTTCGACTCAGATGCAGTGAACCGCGAAGCTTGGACAGTTGCGCCTCCCTACGTGGATATCGCCGCGGGATACTTCTCGGTCGGAGACACAATCGCGGCATTGGCCGCCAATATTGTCAACAAATATCAGCGAAAGCCGATGCCCGCCGGCGCGCTGCAAAACACGGTGAACAAGTACAACTCCTACGTGGACGCAGGCAACGACCCAGACTTTGGAAAGCCCGCCCCTAAATATAAGATCCAGACGCCTCCGTTCTACGCTGCCTGGGCCGTGCCCGTAATCCACGACACGCGCGCCGGTCTAAGGATCAACGCAAAGTGCCAGGTGGTAGACTTTTACGGCCAGGTCATACCCGGCCTCTACTGCGGAGGCGAGTCAGCAGGTGGATTCAGTCTCCACGGCCTCGCCAGATGCACGGTCCAGGGCCGCATCGCCGGAAGAAACGCCGCCGCAGAGGCATAAGGAGGAGTACCGATCTCACCCAAGACTCCTTGCTTCCCATCGCTGATCCGGCCTCGAAGCCCTGGGTTTCGGAGTCGGAAGCACGCTTCGCGCGCTTGTCATCCTAGCGAAGCGAAGGATCTCACCCTAAATTTCTTGGCACCCAACGTTCATCGATAGTCACCGACCAATGACCGCTTCTAGCCGCCGTAGCACGGCGCCGCAAGTCGGCCTAGTCGCGACCCCTCTTCGGAACTCGATGCCTTCGAGAAAAGTCATTCTCTGTAGAATCCCCCCCCCCGGGAATATGTCGCTGTCCTTGGTGTCCAAATCACTCGGAAGTGTCGATGACGTCAAGCCTGACATTGCGCCTGGGCGCACTTTTCCTCTTAGGAATCGCCTTCGGTCCGAGTATGCCTTCCCCGGCCATGTCGTCTCCTCCACGAGCCCGACGGCAGGCAAGCGACGACAAACTAGAAGCGCCTGAACTCCTGCGCAAAGGAGTCGCTGCTTACAAAGATGGGACGTTCGATGCGGCCATCGAGTACTTCAGGCAGGCAAAGGAGCTCGATCCGAATTCTCTGAAAGCCCGTCTGTATCTCGCGACTGCGTATGCATCCCAGTACATCCCCGGAGCGCCTGGCGAAGAAAACATCCACCTTGCAGACAAATCCATCGAGGAGTTCAAAGGGGTTCTGCAATTGGACCCAAACAATCTCCCGGCGATCGATGGGATTGGTACCATTCTCTACAACCTCGGAGGCACTCCATTCGACCCGAAGAAGTTCGAGGAATCGAAGTCGTACCACCGCCTGCACATCAAGCTGCAACCCGACGACCCTGAACCTTATTACTGGATCGGTGCGATAGATTGGTTGATCGCTTACAAAGAAAACAAAGAACTGCGAGCGACCTTCAATGAAACAACTCGCGAAGAACTACCGGACGATGAAGCCATGCCTCCATCGGTCACCGCAGCTCTTGTCCGGGACAATGGTGCGACGGTGGACGAAGGCATCAGCTGTCTCAAAAAAGCTATCGACTTGAAGCCTGACTATGACGATGCGATGGCCTATTTGAATCTGCTCTACAGACAAAAGGCGGACATGGAATGGAATCGCGAAGACCGCGATACCGATCTAAAGCTCGCCGACGATCTGGTCGATCAAGTCAAGAAGATCAAAGAGAAGAAGATGCGGGCTCAGCTGCCGCAATCGGAGTGACACCCGTCGATTCATTTTCCGCACCCGTCCTCACAGCTTCTGATTTCACGAAGAATCACCGCCTTGGAGGGTGGCCCAAGGATTGAGCACCTCGGTGCCGAGCCTCTCAAAATGCCTCGTATTCCGCGTGACCAACGTGAGCCCGTGGACTTCGGCTGTGGCAGCAACGCGTCCATGACGCTCAGATTGAAATCGGCCTGGTTGCTCTGTGCCATCAGCCTGCCCCACACGCCGGCCACCGCCAAATTCACGCCGACCATGCGCCCTTCGAACCTTGCCGGAAGCTCCACGTCCAGCCACGACGCGAGCCTTTCCCGATGCAGTCCTGCCGCCATCTCTTCGACGCCAAGCCGAATCTCCGCGAACGTGATCACGCTGAGAAAAACGCTCTCCTCGTCGGTCTCAGCAAGCCACTTGACCACGTGCGTATCCGGCCGTGGCTTCACCCACTCCGAGACCACATTCGTATCGAGGAGAAAGCTCAAAGCTCCATCTTGCGCGCCTTCTGATTCGAGCGCCTAATCCGCACTCGCGCGCCGCGCAGGGGCGAGGAGGCAAAGAACTCCGCCAGACTCCCCTTGCGTTCCGTCCGGCGTTCCCCCTCCTCCGCCGATACCACGACTGCGGCCTTCCGCCCTCGCCGCGTGATCGTCTGCGGCCCTTCGGCGAGCGCGCGATCGATGACCGAGCTCAGTTGCGCCTTGGCCTTCGCGACCGCCCACGTTCGATTCGATTTGCCCATGCGCTGCTCCTCAAATAGTCATTATGGTCACTATAGTCATTTGGGCGCCCCTGCAAGTAATTCGGTTCAGGCCGCCGGCTGGCTGGTAGATCGGCCTCGTCTCGATCCTTATTCAGAGGAAGGCCCCTCGCAGCCTCGAGATCGTTTGAAAGTTTCTCGTCGTGACATCCCACCGAGCGAGGTAGTAGGCAAAATCCCGCCGGGCTGCGTCGCACATTCCCATCTTGAGATACAACGTTCTCCCATCCTCCGAAAGGCTCAGTAGATCACTTACCCAGCCATCGCTATATGGCGCAGGCACCGGCAATGTCTCTCTCGACGCAAAGCGAGCGATGATCATCGTCTCGAGATCCACGGAATACACACCGTCCCAGTTGCCCCGGGCATGGCGACCCTCGCGGATTATCTTCGACGAGTTGAAGAACAGGAGAGGCTTGTTGAGCGCAGTGACCGCTGATTCCTGCGAACAGTCCTCTTCCGGCGTCCCCAGTGGCTTGTATCCCTCTCCATCCTTATGTCGCCAGAAAAGCCGATTCGGAAGAAATAGCGCTGCCGTGCCATGGCACATCTCAGCGATCAGAATCTCAGTCGGGGGATTGAAAAGAAGTTGAGCAAACCCATACCCGTCGGGGATTCCCTGTTCTTGCCATGCTGGTATGCCCACCGAAAATCCCGCAGAGGCTTCGAGCCCACGGAGCTCCTCGGAGCCTTGCCCACCAGTGGGCTGTCCCGCTAATTCCGTGCGCAGCGCAGAGAGCTCCAGACCACGCGCCCGAAGGAATCGGCTCGCTAGGCCCTTCTTCTCCCTCAGAATGCCCAGGAGAATGTGCTCGGTTCCAATATGTTTGTGTGATAGCCGATCCGCTTCTTCGGCAGCAGACATGAGGACGCGTTTTGACGCCGCACTGAGCGGCACTTCCGCAGATTCCAAGCGGCGAGGCCCGATCTCTCCCTGTGGCTCGACTTCTTCCCGAAAAGCACGCAAGGAGTCACGCGAGCCAAAAAACTGCCTAGCCACTGGTGGCCTTTCGCTGCACAGCCCAAGCGCAAGGTGCTCAGGCTCAATATGTGGGCTCCCATATTGGTTGGCCTCGTAGCGCGCAAAAAAGATCACCCGCTTCGCCTGCTCGGTGTAACGCTCAAACATGAATCCACTCCCTAGGGGCTCTCCTCGCCAAGATCACTCCCATCTTACGCCACATGCGCAGGTGACTTGTGACCATGAGATAGCGGCTTTGGCCGTGCCGAAGAACACGGTCTCTAGAATGCCCTTGCGATGATCCGGACCGTGGCGGCTTAGCGCTGAAATGGCCCGGAATGGTGCCCAGCAGGCGTATAAATGAAACGAGATCGTGCGAGAGGCTTCATGTGAGCATCGAAGAACGGGTCCTTGAAAAACTCCGCCATTTGCCTCCTCGGAAGCAGAGGGAAGTTTTGGACTCTGTGGACCTTCTTGAAAGAGAAGAATGGTAGTGCAAAGCCGCGCCGGAGTCTGCGCGGACTTTGGAAGGACCTCAACATACGCATCACGGAAGAAGACATCACCGAAGTCCGTCGTGAAATGTGGGGTAATTTCCCGCGAGACATCTCCTGATGCGTGCGGAGCTTCTAACGCCCAACCTCTGCTCTTTTGTTGTACAACATGCAACCCCCTTGAATTCGGTAACTAGAAGCTGGATCAGAAGGCCCAGCATTTCTGCGGAGTTGAGATAATCTGCCGCTTACGCATGTTGCGCTTTGGACTTCTCCCGCCGATAGGCTTCCCGGCCCGCCTCGAACGCTGCGGAAATAGATTGATTTTGCCGAGCTGCGGCCAGCTTACCGCGCTCCGCAACATCTTCAGCGCGCTCACGGAGTTCGCGACCTTGGCGCTGCGCGTACTTCTTACCTTCTCGCGTCTTTTGCGCTAGATACTCGCGAGTCTCTTCGCCGGACTTCGGCGCACAGAGGATCCCAACAAGGGCGCCGATTCCCAAACCGACGGACAAATAGGTGACCTTCGAGGCGATATTGTTCTCCATTGGCTAACCCTCCTTCTTCCAATTGGCTACAGTTCAGATTCTCTTTGCGGATTCTCGTCACCGTTCAACTTCCTGGTGTTCGTTGGACGGCCATGGTGTGATAGTCGTCGCTTCCTCTTGGGTTTCTTGTCAGGGGGAAACTGAGCTCCCATCGGCGGGCCCAGAATGGAGCAACAGACAGGCCTCTGAGATGAAACGGAGGACCCCCCTCGTCCATGACCTGCCTCGAACTACCTCGGTATGGTGAGCAAGAAGCTCGCCATACAGGGAACTGCTAAACCGTGGTATTGCACACGTTAGACGCGGCAAGGATTGCGATACCGCGCAGAAAGTTCGAGCTGGTTGGAAGAATTGTGACCCCTTTCCAGACGGTATGGGTAGGCGCCACGCTGAGAGGCCTTTCCTCTACATCTTCGTGATCAACCGGATCAACCACAGCAACACGACGGCGCCAATCACAGCCATTACGAGTCGGCCCAGCAAACCATAGGCGACGATTCCGATCAATCCAAACAGAAAGCTACCAAGCAGTGACCCTAAGATCCCCACAATGAGATCTCCGAGGAGGCCAAAGCCGCGTCCTTTGGTGATCTCGCCGGCGAGCCAGCCAGCCAAGATTCCCACGAGTACAACCCAAACCAAATACAGCATCGAGATCCTCCTGCCGCCGGGCCGCATCCATCGCAATAGAAAGATTGCTGCCGGGCGAGTCTCTATCACACGTATGTGGGAACATTTGCGGAACTATCCGCCCTCCTTTCGAGGCGACGACTCGCCCTTATTCGAGGCGCCGCCATGATCGAGTCCGAACGTGGGACTGTCTTTCGTTCCCGTAATCTTGATCGGCAAGACGGTACCCGCGTTCTTCCCCTTGAAAAATGGGTCCAGTGCCTTTAGAAAAAAGGATTTCGCACCGGTTGTCATTTGGGACAGCTTGGCCTGCAGCATCAATTTCCCGTGAAAATCCAGCGCTCCACTGTCGAGGTTGTAGGTCCCGCTCAAGTTCAGAGACGCACCGGCCACACCAAAACGCAGGTTGGAAAAAGTCACGATGCCGTCGCTCACCCGGAAGTTTCCTCTCATCTCGGAAAGAACGCTGTTAATATCCATATCCTTCGGCTGTCCTTGCCCTTTGCGGCTGAGCGTGTCGATCTTCCCCTGTACCTCTGGGCTGGTGAATTGAGCGTCGCCGATCCCAAATTGCCCCCTTAATTTCAACCGCTCGATCAGGTCGGAATCCCCCTCTGGGATATCGATCTTCGTTCTCAGCCGGGCGGAACCGGTCATAATAGGCTCATCTGTCTTGACGGCAAGACGAATCAAATCTTCTACTCGGGCGTCTCGCGAGAAGGCATCCAGCACGATGGTCCGACCTTTCACTTCGGGATTGACATCCACGACCTTGCCGCTTACCGCAAGGGTTGTATGCAGGAACCGCGCTGTCACGCTGTTGAGATACGTGTCGCCATTGGTGCCATCCACAACGGCGGAAAAGTCCGTATGCAACGCCACCGGGTGGTCTGTCGTACGCAGGCTGAAATCCGGAGTGTCTGTCTCTCCATCCACTTTCAGATAATCGAGCGGGCCGCCGAACGTGCCTTTGGACGAGAGAATCCCTTTGAGCCCCTTCAAAGTTCCGAGGTTTGCATTCTGAAATGTGTATTGCGCGACCACAGGCGTTTCGCTCGGCATCTCCGGCAGCCATGGCCCAAACTCACCGGTGGCATCGATATCGCCAGCCGGGATAGCGTTCGTCAGGATCGCGTGGAATGTAGCTGGGCGGTCGAAACTGACATCGCGGAGCTCGAGGTGATGGATCGGAAATTCGTGAGGAGGTTTTTCAGGTTGTGCTCGCAAAACAACGATGATCGCATCCTCGGCGCGGATTTCCTCAATGATGACTGGATACTTCTTTTCGAGATCTTGATCCGTTCGTTGAATCAACGCCTCGCCGCCAGGCTGCCGGGGCGGTGTATGGATTTGCAATGCATCGAGCTGCACGAATGCGATCCGCGGCTTGTTTTGCAAAAGGCTCAGCAAGTTCGCGTACATTGAAACTTCACGGACTTGGATCAGAGGCGGTATGTCCGTTCGTCCCTTGTGACGCATCACAAGTCCGGTAATAGTCGCGTGGACGGGCGGAAATAAAGAAACGTCGAAATCGGAGAACTCGACCTTACTCTGAAAATGGGTTTGCAGCATTCTCTCAATGCGATTGCGCACCATGACATGAATTCTGGGGCCAAGTTCGAAGATGGCGATGAGGAGCAGCAAGAATGCGACCCCGATAACGATGATCCATTTGCGCATGAGGGCGGAGCCCGAATTTCCGATTTCAACTCTATCTTTGCGCCAAACCATAGGGCAACCGTTCTCTCCTGTCAACCTCAGATCGCCCTGGCCGCCGCCGGGTCGCAAGCGCGGCTCGTTGGACAGTTCCGCTGACTGGCCTGCGCAAGTTGCCCGGGCCTGCCCCTTACCTCCGCATTTGCCGGCTTGAACCCTGCTCGGCTTCAGTCCAGAATCTGTCGATACGGACCCGCGCTGCGTGCGTTCAGCCTCCGGAGGAAGGGTTCTCACCATGAACAAATCTGCTCGATTGAAGCAAACGTATTTGACCGTCATCGCGGGATCCTTTCTGCTCTTTGTACACCCGCTTGTCTATGCTCAAGACCAAACTCCACCGCAGAAGGCGTGGGACACATTGCGGGAGGGTCTCGCGGAGAAGGGCGCCGACAAGCGCGCCACAGCGGCACGCGTTCTGGGATTGATTCCGAAAAATTCCAAAGCAGTGCATTTCGCGGAACACGCCTTGGAGGACGACAAAGCCGAGGTGCGTTCGGCGGCCGCCACAGCTCTGGGTCACATCGGCACCAAGGGTTCGATTCCGAAGTTGAATGAGGCTCTTTCCGACAAAGACACGTCAGTCGTTCTGGCGGCAGCGCGATCCCTGCTGACGTTGAAAGATGACTCGGGATATGAGTCTATTACGCGATCCTGACCGGGGAGCGCAAGACCGGGAAAGGCCTGGTCGAGCAACAGGTGAATATGTTTTAAGGACCCCAAGCAGTTGGCGCAATTTGGGTTTGAGGAGGGGATTGGGTTCGTTCCCTTTGCCGGCATCGGGTATTCCGCGTTCAAGGTGCTGATAAAAGACGACGTTTCTCCCGTGCGCGCCGCTGCAGCCAAGACGCTTGCAAAGGATTCGGATCCAGACAGCGGCAAGGCGCTGGTGAATGCAGTCTCAGACAAGAGCTGGACGGTTCGCGTGGCGGCTGTTGAAGCGCTCGGAGAGCGCGGCGATCCTGCTGTGATTTCTGCGCTCGAGCCCGCCATGTCTGACGATAAGGATCCGGTGCGTTATGCGGCTGCGGCCGTAATTATCCGGCTTTCGGCGATCCAAGCCAAAACGAAGGAACAGCCCAAGAAGGAATGAAGTACTTGGAAGTTAGCTGCACTTAAGGTGAAGCTCTAGCGTTGAGACGCCCTCAATCGGCGCCGGAGCACGAACGCGATTCCGGTTAGGCTGGTCGCGAGCGGTACGAGGGACTCCGGCTCGGGTACGTGTAAGGTTTAGGGTCCTTCAAGAAAGGTTGGCAGCTAATAAACTCAGATCTAAAGGGAAGCTTTTCGGCCCACTTGGTCGACTACCCGTCCGATTGCAAGTGGGTTGGACTTCACAAATAATCCGATCCATCCCGATCAAATGTGTTTTTCAAACCGGTTGAGCAAGCACGAGGAACGTTAGGGTAATAATTCCCTAGAGCTAGTACCCCAGAGACGACCGCCCGTCAAGGCCGAGCCGGTAGGATAAGCCTCGGTTCGAGAAGCCTTTCGGGACAACGACCACACGTTGGCAAGATGAGTGCTTTCCCAAGCGTGTACGCGTCGGGTAAACGCAATTGGCACTAGGGCCAATCCGTTGGCGTTTCTGAGTTGCTCTCTCGTAATTCATTGTGATCAACCGCAACAGTCACGCAAGGGGGGAATTTCATGCGGAGAGAAAGAGGCACGCGGCCCTGGAGTGTCGGCATCTTGCTGTTACATCTCTGTTCGCTGTTAAATGCCTGCTGGATGAGTTGCTTTACAACGAAGCCCACGACGAGTTCGTGATGGTGAGGTAGATTCAACGGTCTTGCCTCGTCCGAGTCCGTCATTGCTGCGCTCCAATCTGACTTCTTTTCGAAACTCTAACGTCCAACCTCCAACCTCCAACCTCTGCTCTTCTGTTCTACGACATGCACCCCCTTGAATTCGGTAACTAGAAGTTGGATGCTGGACACGGGAGGCTCCAAGTGTCGGAAGCAGCGAACCGGAGTCGAGAGCGCGTGACTGGTCGCCGCTCTCGTGCGGCCCCTAGCCTCCAGCTCCCACGTGGCCCGAGACACTCCGAGGAAGCCTTGAGAATCCTACTCACAACACGAAAACGAATAGAATTCGATCCAACTCCCAGAAAACAAACGACGGAGGTTCGTTCTACCCGCAACAAAAACGCACTCTTTCACGTCGTTCCCACCACGGGGCACAGGTCACGCGCAGCTCCGCTTTCCGAGTCCAGTGATTGGCGGACTCGCAATACCTTGTTACAATGTGTCTGAACGCGTATGGCGCCTCGCACACTCTACGAAAAAATTTGGGCCGCACATGTTGTTCGAGAAGAACCCGGCAAGCCTGCCCTGATCTATATCGACCGCCACCTGATTCATGAAGGAACTTCTCCTCAGGCGTTCGCGGGGCTCAAAGCTGCCGGACGCAGGGTGCGCCAGCCCGAGCTTACCTTCGCGGTGATGGATCATTCCGTCTCCACGAAGAACCGCGAGCTTCCCGTCCTCGACGCCGACGCGCGCGGCCAGTTCGAAGCCCTCGAACGCAACTGCCGCGAATCGGGCGTTCCCTTGTTTGACATGCACAGCAAGAATCAGGGCATCGTCCACATCATCGGCCCGGAACTCGGCATCACCCAGCCCGGCTTCACCATCGTCTGCGGCGACAGCCACACTTCCACTCACGGCGCGGTCGGCGCGCTCGCCTTCGGCATCGGCACCAGCGAGATCGAACACGTCCTCGCCACCCAGTGCCTCACCCAGTTCAAATCGAAGACGATGCTGGTCCGTGTGAATGGCAAGCGCCCGAAAGGCATCACTGCCAAAGACATCATCCTCGCCATCATCGGGAAAATCGGAATCGCCGGCGGAAACGGCCACGTCATCGAATACGGCGGCGAGGCCATTCGCGCCCTCTCCATGGAAGGCCGCATGACCGTCTGCAACATGTCGGTTGAAGGCGGCGCCCGTGCCGGCATGGTTGCTCCGGACGAGATCACGTTCACCTACCTCGAAGGCCGGCCCTTCGTGCCACGCGGCAAGGATTTTCAGGTTGCGGTCGACCACTGGAAATCGCTCGCTTCGGATTCCGCCGCAAAGTTCGACACCGTCATCGACCTCGAGGCCTCAAAGCTCGCTCCCCAGGTCACCTGGGGCACGAATCCCGGCATGGTCACGGACGTAAGTGGGCGCGTACCCGATCCGGCCTCATTCCCCGATCCGGTAGATCGCAAAGCGGCCGAGGCCGCGCTCACCTACATGGCCCTCCGTCCGGGCACGCCCATCGTTGATATCCCGGTTGATCGCGTCTTCATCGGATCGTGCACCAACTCGCGCATTGAAGACCTTCGCGTGGCCGCGCACGTCGTCGCCGGAAAACACGTCGCTCGCACGCTGAAGCAGGCGCTCGTCGTTCCCGGCTCGCGCCGCGTCAAGGCGCAAGCCGAAGCCGAAGGCCTCGATAAAATCTTTCGTGATGCCGGCTTCGAATGGCGCGATGCGGGTTGCAGCATGTGCATCGGGATGAACGATGACGTCCTGCCCCCCGGGGAGCGCAGTGCCAGCACGTCCAATCGGAATTTTGAAGGCCGCCAGGGCAAAGGCAGCCGCACTCACTTGGTCAGCCCGATGATGGCTGCCGCCGCCGCCATCGAAGGCCACTTCGTCGATATTCGGAAGTGGGATGTGGACGGAGCAGAATAGCGATGCAGCCTTTCATTAACCACACCGGACTCGTAGCCCCGATGGACCGCGTGAATGTCGATACGGACCAGATGGTGCCGAAGCAATTCCTCAAATCCCTCACTCGAGAAGGCTTTGGCCGGAAACTCTTCTATGACTGGCGCTATCTGCCGGGCGAGGTCCCGAACCCCGAATTTGTTTTGAATCAGCCGCGCTACAAAGGCGCAACGGTTCTGATTGCGCGAGCCAATTTCGGCTGCGGCTCGAGCCGCGAACACGCTCCCTGGGCCATTCTCGACTACGGCTTCCGCGTGATTCTCGCACCCAGCTATGCCGACATTTTCTACAACAATTGCTTCAAGAACGGAATTCTGCCCGTCACGCTCACCGACGCGCAGATGAACGAATTTTTCGTGCGCACCGACCGTACTCCCGGGTATCGCGTGACCGTGGATCTGGAGAACCAGACCGTCACCGACGACGCCGGCCTCAATTATTCCTTCACCATCGACCCGTTCCGGAGGAAGTGCTTGCTGAAAGGCCTCGATGACATCGGGCTCACCCTCGAACATGAACCCGACATCTCCGAGTACGAAAAGAAGGGTCTGCCCATCCCGGTGATGTACACTCCCGTCGACGTCAAAGTCTCCTCACCCACGAACTAACCCAAACCAAATCAGACTGAGTGTCAAGGTGGCAGTTTCCCAGCATCGCTCGCACGGTCGCTGTCCAAATGTAAGGAGCTTTGTGTTAAAGTAAGGAAAGGAGGTTCTCTGTGAAGAAGCAGGCGCGCATCACGAGTAAGGGACAGATTACGGTGCCGCACGAGATCCGCCGCACCCTGGGCGTTCGACCGGGAGACAAGTTGCTCTTCGAGCAAGACGGCTCCGGAGTCCGGGTTCGACCCGTGAGAACAAGGAGTCCATTTGAAAAGTTTCGCGGCATCGGCACTCCCGGGATTTCTCGCGGCCGCAAGGGTGTCCTCCGATGGTCTCGTAAGCTGCGCGGACGATGACCACCGCGATCGATACCAACATCATTGTCGCCCTTTGGAACGAGGACGACACACTGAATACCCTTGCACATTCGGCCCTAGATGCCGCACTGGGACGCGGCGGGTTGGTCATCGCTGCGCCTGTCTTCGCAGAACTACTGGCCTCTCCCGGCCGCAGTGAGTCATTTCTCGACTTATTCTGCCGGGAGACCGGAATCTCGGTAGACTGGGATCTGAACGAAGTCATCTGGCGAACCGCTGGCTGGGCATTTCGGATCTACGCCGCCGGCAGGCGAAAGCAACGCGACTCAGGACCGCGCCGTATTCTGGCTGATTTCTTAGTCGGCGCTCACGCTCTCCACATGGGGTACCGCCTTATGACCCTGGACGAACGCCTTTATCGAGCAGCATTTCCTCGCCTCTCGCTTGTGAGCGTGTAGTCGAAGCCGATGCTGGTCCTGATTGTGGCGGGCGATAGGAGCTATAGCTTATCCGCGACCTCAGCCGCCAGCTTGAAATGCGTGGAGAACAGGCCCGGGGTGCGAGAGTTATTCCTTTTCCCGTCGGGGGAAGTCGCTTCTGCGATCGTGCCCGCCACGCCGCTCTGGGAAACCACTCGTCCAGTTTCTACTTCTGTGGCAAGTGGGACAGTACCGTTCGATGGGTTCCGTATTCTCGGCTTCTGCGGGTTCGGCCCCGTGAATCAAGAAAGGTTGGTAGCCGCCACACCCTTCACACTTCAGAACGTAGGCCGCCATTATCGTCTGCTTCGGACTAACCGAGCGCCGCGGCTGGGGATCGCAGTTCAGGCACCCAGCGGTTCACGGAGCGGTCGAGGCTCTCTTGGAGGTTCATCAGGGTCAGCAAGGTGCTGAGAACGCGCCTCTTCAGCTCGTCGGGCAAGCGCACGCTACCTGTGGCGACGCGGGATAGCTTCATTGCAGTTGCCCTCACATAGTCTTCAATCTCTGTTTGGCGCGTCGGGCCGACCTTTCCCAGAGCGGTTTCGCGGCGCATCCCCGCGCACGCGCGTTCTATGCTCAGAATAAAGTGCAGCACGCAAAGGTGCTGCGCTTCAAGTTCCGGCGGCACAGTTGCCGTGCAACCCGGCAGACAGGACGAACACTGGCTCAGTTCCGGCATACATGACCCCTTGCTTGTGCGGAAGCAAAGTTAGCCCATCTTCCGCAGTTTTACGAATAAGCCCTGTATTTTCAATGGGGACATGCCCAGTCTTCACTACGCTCAGGTCATTTCCAGCGAGGCGGGGAGCTCGAGACCGAGACGTTGGAGCAGAATCGCC
>JBARRP010000162.1:0-15724 GCA_049644285.1 Candidatus Acidiferrales bacterium | reverse complement strand
AGATTTCTTGAGCATCCGAATCACCCCCGAGCTCAAAGGGCTTATTGAGGAAATTCGGGAAACTGAGGAAACAGATCTGCGAATCGAGTTCGAAACTTTGGGCGGCTGACGAATAAAAAGCGAAACTAGCAACTAGTTACTGTAACAGTTATTCTCGGGTCAAGAATTTACCACAACTGTGTGCAAATAATACGGCTAAGACAAGAAGCCACTTCAACCGCTGGGTCAGAAGTGTGACATCGCAGGTGCATATTGTGAGCGTCGTACGCGTTGTCAAGGATGCCTTCGAGTAGCTCGGGCTCAGCCATTCGAAAAGTACCGGGATTCCCTTTTGACTCTCACCAGCTTGGCGATCTTCTAGCGAAGAAAAAGCACACTCGGCGCGCCGCGGCTACCTACGCAGCAAAAGCGAAAATTACAAAACGAACTCAATGAACTTACTGAAGAGAAAGGACTTGGTAATTTCGGAGAGCTGCAAGATTGACCTGTTTGGGCGTCCGGCGGGGTGGGTCCGATCCAACTAACAGCTTTGCTAAGGGAGGCAAAGTGTGAGGAGCAGGGCGAGATAGCAAGCGGTAGCGGACCGCTTCGCGGGCGACGGTCGTGAACGTTGTGAACATTGTGAACGTCTCGAGAGGAGATAGGAGCGGCGATTTATAGGTCGCAGAACCGTGGTGAGACGTAATTTCAGAAAAACACAGTTGGGTCAGCAAGCTCGGTCGGGCGGTAGGGCGATCTCTGTACGCGTGAACTGATGGTTCAGAGCAAAAGTCTGTTCCCCACGCACCGGTTGTCCTTGACAGTTTGCCGCGTTTCCCGTAGCATTTCTGTTTGTCTGTACTCCTTCCTGCGGGCCAGGAAGTCCAGCTCTTTGACAATCGGATAGAACATGCCAGAACCCGTTTGGTTTTGCGCTGCACAGTTTTTGTGCAGAGCATCTCTACGTCCGTTTCGACGGACGAAGGGAATTTGAGAAAAACCGAGCGATATAAGTTCGTATCCGATCGCTCTGACGCGATGAAAATCGTAAAGCAGAGCGGGCGGAACACCAGTTTCAAATGAGAGTTTGATCCTGGCTCAGAGCGAACGCTGGCGGCGTGCTTAACACATGCAAGTCGAACGCGCAATTTCCTGTAGCAATACAGGGGACGGGCGCGTGGCGAACGGGTGCGTAACACGTGGGTAACCTTCCTTCATGTGGGGGATAACCCGCCGAAAGGCGGGCTAATACCGCATAACATTTCGATGGCGCCTGCTGTTGAAATCAAAGCCCGCAAGGGCGCGAGAAGAGGGACCCGCGGCCGATTAGCTTGTTGGCGAGGTAATGGCTCACCAAGGCAATGATCGGTAGCCGGACTGAGAGGTTGGCCGGCCACACTGGAACTGAGACACGGTCCAGACTCCTACGGGAGGCAGCAGTGGGGAATCTTGCGCAATGGGCGAAAGCCTGACGCAGCAACGCCGCGTGGGGGATGAAGCTTCTCGGAGTGTAAACCCCTTTCGACCCGGACGAAAGCCCGCAAGGGTCTGACGGTACGGGTATAAGAAGCCCCGGCTAACTACGTGCCAGCAGCCGCGGTAAAACGTAGGGGGCCAGCGTTGCTCGGAATTACTGGGCGTAAAGGGTCCGTAGGCGGTGTGGCAAGTCGGTAGTGAAATCTCTGGGCTTAACTCAGAGGCTGCTGCCGAAACTGCTGTGCTCGAGTGCGAGAGAGGCGAGTGGAATTGCAGGTGTAGCGGTGAAATGCGTAGATATCTGCAGGAACATCCGAGGCGAAAGCGGCTCGCTGGATCGCAACTGACGCTGAGGGACGAAAGCTAGGGGAGCAAACAGGATTAGATACCCTGGTAGTCCTAGCCCTAAACGATCAGGACTGGGCGTGGGCCCTGTACGGGGCTCGTGCCGGAGCTAACGCGTTAAGTCCTGCGCCTGGGGAGTACGGTCGCAAGGCTGAAACTCAAAGGAATTGACGGGGGCCCGCACAAGCGGTGGAACATGTGGTTCAATTCGACGCAACGCGAAGAACCTTACCTGGGCTTGAACCGCACCGGACCATCTCTAGAAATAGGGACTTCCCGCAAGGGACCGGTGTAGAGGTGCTGCATGGCTGTCGTCAGCTCGTGCCGTGAGGTGTTGGGTTAAGTCCCGCAACGAGCGCAACCCTTACTCGTAGTTGCCACCCGCAAGGGGGAACTCTACGAGGACTGCTCCGGATAACGGAGAGGAAGGTGGGGATGAGGTCAAGTCAGCATGGCCTTTATGTCCAGGGCCACACACGTGTTACAATGCGCGCTACAAAGCGTCGCGAGCCCGCGAGGGGGAGCTAATCGCAAAAAAGCGCGCTCAGTTCGGATTGCAGTCTGCAACTCGACTGCATGAAGCCGGAATCGCTAGTAATGGCGCATCAGAACGGCGCCGTGAATACGTTCCCGGGCCTTGTACACACCGCCCGTCACATCACGAAAGTGAGCTGTACTAGAAGTCGCCGAGCCAACCGCAAGGAGGCAGGCGCCCAAGGTATGACTCATGATTGGGGTGAAGTCGTAACAAGGTAGCCGTAGGAGAACCTGCGGCTGGATCACCTCCTTTCTAAAGAAACCGGCAGCATAGCCTGCGTGGTACACAGGCGAGGGCTGCCCATCCCGCTCTCACGACCGGGACGTTCGGCTTGCCCTGAGACCGCGCAAGCGGTGGAAGGGTTTTCTCAAAGCCGCACGGGTTCTGGCAGGTTTTATCCGATACGCCGCACGATTGTTTGCGCGATCGTAGCCGCGACGCTTGCGTCGCCCGTCAAAGAGCTTATAGACAAACGCAAAGCCCGGTCCGATTCCAGTCGGGCCGGGCTTTTTTGTTTGCCTGGCGTTAATTTTGAGGCGCTGGCGCTGGCGCTGGCGCCGGCGTCTCCGGTTCGTCGGTGAACAGGAACGGTAGGACCTGCGTCTCTTCTTTCTGCACAGCCTGCAACTCGTTCGGATCGAGGCCGAGCACCTTGAGGATGGTCGGCGCGACCTGCTGGTTTGTTGTTGGCGTCTTTATGGTTTTGGCTTCCATGCCGGGCAGCGAAACCAATAGAGCGATGTGGTAATCATCCTCGTTCAACCCGCCATGCTCTGCGATCTTCGAGCCCTTGGTAAAAATGACGCCGGTGTTCACTTTCAGGATGATGTCTGGTGTGCGCGGGTCCTGTCCAGCTCCCGAGCCGGGAACGTCGAACTTCTCCGCGAGCAACTGGAGCGCGAAGAGTTCCTGAATGCCCAACGCCTCCTCGCTTGCGGGTTCACTGAGGTCGGCAACCACGCGCGCGGTCTGTGACGGATCAGAGAGCCAGATAAGCGAGCCGTCGTCGGAGATGTCGAATACATCCGCCGAGCCGATCAGTGTCGCGGGCTGGCCGCCCGCCAATGCCGCGGCGTTTCTGGATATCGATAGGCGACTGGCCGTGCTTTGCCCCAATGATGATCAGTGTCGAGTCGTAGAGTTTCTCCTTTTTCAACTCCGCGACCATCCTTCCAAGCGAGTTATCGACAAAGTCGAGCTCGCTCGCCAGGCCCGGTGTGGGAGTCCCTAGGACATCCTTGTAACCACTGCCTGCCAACTTCTGCCCGAGGCTGACGGCCTGGAAGTTCGTACCGAAGACAGTGGGCACGCCGACTTTCCTCGAACGGTCGTGCGTGAACCCGTCAATCTGGTTGAGGACCGCCAGAACGTGCAGCGAGTCGTAGCACTGAATGTTCTTGAGGTCGGTGGTCCAGCCATCGTCGGGTGTTGGATCTTTAAACGGCACTGGATCGCAGCCCTTAAACTGAGGCAAAGCAACCGGGATCGAGTTGATTTCGGGCCCGTAGAAGTCGTCGACGCCCAAGCCACTCGGCCCACTCGTCCACTCGTAGGATGGATGCTTGTCGGTCCACGCGGTGCGGCCGTCATGCGTTTTCACAACTTCAAAGATGGTGTTCACGCGGAGGTAGTGATGCGGCAGGACGGGCGCGCAATTGTTATTTGGATCGCGCGGCAGGAAATCCGGATTAATCCCGCCATCTCCGTCGAGTTCAGTTAGATCGAAGTCGATCGCCTCATCATAGGCGACGATTGTGCCGATGGTGCCGGGGCAGTTTCCGCCCGGATTACCTAGTCCGTCCGTGTGGCGTGGTGGTGAAAGCTTGCGATTGTATGTGTCGTCATACCAGAAGCCCACTGTAATTGGCGAGCCGCCGGTCATCAGAGCTGCCAAGCCGGGAAACGAGTCCGTGGGCAGGGAAGCGGAATCATTCGTGTAGGTGTTGCCGTGCTGGCTCAATAACGCCAGCGTCGAACCGGGATGCGTGGCAACATAATTCGTGAGGTCGAGCGCATGCATGCCGTCCACGCTGATCAGCAAGATGTGCTTGACGGTACGACCCGTCTCGGTGATTTCGTTTTGATTCGCGCCGCCAGCCAGCGGCAGGGCCAGCATTGAGAGAGTCAACGTAAACGACAGAAGTGCCTTTGGAACGCGCATTCGCAATCCTCCCTGTGGATTTGCGTTGCGCACTCTAGCGGAACGAAAAGTTACGTGGGTGAATCGAGTGTGAAGTGTTTGTTAAAGGCGCGTCAATCTTTGGCACGCTTCCCAAACTCAAGCTGGGCAAGTCCTGCGGGCCTAGGGGTCTCAGTATCCGCTCGAACTCGGGTCCGCAGAGCCCGCTTGGACACCGGCCAGCTTGGTGCCAGCAAATTTCCCCGAGATATCGAAGTGGAATCCAAAACTCGCGGTTCCGACGCGAGCGCAGGAGAGGCAGCCATTCTGAAGGTAGTAGCTCACGATAAAATTTTGCCCGCCCGTGGAAAGAGCTGTTGCCTTCGGATAGGCCGTGCCGCTGCGACCGCCTGGCCAGACGCTGATTTTGGGATACTTCTTGGCAAGTGCCGTGTAAGTTGGATCCTTTGCCAGGAGCTCTTGCGGCCACAGCTTCGAGTCGTCCACATCGACGACGTTCGGATCGCCGTTTACCAACAGGCACGCTTGATTGGCATTCGCGCGGAACGGATAGGAAATGTAAGCGATATCCACGCGTCCTGCTTTGCGGAAATCGCGCATAAAGCCGCCGCCGATCAGCCGGGCGAACGCGACCGCGTCCGCCGGCGCGCCGTTCTTCTCCATCTGCGCTACAAAACAGTCATCGAAATTCGGATACTGAGCCTGGCTGCATTCCTTCTTCACCGAATTCAGGAGGCTCTTGGCCGGCTGCCAGATTGCCGAGGAACCAATCGGTTGCGGTTGCGCGGGCGTCGCTTCGGGGCTCTGCACTTGCGCGGCCAGCAATGTCAAGGAAAGAGCGAGAAGAAGACCGATCGAAATCGCGGCCTTCATGGCTCCCATCTTCCTCCGTCGTGAGTTCCGCGCTGTCCGTGAAGTCCTACTCTGCGGCGGGCACAAGAGCGGCGTCCGCAGCGGAAATCTCCGCATCCTTCAGTTCCGTGCGCACCCGGAACTTTTTGAGTTCGGCCTTCTTGCCCGGCTTCGCCAGGAACGTCAGGAGGTACTGATTATTCAGCACCATTTGCAAGTTCTTGAGATACGGCATGTAGTCAATCGGGGTATACGTTCCCTGGAAGAAGGCTTCGCCGCCCGTTTCATCCGCAATCTGAGCGAGGTTGCTCTGGCCATAATTGAGGCGAAAAAGATTTCGGCTAAACCGTCCGACGCCGGTGGCATAGATGGTGTGGATCATGATTCCCGCCTTCTGCGCCTGTTCCACGGTGGATTGAACGTCGGGGCTGAACGGATCCCCGCGGAAACGATCAATCCCATCGGACACCACCAACATTTCGCGGCGGTTGCTGGCGGCCGGCCAGCGCTTGATCAGGTCCATCAGCGATAGATAAATGCTGGAATAGGCGCCGACGTTGCCCAAGGGCAAACGCAGGGCTTTTGCGGCTGCCGCGTGGTCGGCGGTAAAATCGGAGGCAACTTGTGCCGTGGCGTTGCTGGCGTAAAAGACGCCGGCGCGGGCAGTGGAAGGCAATTCCTTGATGAAATCGCCGATGTCGGCCAATTGCAGCCCGAGGTTTGTATTTGTGTTCTCGTCAATCATGACCGCAAAATCGAGACTCCCCTGCGGGCCCCGCGCAGGAGTCCATTCGCTTACGGTAAGTTGCTCTTTGCCCTCGAACACCCGCACATCGTCTCGACTGACCGTTGGCGGTGACGAATAATTCCTGCCCAGCACTGTCACGACCATCCGCACGGGAACCGTGGCCGAAGGATTCTGCTGTTGCGCCTTAAGCGGCGCCACCGCCGCCAATGCTACGGTAAGAATCAGAAACGTCAACACGAACTTGAGCGACTTTTTCATTGGATCCTCCACGAAGATTCCTTCCCACTTCGCTAATCTCGCATCGGGAAGGAACTCGAAGAAGAGATGGGGATTCCCGCACGCACTTTATTCGGACCGCCCATGTCTGTCAAGTGCTCAGGGCGCCCTGAAATCAGTTCTGTTCTCTAAGATGCGATTTCGAGCTTGAAGCGTTGGCCGAGCCCGGCATCACGCCTGGCCAATTTCAAATTGGCAAAAAACAGGGGATTGACTCGAACAACCGACCTTCCCGATTCACTTCATCGGGACGCTCTAGCCACGCGCTCAATCCACTTATGGCTCTTCATCCCTTTGATTTTCCGTTCACGCCCAGCAGCTTCTGCGCGTGTAGCGTACTGTTCAGAGTACACGAGTTCCCAAGGCCCGCGATTCCTGATTGATGGAGTGCGATTGTTATTGTGCTCGAAGATGCGCTTCACCAAGTTTTCGGTATGGCCGACGTAATAGCGCCGTGTCGACTGGCTCCGCAGGATGTAAACGTGGAAAGGCATCTCGAACCAAGGTTGGTGGGCCTGGGTTGACTCGAACAACCGACCTCACCCTTATCAGGGGTGCGCTCTAACCACCTGAGCTACAGGCCCACGGCAAGGAAAAAAACAACTAAAATCATCATAGCCGCCGCCCGCCTACACGGTCAAGAAATCCTTAACACTCCGGATCCTACATCAATCAAAAATCGCGGCCCATGGGAATTGTTCTACTCCAAACCATCGGAGAGTCGGAGCGAAGCGGCGAGACGGGAGCGTGCAACCAAGAGCATGAAAAGTCGCGCCTTCATCGAGTCTCTGGCTCGAGCGTCGCGCTGAGATCGGGAAGGCCGGTTGTTCGGATCAACGCAGGCCCGCCAAGAGGGTTTGTCCTCGGAGCTCTAACCTCTCAACGAAAGTTCCAACCCGTCGTCCACCGGGAGCTCGACGGAAATGCATCCAGATTCCGGATTTCGCACGTATGCCAGATAAGACTTCAACTCTTCCGGGAATTTCCTGACGTCGTCCGCAACGACGATCGCTCCTTTCCGGAGACGGCTCTCTGCCAATTTCAGGACCGGAAGGTAGAGATCCCTCCGGCCGTCCAGAAATAACATATCGATGTAGAAATCGATATTCTGGAGAATTGCCACGGCGTCGCCCTCCAGAATATCGGCATATCCCGATAGTCCCGCGTCGCTGAGATTCTCGCGAGCCCTTTGGGCTTTCTTTGGAACCAGCTCTGTCGATAGCACGCGACTCCCGTGACCGTTCTCTCGTGCAGCAGCAGCCAAGTGAATAGTTGAAATGCCAAAAGAGGTTCCGAACTCGACGATCCGCCGGCAGGTTCTCGCAAGGATGTACAGAAGCCGACCGCTAGCTGGGGAGACAGATAGGTACGAGTTCTCCCGGCTAGACTCCTCTATCTCTGTGCTCCCGCGAACACGATTCTGCTCGTCGTCCTCAGCTTCTTTGAACAAGCGTTTGAGGACTCTGGCGATGTCTCCGGAATCCAACCCTGTCATCGTTGTGTTTTCGCTTCCCACGAGCGAGTGTTGTCAGATTTCAGCGCACACTCCCCATATTGGCGCGTCAGAGAATCAGCCTGGGCCTGTCAATTCAAGTCGTAAGACCCTCGATCAGGCTCCCGCGTAGACCATGACTTTTCGTCCGCGCGCAATATGTGAGCTGCGTTTTCTGCTGCGGATGCCTCTACTGCTTGTCCCAGACGGTCAGATTATCAAAGGGCTGGCCGTTCGGGTTGGTTCCTTTTGCCAAGATGGTCAGGACCTTTCCGTCTTTGGAGACTGCGAACGTCACCGTCTCAACCTGTTTACCGCCCCTCTTGAAAGCTGCTTCGAACGTGTTGGCGTCGATTCGCTTGGTGGCGATGGTGTCTGCCCCGTTCGGGATGGCCCCGGTTGTGGGGTAATCTTTGCCATCACCTTTGACGGTGTACCCGTAGGCCGTGGGCTTTCCAGCTCCGCTGACGCCCTCGACGCTGACTTTCCCGGAGGGCTCCCACGTGCGCATCAGACTCTGCGGTGGTGGACCCGGATCGTACTTCGATTTTGCAAGGTTAAGCTTCCAGGTTCCCACATGGGGATCACTCTGAGCCAACAACAGCCTCCCGGCAACCGATGCCATCACGATAACCATGAAAATTGGGAACAGTCGCTTCATGTGTCGCCTCCTCCGATGTTTTCCTGGGTGGTTCCGTTCGCCACGGAACGGTACGCGGGAGGTTACGCCGGGCTGCCTGTGGCGTCAAGCCATGTCGTGTAATTCGCCGAGAGCGCTTTGCGCGTGGGGGAGCTATGCGAAAACCTGGTGAGCGCCTTTTCGAGCAGAATAACGCGTCACATCGAGGTGTGCTGTACGTCCCAGGAATCGTCAGACGGTAGTGGTAGTTCCGTCGAACTTCGTAAAGGTGAAGCCATTGAATGGCTCGTTGTAGGTGCGTCTCATATCTCTGAGAATACTGATCGCGGCGGCTTCTCCGAGCTCGTTCGACGCGGTCGCGTCGCTGCGCCAGTGGACTCCAGCGATGTTGCGCCCCTGCGAGACATTGGACGCGAGCTTGTTCAACTCGCCACCCACGGTCAGAGGCGGCTCGCCCGATGGGGCCACGTAGGGAATCAACGTTTGTCCTTCGTCGGCGGGATTTGGCACCATCGGATTCCGGATCACCTGGGTTTCGTCAAAAAGTGCCTTCAACATCGTGACGGCCGCACCGGCCACTGTCGCATGCCCAGCCCCGTACGAGGGATGCATTGGGGATCCCTCCGGAAAAGCCATCGGCAAGAGGTAGCTCCCAAATTGGCTAAGGATGGAGCTGAGGACATTTGACTTCTTCGTGAGGTCCGGGTGAATCGGGTAGCTCCGGCGGCCGAGTCGCTGAACTTCGACGCGTCCACCGAACTCCTCCGGCCGGAGGCGGCGATGAACCAGCCACTTCTGATACCACACGTCTTTGAGCGCCCGGGTAGCACATTCGCAGACCGACGTCAAAATGGCCGGTCCTCCAAACGTGCCGAAACCCACCTGAGCGACAGAGCCGTTGGGGTCAAGTGCCGGATTTCGCGGCCTGCCGGCGCCGCCATCCACAACGCGGCCATACGGATTGCCTGCGTTGGCGAGATACCCGTTGCCGAGCAGGTTCAGGCAGGCAACAAAATACGCCTGGAAGAGCGCGTCGATGTGGACGTATTGGCCGAGGTCGCGCCCATTACGGCAATACACAAGGTTAGCGGTCACCGGTATCGGAAGGGTGTTACAGCCATTCTGCACATCCAGCCAGGCCGTGAAATCACTCATGTAGTCAGCATTTCGTGAAACAGTTTGAATCCGCGTATCAACACGCTGCGCCCCGAAACCCACAGGCTGCAACAGGAATTGCGAGACACACGGCCCGATGGTGCAGCCGGGATAATTGTCGCGGAACAACGTCTGTGGCGTGACGCGACCGCCAATTCTTGGCCCCCGAAAATCGGAAAGATTCGACAAGTCATCTGCTGCCGCCTGCGCCGCTGAACTGTTGCCATAGTCTGTGAAGTTGACATCGCGCAGCAAAGCCATCCAGTACAGTTCGACCATCTCACCCGCTTCTTGCGCGCTGGCAAAGGCTGGCGCCGGGGGAAGCGCTAGTTGGTGAGAATCGGTCCCTTCCAGATCGAATGCGTAGCCTGCTTCCGGATTGACTAAGCGGCGTTGGCGTGTCGGGTCGGCGCAACCGAACTGGCCGTTCGTTGCTAAAGCTTCGAAGTCGAGAAACCGGCCGCTGGAAAGGGCCGCGAGGAGAGCTTCGTACGCATTCGAGTCCACTTCGCCGGTACCTGGGTCGTGTTTCAGGTTCTTGGAGTAGTTGCCGATCTTATTGGCATATCGCGCCTCGTCGCCGTTATCCGGATGGTGCGGAATTTCTACATTGCTTTCGGCCTCCGCAACGCGGTCGCGAATCTCTTCGGCCCGCTCGGCGCGCGCGCGCCCCCCTTGCGGCCCGATATCAGCGGCACGAGCGCCTGGCTCGGTCAAAACCGACAGCGCGGGCAAACCTACTACATTTGTCACCACCGCCGCTGCGGTTGCGCCTCCCACCACGCCAAGGAATTTGCGCCTGTTTGTGGGAACCGATTCTTTCCTCTTGCGCATTTACCCTCCTAGCTTCTACTGTTTGGACCCGTCGGAAGCCTGGCGATTTGGCGGAGCCATAGCCTTTGGGCTCGCGTCGGGCTGGGTAACTGCGCGAGAAAGTTACTCCAGCGATAAGATAAAGTCAGTTGGCCAAAGGGATAGTTTTGGGCCAGGGGAATAAGGAGCCCATGAGATCCACAAACTGATAAAGGTGAGGTCCGTTGTTCAGTCAACCCAGGCTCCGGCAGACGCCGCAACCGTCTAAGGAGGTCTCTCGCGCTTCACCACGTCCTGGCTCGTTACTGATTCGAACTCTTTACTTGATCCGAGTCCGCCGCTGACGCCGCCTTGGTCTAGCATTAGCAAATCAAGTAGCTCAGAGGCATGCTGCCCGCTCGTAATAACTGCCCCGCAAGGAACGGCCGCTCGCGGCTGTCGTGGCTGTTGTGCCTCCTCCCGCTGCTGCTGGCCGCGCCCGTTCATTCCCAGAGCCTCGGCGAGGTCGCGCGCCAGGAACGCGAACGCAAGCAGAATCAGGCGCGTCCTGCCACGCACGTTTACACCAACGAAGATCTCGCGCGGCCGCAAATCCTCCTGCGGGAAGATCGCAAGCGCGTCCAGGAGGCGCAGAAGAAGGCAACACCAGCGGCGAGCGAGCCCGCCGCGGCAGTTGCCCGCAGTGAACGGGAGACGGGTGCGCTGCCCCTCGGTGATATTGCCCGGCGCTATCGCATGCTTCGGCAAGCTCGTGAGAAACTCGAGCCCCAGGCGAAAGCACCACCGCCTGAGATGGGCGCGCCGGCACTAGCGTATCCGGCATTTTCGCGGCCCCCGGTGCGCACCGCTCCCCCACCCGGGCCACCCCGGTTTATGAGGCCCAGACCACACTCAGACAAGGCGACGCGCGGCGAGGAGCTCTTCAGCGGCACGCGCATACCCGTCCAGCCGGGCGACACCCTGTGGAGACTTGCAAAGGAACATCTGGGTCGCGGCACGGACTGGCTGCTGCTGGCGGCGATCAACCCCCAGGTGACCGACCCCACGCGTCTTCGAGTGGGAGCGTGGGTTCGTTTGCCGGACAAAGCACCGGCCTCGCAGGCGGCCAAGCGCGTCCGAGTCGAACGCGGTGATTCGCTGTGGAAGCTGGCCCAGGCGCAATTCGGTGACGGCAAAGCCTGGAGCTGCATCGCGAAAGCGAATCCCCAGCTTCAGAACCCGGATTTGATTTTCCCCACTCAGACGGTGACGCTTCCCGCGAACTGCTCAGCGAGCCCTTAGGCTGCGAGGGTTTCCTCCCAAGAGAATGCCTACATGTAACGGACATTATCGGATTTCCTCTGCCTGAGACGCGCCGGCTGAGGCCGCGAGGCTACGTTACGGAAGAATACCGATTGAGATGATGTGAATCGTATTCGTCTTGGGATCGAGGGTTCCGGTCACTTTGACCTTCTGCCCGGCATTTTTCTCCGCCAGTTCCTGGTTATCGAGCCGGTAGACTTTGTCCTTTAGCTGTAGCACAAACGCGCCTCCCAAGTTCTTGACGCAGTAGCGAGCGCAATCCGCGGCGGTGCTTCCCATGTTTTTCGACTTCAGCATTTCTTTGTGCGATCGGCTCAGCGAATGAACATTCAGCGCGCACTGCGAATCCGCGATTTCTCCTTTGAACACCTCCGTCTGCGCGCCGCTGCCGATGGCGCAAAGCGCGATCACGAAAATCAGCTTCACTTTCCAGGAAATCAAGCGTTTCATCTTGACCTTTTCTCCGCGCCACTTGTTCAGTAAGTTTCGAAAATCCAAGCCCCCTGTCCTCAGGGCTCAACGATAAACTTCATGTGCATTTGTTCGTGATCTTCGCTGCATATAACGGTGCAAACGACAACATACTCGCCGGCCTCGCTGGGCGCCGTCAACGTGAATTCCTGGGTTCCAGGCTTCAGCGACAGGTCCCAACCCGAAACGACCGACCGGTCTTTCACCCGCAACAACGCGAAGCCGTGCACGGATCCCTCCCGGTTTCGGCTTTGCGCTTTCTTCGCCGTGATGCGCAGCCGGATCTCCTCACCTGCCTTCACCTGAATCGTTGGTTCCCTCTGTCCTGCGATCTTGAAGCGGCTGTCGTGATCCGCAAGGACTTCAATCACGCGGGGTTCAGGCTGAGCGAGAAGAGGCACAGCTTGCGAAGAACAAGCGAGGATCACACCGGCCATAAGCGAGTGATTCTTTGTCCAAAGCGTGGCACAAGCCTTCGGCATGGTTAGTCGGTCATGTATTTAAGAATGGGCTTCATATCTTCATCGGTGAGCGTTGCGCGGACTCGCATATGGCGCACGATTGTGGCCATCATCCGAGGTGGGAACTTGTGAGGGGCCTGGTGGCACCGGCCGCAGTTTGCGCGAAATCTCTTTTCGCCCTCGATGCGTGACACCGCATCAGTCCGGGAATTGACCGTCGCCGAGGGCGGCTTCGGGTCGCTGACCGCCTTTGTCGGCTCTTGCGCGGCGGCCCAGAGTGCCACGCCCATTGCCAGCGCAAGCAGCCCGGCGTGAATTCGTCGGCGCTTCATCAGTTGGTGTCTCCGTGTCCGAGAGCAACGGCAAAACGGTACGTGATTCCGAGTGTCCAGATGTTTGTGTTTCCCGCGGAGCTGAATTGCCGGCCGTAACTCGAAGTGCCCTTCAGGCCGTCGCGGAAGTAATAATTGACGCCGAACTCGAAGTCCCTGGTGTTCACGGCGGGCAGCAAGTCGCTTGCCAAGTCGCCGGTGTAGAACTGCTGCATGCGGGCCACGAGTTGCGTGTGGCGCAGCACGCTTTGTCCGACCGGGATCTGACTGAGACGGTAGGCGGATTCAACCCAGTAGCCGCTCCCTCGCTTCGCACGCGCATTTTCTCCGCGGATATCCAGGGGCAGGAACTGAGGTTGCCAGGAATAGTGAAATCCAAACAAGTTCGACCGCTCTTGCTGCAACAAATGCTGAAAGGACCCGCCGATCTCGAGCCGCGGTCCGGGAAGAAATACGCCGACGCGCGCGCCCGCCAGACGATCCGAATCCAGCACATTAACGCTGCTGCGCGTCGAGAAATACACGGCATAGTTGATGTTGACCCGTGGGCGAGCCTCGAATCCGCCGCGCAACATTGCCCCGGTGCTCGCGCTGCTCGGCCCGATGCCGATCGGCAAGATCAGCGGGTCGGTCTGGAGGTTTCGTATCCACGCCGGATAGAGGCGTTCGTTGAAAACTCCAAACGGGGTCAGGAACCTCCCGACGGTTACCGTCAGGTATGGGTTCGCGCTATAGTCGAGCTGCAGATACTCGACCGCCTTCGTGACCTTTCCCTTGAATGCGCTGCTTCCCGGCGGCTGTGAAAGATCCGACTCGAAAGCCCCTCTCGACTCGACCAGCCACCGCTCTCCCATCGGCAACAGCACCACCGGCGAGACGTTCGGACCCAAATGCGGATTCCCTCCGTCAAATGTGGTGATGAAGGCCGCGCTCCCAGTCAGGATCGGGACGGGGCTAAGGCTCTCGGGACTCTCAGATTGAGCGCGAAGAGGAAGTGCCGCGAAGAAAATCAGCCAGGCAAAAACGATTGGGGCAAGGCGCTTCGACAGCGCCACAGTTCGCTTCCCCGGCGGCAATATCCTGCGTCGTAGCATCTGGAAGGTCGATTTAGCCGCGCTCAGCCCTAATGGGATCGCCAGAGTCTTGGGATTGCGCAGCGATTACAGGATGTGCTGAATTCCCGCCTAGGTAGCTGCGCGCTTTACCAGACTGAGTTAGCTGCAGGCTGGCGTCAAGCTCACCAAGGTCCTTCTGTACTTAAATGATACTTGGCGTTGCTGCGCCGCGCCCTCCGAGGGAGTGTTTGCGGGGGCGTGGATTCATTTTTGCTGCGCGGCGGCAGATGGAGAGGTAAAGTATGTATGGTTGAAGGATTAAGACATGAATTTTGCGGAAGTGCTCCGGATGGCGCTTCAAGCGATCGTCCGGCACAGGATTCGTACGATTCTGACGATCCTCGGAATCACCATCGGGATCGCGGCGGTGATTTGCGCCGTTGCCATTGGTGAAGGTGGCTCGATGCAGATCCGAGCGCAACTGGAAAGCCTGGGCGACAACATGGTGTGGATCGAGGCCGGAGCAAGAAACGTCAACGGCGTGCGAACGGGAACAAGAGGAACCAAGTCTCTGACGCTCGACGATGCCGAGGCCATTCTTCGCTCCGTTCCGTATATCAAGGCGTATTCGCCGAATGTCGACGGCTCGATCCAGGTCGTTTATGGCAATGCGAATTGGAACACACAGTTTCGGGGCGTCTCACCCGAATTCCTGAGCGTAAGAAAGTGGGCCGTCGCCGAGGGCACGGCATTTACCCAATTGGATGTCGAGGCAGCGACAAACGTCTGCATTCTCGGTCAGACGGTAATCCAAGAGCTCTTTGGCGGGGAGGATCCGATCGGGAAAACGATCCGAGTCGGCGGCTTGCCCTGCCAGGTGATTGGGACGTTCCAGCCCAAGGGGCTTGCGGCCAACGGGCGCGACCAGGACGACTTCCTGATCATGCCCTACACGACCGTGATGCATAAAATCAGCGGGGTTGAATGGCTTGACGATATTTTCTGTTCCGCGATTTCACCCGAAGCCGTGCGGCCAGCGCACGAGGCGATTACCCGGCTGCTCCACCAGCGCCACCGCCTCCGCCCCGATGAAGAAGATGATTTCAATATCCGCAGTCCGGAAGATCTCCTGATCGCGCAAGAAGAGACCAGCAAAACATTCACCATCATGCTCGCGAGTATCGCCTCGGTGTCCCTCCTGGTCGGGGGCCTCGGGATCATGAACATTATGCTGGTTTCGGTGACGGAGCGGACTCGCGAAATCGGCGTCCGGCTGGCAGTGGGGGCAACAGAGCAGGACGTGCAGTTACAATTCCTGAGTGAAGCGGTCGTCCTCAGCCTGATCGGGGGAGCCGCCGGCGTGCTTGTGGGAATCGTCGGAGCTCAGTTATTTTCGACTTTCTTCAAATGGCCGACAGCGGTACCGGCGATCGCGATTTTCACCGCGGTTATTTTCTCCGTCGCCACGGGAATATTCTTTGGCTTTTACCCTGCCCAGAAAGCAGCGCGGTTAGATCCGATTGAAGCGCTGCGCTACGAGTAGGTCATGGTTCTCTCAGAACCACAACGAAGGATGAAAATGGGGTCGAGTTGCAGTAGCGTTGCGGACAGCCGCGTGGTGAAAGAGGCCGAGTTACTCTGGCGCTAGC